>NZ_JARJBC010000024.1:0-125719 GCF_029269905.1 Streptomyces silvisoli | reverse complement strand
GGCGGTCGGCCTCGGCGGCGGCCCAGTCGAGAGCGCGGTCAGAGTCCTCCGAGCCGTCGACGCCTACCACGATGTCTCCGGCCCAGGTGCTGGTGGTCATGGCTGCCTCCCGCGCTCATCGCCCCGCCACTGCGCGGTCCGCCGGGCTTCGGCGGCCCATCGGTGACGGACGAAGTCCTCGTGTTCAGCCTGCTCCAAGGCAAGGTCCGCTGCCGCGAGCACTTCGGTCAGCCGGGGGATCCAGTGGCGGCGCAACGCGCGCACTCGCTGGCGGGTGCGGGCCGCCTCGTCGCCGACGAGGCGGGCGGCGGCGCGCGCCACGGCGTACGCGGCCGCCGCCCGCACAGCCTCCTGGTAGGCCCGCTCCGCGTGCGCCAACGCGGTGTTCCGGGGCAACGGTTCGGTGTCGGCTCGGACCGCCGCGACGTAGGAGAACCCGGCGGGGTGGCGCACGCCCATGGATGTGGACCACTCGACGTCAACCCGCGCGGAGGCAGCCGGGCACGCCATGTCCAGAGCGCGTTCTCCGCTCAGCAGGAGGCCGCGCAATGACCACTGCTCCGCTTCGCGTGACCGCTCGTGCCAGGCCCGCGAGGCCGCCTCCTCGGCACGCAGCCTGCGTTGGTGCTCGTCGCGCAGGATGCGCAGCTTGCGCTCCAGCAGGTCGGCGCCGCGGTTGGCGGCGTCGAGCTTGTGGCGCAGGCGCAGGCGTCCGGCCCGGCCGGGTGGCACGCGGTGTGTCGTGGTCATCCGTCCTGCTCCTTCGCCTCCGGCGGTTGATGTGCGTCGATCAATTCCGCTGGCAGCATGGTGAGTTGGCTGCGCGGCAGGGTGAGCAGCACTTGCCAGGCGCGCTCCAGCGCCTCGTCGAGCGGACGCGCCTCGTCCACGCGTTGCGCCACGAAGCGGTGCAGGAAGGCCTCGGCCAGGTCCAGGTACCGGGCGTCAGTCGAGCTCAGCGCCGACCGCCCGACCAGGTCGGCCAGCTCGCGGACCTGCCGGGCACGGGCGAGGGCGGCGAGCAACTGCGCGGCGACCTCAAGGTGGTCGGCGCGGGTACGGCCGGGCCCGGCGCCCTTGCGCATCAACCGGGACAGCGAGGACAGCGCGTCCACCGGCGGGTAGACCCCTTGCGCGTGGACTTCGTGCGACAGCACGATCTGGCCCTCGGTGATGTAGCCGGTCAGGTCCGGGACCGGGTGGGTGATGTCGTTCGCCGGCATGGTCAGTACCGGCAGGACGGTGACCGAGCCCGGCCGCCCCCGGATCCGCCCGCAGCGCTCGTACAGCGAGGCCAGGTCGCTGTACAGGTAGCCGGGGTAGGCGCGGCGTGCCGGCACCTCCCCGCGGGCCGCGGAGACCTCCCGCAGCGCCTCTGCGTACGCGGTCATGTCGGACATGACCACCAGGGCATGTCTGCCCTCTTCGAAGGCCAGGTGCTCGGCGACGGTGAGCGCCAGGCGGGGGGTGAGGATCCGTTCGATCACCGGGTCGTCCGCGGTGTTGAGGAGCAGGACAAGTTCACCTGCGGCGGACCGCTCCTCCAGGGCGTCCCGGACGAACGTCGCGTCGGCGTGGGTGAGTCCCATCCCGGCGAAGACCACGCTGAACGGCTCTCCCCGGACGGTGGACTGGGCCGCGATCTGCGTCGCCAGTTCGAGGTGCGGCAGGCCCGCCGCGGAGAACACCGGAAGCTTCTGGCCGCGCACCAACGTGGTGAGCGCGTCGATCGCGCCCACGCCGGTCAGCACGGGTTCGCCGGGCGGCTCTCGGCGCACCGGGTTGATCGGGCTGCCGCCGACCGCCGCGTTGGTGGGTCCGAAAACCGGCGGCCCACCGTCGACGGGCTCCCCGCGCCCGTTGCAGATCCGCCCGAGCCACCCCTGTCCGACCGGCACGCGCAGCGGCGTTCCCGCGAAGGACGCTCGGACGCGTTCCGGGTCCATACCGGCGGTGTCCTCCAGCACCTGCACGATGGCCAGGTCGCGGTTGACCTCCAGCACCAGCCCGTGGCGTTGCTCGCCGGAATCGAGGACGATCCGCACGAACTCGTCCCAGCCGACCCCCGCCACGCCGCCGATCACCACGAGCGGGCCGCGTAGCTCCCTGACTTGCGTGTACTCGATCTCGCCGATGGCCGTCATGGCAGTTCCCGCAGCTGGGCGAGCATCGTGTTCCGCCGTTCCGTGACGCCCGCGGCGTCGTGCGGGCCGGTTTCCTCACGGGCGCGCAGCACGGGTGCGAAGTCGACCTCCTCGACGGTGGCCGCCGGGATGCCGGAGTCGACCAGTGCGCGGCACTCCGCCACCACCGCGAGCACCGAGTCGACCAGCGCCGTGGTCTTCTCCTGGGCGCAGTACGCGTCCCGCGCCGACAGTGCGTTCTGCTGGAGCACGCCTTCCCGGATCAGCCGACCGGCGAGCACGCTGACGCGTTCCTGGTCGGGAAGGGCGGTGATACCGACCAGGTCTACGAGATCGGCCAGCCGGTCGGCCTCGGCCAGTAGCGCCGCGACCCGCCCGCGCCCCTCGGCCCGGGCCGGGTCGGCGAGCGCGGTGGCGTCGCGGGAGAACGAGCCCGACCAGGAGATCGCCGGGTAGTGGCGGGCGTAGGCCAGGTCCCGGTCGAGGGTCCACAGACAGCGCACGAACCGTTCGGTGTGCGCCGTGACCGGTTCGGTCATGTCGCCGCCGGGCGGGGAGACCGCACCGATCACCGTGACGGAGCCCCGGGCACCGCCGAGGGTCGTGACCGCGGCGGCCCGTTCGTAGAAGGCCGCGATCGCGGAGGCGAGCCCGGCGGGATATCCCTCCTCGGCGGGCAACCCGCCTGTGCGGGAGGCGAATTCGCGCAGTGCCTCGGCCCAGCGGGAGGTGGAGTCGGCGATCACGACGACGTCCAGTCCCATGTCCCTGAAGTACTCGGCGACCGTGGCGCCGGTGTGAACACTGGCCTCGCGAGCCATCATCGGCATGTTGGAGGTGTTGGCGATGACCACTGTCCGGTCGGCCAGCCGCCCTCCGGTACGCGGGTCCTCCAGAGCGGACAGTTCGGTGATCACGTCCGCCATCTCGTTGCCGCGCTCACCGCAGCCGACGTAGACGATGACGTCGGCGTCACACCACTTGGCGATCTGCTGGAGCAGCACGGTCTTCCCCGTGCCGAAGCCACCGGGTACGGCGACCGTGCTCCCTCGGGCCACGGGAAACAGCAGGTCGATGGCGCGCTGACCGGTACTGAGGGGCTCACGTGCGGTGACTCGCTCGCGGACGGGGCGTGGGCGGCGGATCGGCCAGTTCGCGCCCATCCCGATCTCGGTGCCGTTCACCACCGCCAGGACCGTGTCGCCCGGGTGACGTCCCTCGGCGGCGAGGTGGGTGACCCGTCCGTGGCACCCCGGTGGCACGAGGACACGGACGGGCACCGGCCCCGCCGCGCGGATCTCGCCCAGCACCGTCCCTTCGGCCACCTGCTGCTGGTCGGCCACGCGAGGTGTGAACCACCACGAGCGGTCCGCGTCGTGTCTCTCGCGCCTGCCGGGCAGCAGCCAGTCGCCGCTGTCGGACAGTGGGCGCA
The DNA here is from genome assembly GCF_029269905.1 of Streptomyces silvisoli. NCBI lineage: Bacteria > Bacillati > Actinomycetota > Actinomycetes > Kitasatosporales > Streptomycetaceae > Streptomyces > Streptomyces silvisoli. Next base: position 122,143 of record NZ_JARJBC010000024.1, on the reverse strand, counting down.
ACAGGCCGTCGAAGATCCCACCCAGCAACTCGGGTCCCAACCGCACTGTCAGCGGCCGCCCCTGCGGCCGGGCCCGGTGCCCAGGAGCGAGCCCTCCGGTGTACTCGTACGCCTGGACGGTGACCACGTCCCCGCTGACCGCCACCACCTCTCCGGTCAGCCCGGCCTCGCCCAGGGACACCAGGTCGTACATCGCGGTGCCGCCCACGTACTCCAACTCGACGAGCGGGCCGGCGACGCGCAGCACACGGCACTCCCGGGTCATGGCGCCCACAGGGTCTCCACCTGCGCGGCGAACCGTTCCAGCGCCCGCCCGGCCAGGGCGTCCAGCGTGAGGTCGACGCGGCGCCCGGGAGCGGTGGCCACCACTCCACCATCGGGGTCTTCGCTGACCGAGGCGTCGGCGCCGAGGAGTTGACGGGCACGTGCCACCAACTCGTCGCGCATGGACGGGTATTCCGATTCGGTCCGCAGCCGCCGTACCCGCGCTGTCGCGCGCCGGCGCAGTTCGTCGTATGCCTCGCGCCGGGCGGCCAGTTCGCGGGCCCGCACGGTGCGGCGCGCTCGTACGCGGAGCGCGGCGCCGTCCGCCGTCCCGTCCGCGGTGCCTTGAGTGCGGGCTTCGTCGAGGATCGCTGTCGCCCTTGCTTGGGCCTCGTCGAGGACTGCGGCGGCGGCCCGGTGGGCTTCAGTGAGCACCGCTTCGGCGTCCTTCCGGGCGGCGCGCAGCAACGCGTCACGGACCGGCTCCAGGGCGTCGGACCGCTCGGTGCCGGGCGCCGTCATACCGGCATCACCGCGGTCAGCGGGCGGACACCGTCCAGCGCTTCGGGCCCCAAGGCGTCGGCGGCGGCGGGTGTGACGATCACGAGCGTGACGTCCGTCGGCAGGGCGGCCCACGCCTCCCGCACGTGTTCGGGGCCCTCGGCGGGTACCACTGTGACACCGGCCAGGGCCAGTGCGGCCACCCTGGTCCGCTCACCGATGGCGGCCACTGTGCCCACGGTCAGGACTTTCCGATCAGGATGATCGCGACGACCAGGCCGTAGATGGCGATGCCCTCCGCGAGTCCGACGATGACCATCGCCCGGCCGAACATCTCCGGCCGCTCACTCATCACCGCCAGCGCCGCCGCTCCGGTGTAGGCGACGGCGATGGCAGCGCCGATCGACGATCCGGCGACCGCGATGGCGGCACCGATCAGCGCGGCCGAGCCGGAGCCCGAGCCGTGGGTGGTCGCGGCTGCGGGAGCCGCTTGCGCGCCACCGCCGTTCAACGCGACGATCAGCAACACGAGTGCTCCGCCGACCAGAAGGGAGTTGGCTGCGAGGATCCACCGCAGCGCCCTCCCTGCGCACCGACGGATCAGCCAACGGCTCGCACAGAAGGCGGCGACCAAAGCAGGCAGGGCGATCAGCCAGGTGGTCACGGTGAAACCTCCGTGTGTCGCACGGGCACGTGCCAGGGACGGAACGGACGGCCCTGCGCCTGGAAAACCCGGGAGAACAGCTCGTAGAACTCCAGCCGCAGCGCCTGCACTCCGGCCACCAGGGCCTCCAGCGCGAACGCGACGGCGTTGCCGACGACGAACAGCAGCACCGCCCCGACCAGCGCCCCGGGCCCTCGGTGCGCGAGCGCCGTGGTGCCGCGCCACACGATCTGGCCGAGGGCGGCGTGGGTGAGTCCGAAGGCCGCGAGCCGCGCGAAGGAGACGAGGTTCGAGCCGATCCGCACCACCGCGTCGAAGAGTTGAACGCCCGTCTGGACCGTCCCGGCAAATCCACCGCCGGAGGCGACGAACAGCCCGATCGCGGCGAGCCCCAGACCGCACGTCGCGATCACCGCCCCGAGCAGCGCGATCGCGTCGACGTGCAGGTACACCCCGGCGGCGGCCAGCACCAACCCGAGGAACAGGCCGGAGCCAGCCATCCCGGAAGTCGCGTAGAGCGCGGTGGACGGGCCGCCCTCCCGCCAGCGATTGACGGTCCCTGCCGTGTAGGCCAACGCCAGCAGGAGACCGCCGAAGGCGACCGCGCTCACCAGCAACCGCTGCGGCTGGCCCACCGGGTCCAGCCACAGCACCGGCAACACGCCCGTCGGGCCGAAGAACTCGCCATAGGCGACCCCGGCCAGCGCACTCGCGATCCCCGCCCCGGCCACGAACGGCCACATGGTGTGCAGCGACGCCAGGCACCGGGGGCGACGCCGATACAGCAGGGCTGCGGCCAGGAGCAGCAGCAGCCCGTGCCCGGCGTCGCCGAACATCACGCCGAACATCACCACGTAGGCGATGCCCGCGGGCCAGCTGGGATCGACGTCGCGGTACGGCACGGTCCCGTACGCCGTCACAAGGCTCGTGAACGAGCGGCCCGGGGCTCCGGTCGCGCGCAGCAAAGTGGGCGGGTCGACGCCGCGCGGCGTCTCCAGCGGAACGAGCACGCCGCCGACGTCGACAAACCGCTCCGCCAGTCGGGGCACCTGGTCGGCCGGACACCAACCAGCGAGCGCGGCGGTGGCCCCGCGCACCACAGCGCTGTCCGCACGCTCCTCAAGCTGCGCCTCACCGGCCAGCAGTTCCGCATGGCCCTCACGCTCCAACACCGCCAGGTCCGGCACGGCGGCGCTCAACGCGGCGCCGGTGGGCTCGGACCGGAGCCGACGAAGGCGCAGTGCCGCGCCTCGCGTACCGTGCCCCAGACCGTCGATCCGATCGATCTCCACGCAGCCTGCGTCGGCGATCAGCACCAGGATCTCCCGCAGCGCCGTGTGCGGCGCGATGATCGCCACGCGCTGCATGCGCACCGGTGTCAGGGCCTCAGACCAGGGCATCGAAGGCCTCCATGGGCTGACCACCGCGTGAGGCCATCTCAAGGCCGGCCCGCACCCGCCAGGCGTCCGTGGAGAGCACCGCGACTGTGCCCACCACGCTGGAGGCGTCGAACCGCGAGTCGCGCAGCAGCTCGAATCCGTCCTGCTCAATCCGGGTCCACCAATCCGTTTCGGCCCGCCACAGGCCGTCTGCGTCGGCGACATCCCGCACCGCCCACCGTGCGGTGTGCGGCAGCCGTTCCCGGAATTCCGGGAAGGTCCGCGCGGCCATGGCCGTCGGCCCCAGGAGACGGCTGGCCCGCCGGGCGGTGGGCTCGGTGAGCTCGCGGGCGCCGACGAACAGCTCACGGGCGACGAGCAGCGCGGCGCGGCCCGCGGCCCAGCGGGCGGCGGACGGCACCGCGGCAGCGGTGCGGCTGGCGGCCGCGATCCGCATCCCGGTCGCCACCTGTGCGGGCGAGGAGCCTCCCGGATCGCCCCACGCCGAAGCGGTGAGCGCGGCCCGCAACTCGTCAGGGCCACCGGTCCTGGCCAGCCGTGGCCAGGCGGTGGCCAGCGCGCCGAGTCGGTACGGCTCGGGCGGGAGTTCCCCGGGCAGCGTCCGGAGGTGGTCCTCGACGTTGGCGATCTCGAACCCGGCCGCGAGCAGCCGTACAGCGGCCACGCCTTCGCGCGGCTGCCATCCCGCGAGTACCCGTAGATGCCACAGCAGTGTCGCCATGACCGCTCGCTGCGCATCCGTCAGGGTGCCGCCTGCCTGGAGGTACTTCCGGTAGGGCGTGGCCGTCAGGTACCGCAGGGCTTCGCCGAGATCCTCGGCCGCCGCGACCTGCCGGGCGCCGGAGGCGCCCACCCGTCGCGACAGCATGGCCCTGGCCCGGGTCACCCCTGCGACCCATCCAGCGCTCACCGTGGCCTCCCCTCCTCGTCGGTGCCGGAGGCCCGCAGGTCGTGCCGGACCTGCGCCACGACCCGGTCGACCAGGGCTGGTACGCGTTCCCGCGCCCTTCGGCGCAGCGCCGTGACCATGTGGTCACCCGCCGCGAGCAGCTCGACGGCCTCGCGCTCGGCCGTGGCACGCGTGTGCGCCGCGGTCTCCTGACGAAGCGGTACGGCCTGGTCCCGGGCCTCGGAGAGAAGCTGTGCGGCCCGCAGGTCGGCCTCACGGCGAATCCGCCGGGCCTCCTCGGCAGCCCTCTCCCGGATGGTCCGCGCTTCGGACTCAGTCTCCTCCAGCAGGGCCAGGGGCGCTGCCAGCTCGGCGGCCAGCTCGGCGGAGCGGTCGGCTGGAACACCGGTGGCCGTCGGCCCAGGAGCGCTGGCCGGACGGAATCGCATCAGGAAATCCCGGAACGTTGCCATTAGACCTCCTCACGGTGAGCCTCTGCTCCGGTCACCTCTTCCAGATTCCCGTACGGGCGGTCACCTGTCGTCCGGAGATGCGAGCTTCGACGACCGTTGCCTGAACACTCCGAATTTGGGGCCAAGTGCCGTATGTGGCCCTGGACGGTGGTGTGAGACTGCGTTTGAAGGCAGGTCGCGAAGTCGCGACCGACACGCCGTGGGAGGCCACGATGAGCCAGCACGAGCAGCATTGTGCCTGCGGAAAGCCTCATCCATGCAGTTCAAGCGGCATGGCGGTGAAGAAGTCGCAGGCCAGGATGGCGTGGGCCTGGCCGCGCAGGAACGCGGCCCAGGTCTGGCGGTCACGTTTGGGCGCGGGATCGATCCCGTGCGCCTGCAGAATCTCCCATACGGTGGAGGGTGCGACCTTGATGCCCAGCACGGCGAGTTCGCCGTGGAACCTTCTGTAGCCCCACCCGCAGTTTTCCCGGGCCAGGCGCAGGATCAGGCCTGGATGGCGCGGCGGGTGGCCGGACGGCCAGGCCGCTTGCGACGGGAGATGCGGGCATGGCGGCGTCGGATGAGGTTCCGGTGTCACCGCAGGATCGTGTCCGGGGAGACGATCAGGTGGAGCTTCCGCAGCCGGCTCGAGGCAACTGGTGGAGGAGCGCAGCCAGGAAGGCGCGGTCCGCCGGGGTGACGCGTGGCCTGACGATCTGCCGTTGCAGGCCCGCCAGTTGGGGGCGCAGCGTCAATATTTCGATGTCCTTGTCGGCGTCGCTCATTGGAAGCAGCCGTATGAGGGCGAAGACGCTCGACACGGCGAGGTGGGGCAGCCGCAACAGCACGATCGATCAGCCTGACATGCCTGCCAGGCGACCGCCGGCGTTCGCAAGACCCTGCAGGCCGCAGGCCATGGATAGGGTTTTCGGCACCCGCAGGACTTGCGGGAGATCCGTAATCGCCACGCGACCTGCGGCGGCGTCACCCCTTGCACGAATAACTCGGCAGCCTCGAACCGTACTTGCTCCCGCGCAGCCCGCTGCTTCGCGGTCAGACCGCCTCCATCGGGATACCGCATAACACCGGGATACACCCACCAGCGAGATCACCATCACCCCGAACCGAAAACCTCACCAGTTGGCCAGGCAAGCTGTCGTTCGTTGTCAAGGCCTGTGCGTACGGCAACTGAATTCCGCGGGTGCATGCGCGGGCGCACGTGGTGTGGTTTATGCGCCCGGTGCGCTTCTAGAGCTCCGGTGCGTGGGGTTGGTGCCTGCGGGGCCGAGTGTGTTGGGCTGCGGGGCTGGCGGTCGCGTGGGTCGTGGAGACGGCCGCAAGCGTGTCCGGCGGGCGGCTGGGTGTGAACCGGTGCGCTGACCAGGGCTTACAGGGGGAAGTTGTGGAAGTGCGGGGCGCGAGACAGTGGTGGGACGTAGTTTTCAAGGGCTGCGTTTGACGACTCGTCGGCAGGGCAGTCGCTGGGCGACGATCCGACAGGACCGTTGTACGGTGGGGCCCGCTTAAATCGCACGATAGGTCCTGGTAAGTGCTCGACAAAAAGGCACTTCGACTCAACGTCAGGGGTTGCCACGGGGTGACTCGCCGTGAAGACTGTGCCGGAGTTCGACGGGGAGAAGGGCGTGTAGTGCGCATTGTGTCAATTGTGTGGCAGCGTTACTCGGGCCTCTTTACATGCCGCGTACCTCCGGTACTTGGCTGCGCCGCCAGCGACCATGATGTGTTTGGGTCGAAGCCATGCCCGACGGTCGCGCTAACGGTGGCCCGGGGGTGCGATGCCGGCCCGGGTCCGTGAGGTGGGGGCCCAGCGTGTTCCGTTGGAGCATGCAAGGCCGGAGTGCAGACCGCCGCTGGAGCGACCGGGCTCGTACCACCTCATGACGGGCGTGTGACGGCTGCTCGTACACCGGAAGCGCGCCCTCGCTCCGCTGCGCGGCCACTTCGCGCTCGGGGCAGTGGAGTTAGCAGAAGACAGTGCGGTTCGCCTGGGGCCGCCAGGCCGGGGAGCACGTCGCGGCTGCGCCGCTCTCCCCAGGCTCGGGCCCCGTGGCCTGCGTGCTCGTACGGTCGTGCGGCGCGCCGTGCCCGCCGTTGTGCGGAACCTCTCGCCTGCGCGCCGCGATCCAAGGGAGAAATGGTGGCCAGTGAACAGCTGACGCAGACCCCCTCGGTCTTAGACGTGCTACCGGACCGCTGGCAGTCCTTACGCGCGGCCGGACCCGTCGGGTACGACGACGCGCAGGGCGTATGGCGGGTGGTCGGATACGCGGATGTCGCCGCCGTTCTGGCGGACCCGGTGACGTACTCCTCTGATCTCTCCCCGATCGCCCCCACCCAGCAGGACTTCGAGGCGTTCCGCCAGGGCAACTTCGTCGGTATGGACCCCCCGGAGCACCGCAAGCTGCGCACTCTGGTGAGCCAGGCGTTCACTCCGCGCGTGGTGCACGGACTGGCGCCGCGCATCGAGGCGGTGTGCGCGCGGTTGTTGGACGCCGTCGCGGACCGCGACCGCTTCGATGTGGTCGACGCACTGGCCTACCCGCTCCCCATCATCGTCATCGCCGAACTGCTCGGCGTGCCCGCCGGCGACCACCGGCTCTTCCAGGAGTGGGCGAGCACCCTGTTCAGTGGGGACCAACTGGGCGAGGCGCCCGACATGGCCGACCTGGAGCGGGCACTGGAGGCCATCGCCCCGACCGTGCGCGAGATGAACGACTACGTTCTCGGCCACATCCGCCACCGCCGCGCGCACCCCGGAGACGACCTCACCAGCAAGCTCCTCACCGCGGAGGTGGACGGTGTCCGCCTGAGGGACCAGGAGATCGTCGGGTTCGTCGCCCTGCTGCTGGTCGCCGGGCACATCACCACAACGGCGCTGCTGGGAAACGCCCTGGTCACCTTCGACCGGCACCCCGGCACGCTCGGCGTTCTGCGCGACGATCCCGGGAAGGTGCCGGACGCCGTGGAGGAGGTGCTGCGCTGGCTGCCGCCCTTCCCCGAGCTGGGGCGCCGCACCGCCCGGCCCGTGGTGCTCAGTGGTCACGAGATCCCGCCCGACAGTCTTCTCATGGTTCATCTGGGTGCCGCCAACCGCGACCCAGCCCGCTTCACCGCGCCCGAAGCCTTCGACGTGACCCGAAGTCCGAATCCCCATCTGACCTTCGGTCACGGCATCCACTTCTGCTTCGGCGCGCCGCTCGCCCGGCTGGAGGCGCGGATCGCTCTGAACCTGCTGCTTAATCGTTTCTGCTCGATCGTCGTGCCATCCCACGACGACATCACCTTCCAGAACCCCTCCGTCATCGTCGGCGTACGCCATCTGCCTGTGGAGGTCACCAGGCCGTAGTGCGCGCCAGGTTGTCGTGCGGCCTGGTCCCGCTCCGCTCCCCTGGCGGGCCCGCGGGCCGCTTTCATGAGTCCCAGCCATCTGGAGTCCCCTGCTCATGCCCTACACCACCACCGCTCCCGTCATTGATCGGGGACCGCTCTCCCCGCATCGGGCCTTACAGGAGCGCCTGGAGACCCTCGCGCTCGCCCACCGGGTCCCCGGAGCCCAACTTGCCGTGGATACCGGGACGCGCGTCCTCAGTGTGTGCACTGGCACGGCCGATGCCGCCGCCGGCACCACGTTCACCGTGGACACCGCCGTTCCGCTGGGATCGGTCACCAAGACCTACACCGCCGCCGCCGTGCTGCTTCTCGTCGACGACGGCGACCTCGCTCTGGACGATCCGGCCGCCCTGTTCCTTCCGGAGCTGCGGGCGTTACCTGACCTGACGGTGCGCCACCTCTTGAGCCACACCGGCGGCCTGCCGACCGGCCCCGACTCGGACACGGCGGTCGGCACCACCGTCTCCCGCTACCTGGCGGAGGTCTGCACCCCCCGCGACACCCTGTTCCGCCCGGGAGCGGACTTCTCCTACTCCAACGCCGGCTACGTCGCCGCCGGACGACTGGTGGCGGAGGTGACGGGTATGACCTGGCAGGAAGCGATCCGGGCGATGCTCCTGGATCCCCTGGGCACCGTGCCCGCCTTCCTCGGCGACATTGCCCCCGACCGCACCACCGCCGCCGGCCACGCCCGCAACACGGTGTCCGGCCGAGCGCGTACGGCGCGGCAGAACCTGGCCCCGGTGGAGGCGCCAGCGGGTGCCCTGCTGGCGAGTGCCCTGGACCTGGCGGCTCTGGGCAGGGCCCTGGTGGGCCGCTCCGAAGACGTGCTGCCCGCCCCCGTCGCCGCGATGATGCGCCGTCCCGAACCGGCCGCCGAACCGGGCGCCCTGGCGGATGCCTGGGGGCTGGGCCTGGCGCTGTTCCAGCGGGACGGCCGCTGGTGGTGCGGCCACGACGGGAACGCCCAGGGCACCTCGTGCCATCTGCGGGCGGAGCCGGACAGTGGAGTGGTGGTCGCCTTCACCGGCAACTCCAGCGGCGCGACCGCGCTGTGGCGCGACCTCGCTGACGACCTCCACCGGATCACCGGTGTACGGGTGCCGACCGCTCCGGCCCCCGCGCACCGCGGCCAACCCGTCGTGCTCACCGAGTGCGCCGGCACGTACCGCAACGGCCGTACGGAGTACCGGATCACTCTCGACGCGGCCGGCTCCCCCGTGCTGGCCGTGGACGGCGACCGGCCGCTGCCCCTGGTCTGCTATCCGGACCTGACCTGCGATCTGGTGGACCCGGCCACCAGACGGCCAGAGCCCGGCGGGCGTTTCCACCGAGACCCGGCCACCGGCGCCATCGACCGCGTGCAGATCTCCGGACGCGTCGCTCGCCGCGCCACAGCCGCCTGAAGCGCGGTCCACCCCTCAGCACACCCGCTCCGCACGCGCGGACCCGCCCGGCGCACCGCTCCGCCGGGCGCGGCCCGCACGACTCCGCGCGCATCGCATCGTCCCCGTCCCGAAGGACTTCTCCCCATGACGGACCTCCACGACACGCCGGCGACGTCCCCCCTGGCGCGGCCCGATCACGCCGCCGCCCCGGGAAGCCCCTCGGCCCGTCCGGCGCCGCACCCGCCGCTCGGTGAGCTGTTCACCGCGTGGGCCGACCGGACGCCGCAGGCGCCCGCGGTGACCGACGGCCAGCGCACCTGGTCCTACGAGGAGCTTGCGGCGCGCGCCGAGCGCCTGGCCGACGACCTCGTGCGGCGGGGGGCCGGACCCGACAGGACGGTGGCGCTCGTGCTGCCGCGCTCCATGGAACTGGTCGCGGCACAGCTGGCCGTGGCCCGGGCGGGTGCCGCCTTCCTGCCCGTGGACCCCGACTATCCAGCCGAGCGCCGCGCCCTCATGCTGGCCGACGCCGCACCCGCCGTGGTACTCGACGACCTGGCCGACGTCCGCCGCCTCATGGGTACCGGCCGACGATCCGCGGGCCCGCGCGCGACGGTGCGGGCGGACCACGCGGCCTATGTCATCTACACCTCGGGCTCCACCGGGACGCCCAAGGGCGTGACGGTCACTCACCGGGGCATCGGCGGCTTCGCGCAGGCCGCCGCGGAGCGTTACGCCGTGGGCCCCGGCGACCGTGTGCTGCAGTTCGCGTCCCCCAGCTTCGACGCCTCCGTCCTGGAGCTGTGCATCTCCGTCCTGAGCGGCGCGACGCTGGTCGTGCCGCCGGACAGCCCGTGGCTGGGCGACGAACTCGCCGGCGTCCTGGACGAGTACCGCATCACCCATGCCCTCATCCCGCCCGCCGCCCTCGCCACCCTCCCCGACCCGGACGGGCGCGGTGGCGCGCCGCATCTGCGCACGCTGATCGTGGGGGCCGAAGCCTGCCCGGCCGCACTGGTCGACCGCTGGGCACGTCGGCGCCGCATGATCAATTCGTACGGGCCGACCGAGGCCACCATCGTGGCCACCTGGACCGGACCGCTGGTCGCCGGAGACGGCGCCCCCAGCATCGGCACCCCGCTGCCCGGTACGCAGGCGCACGTGCTCGACGAGGCGATGCGGCCGGTACCGGTGGGCGCCGAGGGGGAGTTGTACGTGGGCGGGGACGGCGTGGCCCGGGGCTATCTCGGCCGCCCGGGCCTGACCGCCACCCGCTTCGTCGCCAGTCCCTTCGGGCCGCCCGGCGCCCGCCTCTACCGCACCGGAGACCGGGCGCGCTGGAACGCCGACGGCGAGTTGGAGTTCCTCGGCAGGCTGGACCGCCAGGTCAAGGTACGTGGCTTCCGCATCGAACCGGGCGAGATCGAGGCGGCGCTACTGCGCCACGCCGGGGTGCGCGAAGCCGTGGTGGTGGTGCGTGAGGACGAGCCGGGCCGACAACGGCTGGTCGGCTACGTCACCCCCGCGGATCCGGAAGACGCCCCCGAGCCCGCGCGGTTGCGCGCCGCGATCGCCGCGGCCCTGCCGGCGCACATGGTGCCCTCCGCCGTCGTCGTCCTGGAGCGACTGCCGCTCACCCCGCAGCTCAAGATCGACCACCGCGCTCTGCCCGCGCCCGGCCCCACGCCCACGGTGGGCCATGTCCCGCCGCGCACCCCGAGCGAGCGGGCACTGGCCGCCATCTGGTCGGACGTGCTGGGTGCCGAACCCGTCGGTACGCAGGACGACTTCTTCGACCTGGGGGGCGACTCGATACTGGCCGCGCGCCTGCTGGCCCGCGTCCGCGACGAAACGGGCGTCCGGCTTTCGGTCCGTGACGTCTTCACCGCCCGGACGATCGCCGTCCTGGCCCCGCTGCTCGACGACCCGTCCGCTGCCGCGCCGCCGGAGCCGATCCCGCCCGCGCCGCGCGACCAGCCGCTGCCGCTGTCCAGCGCGCAGCGGCGGCTGTGGTTCCTCGACGACCTCACCGCGGGCGGCACCGAGTACAACACGGGCGTGGCGCTGCGGCTGCGCGGGCCCCTGGACGTCGGCGCGCTGCGCCGCTCCCTGGACCGGCTCGCGGTCCGCCATGACTCCCTGCGCACCACCTTCGCCACCGTAGACGGCCAAGGCGTGCAACGGATCAGCCCGGACGCCGCGATCCCGTTGCGCACCGTCGACCTCGGCGCGCTGCCCGCCCAACGGCGCGCCGAGGCCGCCGAACGCCTGCTGGCCGAGGAACTGGGCCGCCCCCACGACCTGGCGACGGGCCCGCTGACCCGCGCGCTGCTCGTCGGCTGCGCCCCCGAGGACCATCTCCTGCTGCTCGCGCAGCACCACATCGTCACCGACGGCTGGTCGGTCGGTGTCCTCACCAGGGAACTGGCCGCGCTCTACCACGCGGAGGCGACCGGCGAGCCGGACACCCTGCCCGCGCCGAGCGTCCAGTACCCCGACTTCGCCGTATGGGAGCGGCGGCGGCCGTCCGCGGACGGTGACGCGGAGGATCTGGCGTACTGGAAGCGGCACCTGACCGGTATCCAGCAACTCGAACTGCCCACGGACCGCCCCCGTCCCGCGGTGCGCACCACCACCGGTGCGGCGCACCGCCACCACCTCCCGGCGGAACTGGTCGCGCGGCTACGGCACCTGGCCGCGGGCCGGAGCACGACGCTCTTCACCCTCTTCGCCGGCGCGGCGGCCCTGCTGTTCTCCCGGTACTCAGGGCAGCGCGACGTGGCGTTCGGCACGATCACCAACGGGCGGAGCCGCCGGGACCTGGAGGAGGTGACCGGCTTCTTCGCCAACACCGTGGTGCTGCGCGGCCAGGTGGACGACACCGCCACGGTCGACCGGTTCGTGGAGGCCATGCGGGCGACCGTGCTGGACGCCTTCGCCCACGACGGCGTGCCGTTCGACCGGGTGGTCGAGGAACTGGCCCCGCCCCGGGACCCCAGCCGCACCCCGCTGGTGCAGGCGCTGGTGGTCCAGCAGGCTCCCTTGGCGCTCCCGGCGCGGCCCGGCGGGTTGCGGATGGACGAACACCCGCTGCCCCGCCCGGCGGCCCGCTTCGACCTCGTACTGGAGTTCACGCCGCGCCCGGACGGTGGATGCGAACTGACCGTCGAGTACAACACGGATCTGTTCGAGGCCCGCACCGTGGCACGGATGAGCCGGCATCTGCACCGCCTCATGGAGGGCATGGCGGACGGCCCGCACCGGACCCTGGCGGAGCTGCCGCTGCTGTCGGAGGAGGACCGGCGCACCCTGCTGGAGTCCTGGAACCCGCCCGCCCGCGCCCAACAGGGCGGCACGGCCACCACGTTGCCCACACTGTTCGAGGCGCAGGCGGCCCGCACCCCGGACCGGACCGCCGTGATCTGCGGGTCCGTGCGGCTGGACTACGCGGAAGTCAACCGGCGTGCCAACCGGCTCGCCCGGCTGCTGACCGCCCGCGGCGCGGGCCCCGAGACCCTGGTGGCGCTCTGCCTGCCGCGTTCGGCGCATCTGATACCGGTGCTGTGGGCGGTGCTCAAGTGCGGCGCGGGATACCTCCCGATCGACCCCGGCTATCCGGCCGACCGGGTCCGCTTCATGCTCGCCGACGCCGCTCCCGCCCTGGTGGTCGCCGCCCGTGAGACCGTGCGCGCACTGCCGGAGGGCTGCGAACCGCTGGTCCTGGAGGACTGCGCGGCCGACGACGGGACGCCCCTGCAGGACCGTCTCCCGGCCACCGCCGCGGCCGAGGCGGCCGAGGCGGATCCGACCGACTCCGACCGCCTGCGGCCCCTGGACCCCGACCATCCCGCGTACGTCATCTACACCTCCGGATCGACCGGGCGCCCCAAGGGCGTGGTGGTCACCCACCGCAGCGTGGCCGCCCTGGCGGACTGGGCGGCGCGGCGGTTCGGCTCCGACGGGCTGGCCCATGTGGTGGCGTCCACCTCGCTCAACTTCGACGTCTCGGTGTTCGAGATGCTCTGCCCCTTGCTGGCCGGGGGGACCGTGGAAATGGTCACCGACCTCCCGGCGCTCGCCGACGCCCCGCAGCCGCAGCGGGCCGGGCTGGTAAGCGGCGTGCCGTCGGTGGTCTCCCGGATGCTCACCGAGGGCGCCGCCGTCCAGCCGGACACGGTCGTGCTGGCCGGCGAGGCGCTGCCTGCCCAGACCGTCCGGGACCTGCGGCAGGTGATGCCCTCCTGCGAGGTGGCCAACATCTACGGGCCGACCGAGGCCACCGTCTACGCCACCGCATGGTTCGCCGGCGACACCGTGCCGGAGCAGGCGCCGCCGATCGGCAAGCCCGTGGCCCGCACCCGGGCCTACGTCCTGGACCGGCTGCTGCGCCCGCAACCCCCGGGGGTCACGGGAGAGCTGTATCTGGGGGGCGGCGGCCTGGCCCGCGGCTATCTGCGCCGACCGGGCCTGACCGCGGCGCGGTTCGTCGCCGATCCGTTCGGCGTACCAGGGGACCGCATGTACCGCACCGGCGACCTGGTCCGGTGGACCGCCGACGGAGAGCTGGAGTACCTCGGCCGCACCGACCAGCAGGTGAAGGTACGCGGCTTCCGCATCGAGCTGGGCGAGGTGGAGGAGGCGTTGCGGCGCTGCGAGGGCGTCGCCGAGGCCGCCGCGACCGCCCGCGAGAGCGACGGCCACCGCCGTCTGGTCGGCTACGTGGTGCCGGCGCCGGGCGCCCGGGTGGAACCGGAGGCGGTGCGCCGCACGCTCGGCCGCAGCCTGCCCGACTACATGGTGCCCTCCACCGTGGTGGTGCTGTCCGCGCTGCCGCTGAACCCCAACGGCAAGCTGGACCGCGGCCGACTCCCCGACCCCGGGCCCGCGGCGAGCGGCTCCCGCCATGTCGTCCCGCGCACCCCCACCGAGCGGACGCTGGCCGCGATCTGGGCCGAGGTCCTGCGTGTGGAGCGGGTGGGGGCGGACGACAACTTCTTCGCGCTGGGCGGGGACTCGATCCTCAGCATCCAGGTGGTGGCCCAGGCCCGGCAGGCGGGACTCGCGTTGACCTCCCGCGACGTCTACCGGCACCAGACGGTCGCCGCCCTGGCCCGGTGCGCCGACGCCGCGGACAGCCGACGCCCCGCCGCCCCGGCCGCGGCGGCGGCCACCGGCCCGGCTCAGCTGACACCCATTCAGCGCTGGCTGTTCGGCAGCGCCGGCGAACAGGCCGGCCGGTACGCCCAGACGCTCTCCCTCGAACTGACCGCGGGGGTCGACACGGCCGCGTTGGAGGACGCACTCAACGACCTGCTCGCCCACCACGACGCGCTGCGCTCCCGGTTCCTCACCGAGGACCGCGGCGAGGGCGTCCGGTGGCACATCGACGACAGCGCGCCCCGTCTGCGGCTGCTGCACCACAGCGGCCCGGACGGCGACACACCGCACCTCGGCGCCTTCGACCTGCGCCACGGCCCGCTGCTGCGCGCCGTCCTGCACGACCGGGGCCCGGAGCGCCCGCCGCTGCTGCACCTGGCCGTCCACCACCTCGTCGTTGACGGGGTGTCATGGCGCGTCCTGCTGGAGGACCTGGACCGGGCCTACCGCGCCCGTCGCGACGGCCGCGACGGGACGGCCGCGCTGCCTGCGAAGTCCTCGGCGCTGCGGCACTGGGCCCAGCGCCTGACCGAGTACGCCGCTGAGGGCGGTTTCGACGGCGAGCGGGAGTACTGGTCGCAGTCGGTCGCGGGCGCCCTGACGGCGCTGCCGACGGACCTGCCCGGTGCCAACTCCTATGCCTCCGTCCGCTCGGTGACCGTCCGCCTCAGCCCGCGGGACACCTCCGTCCTGCTGCGGACCCTGCCGCGGACGTACCGTACCCAGGTCAACGACGTGCTGTTGAGCGCCCTCGGGCGGGTGCTGTGCGCGTGGACGGGTCACGACCGGGTGGCGGTGGACGTCGAGGGGCACGGCCGCGAGGAGTTGTTCGCCGACGTCGACACCAGCCGTACCGTCGGCTGGTTCACCACCCGGCACCCGGTCGCCCTCTGCGTCCCACCGGACGCTGACTGGGACGGCGTCCTCAAGCGGGTCAAGGAGCAGTTGCGCGCGGTGCCCCGGCACGGCCTGGGCCACGACGCCCTGCGGTACCTGGTGCCCGCCGGGGCACTGCCGCCCGAGTCGGCCCCGCAGATCAGCTTCAACTACCTGGGGCGGTTCACGCTGCCGGACGGACCGGACGGTCTCTACCAGGGCCCGTTCCGCCCGCTCGAACTGGACGCCGACCCGCTGGCCGCACGTCCGCACGCCCTGGAGGTCGTCGGGCGCCTGGACGGCGACGTCCTGGAGTTCACCTGGTTCCACTCGGCAGGAGTGCACCAGGACAGCACCGTCGCCGCGCTCGCCGACCGGTTCGCCGACGCGCTGGCCGACCTCGCCCGCTACGCCGCACGGTCGGGCACCGGCGGCCGCACCCCGTCCGACTTCCCCCTGGCCCGGCTCGACCAGGCGGCCGTGGACCGGATCGTGGGGGAGGACCCGGCGGCGGTGGAGGACATCCACCCGCTCACCCCCACCCAGGCGGGAATGCTCTTCCACGGCCTGGCCCCGGACGACCGCGGCGTGTACTTCCAGCAGCTGACCTTCGTCCTGGACGGCGTCTCCGACACCGCCGCACTGGCCGAGGCGTGGCAGCGGGTCACGGACCGTACACCGGTGCTGCGCGGGCGTGTCGTGTGGCAGGACGTGCCCGAACCCCTTTTCGTGGTGCAGCGCCACGCACCCGTGCCGGTGACCCGTCTTGACTGGCGCGACCTGCCGGAGGCCGAACGGGACAGGCGACTGCCCGAACTGCTCCAGAACGACCGCGACCAGGGCATCGAACTGTCGAAGGCCCCGCTCCAGCGCCTGGTGCTCGCCCGGCTCGACGACGGCCGGGTGCGGGTGGTGTGGTCGTTCCACCATCTGGTCCTGGACGGCTGGAGCCTGTTCCAGGTCCTGTCCGACGTCTTCGCCTCCCACGCCTCACTGTCCGTCAACCCCAACGGCACCCCGAAGCGGGACGCCCTGCCCGACCGGCGCCCGTTCCGCGACTACGTGGCCTGGCTGCGCGAGCGGGATGCCACGGAGGCCGACCGGTACTGGCAGGCCCGGCTGAGCGGCCTGACCGAGCCCACCGCGCTGCCGTACGACCGCGAGCCGCGCGAGAGCCACCGCGCGGAGTCCACCCAGGCGGTCCGCGTCACCGTCCCCGCGGACACCACCCGCGCCCTGGAAGAGCTGGCCAGGACCGCGGGGCTGACCCTGAACACCCTGGTCCAGGGGGCGTGGGCGCTGCTGCTGAGCCGACAGGCGGGCCGCGACGAGGTGGTCTTCGGCACCACCGTCTCCGGACGGCCTCCCGAACTGCCCGGCGCCGAGGCCATGACCGGTGTGTTCATCACGACCCTGCCCACCCGGGTCACGGTGCCGCGCACCGGCACCCTCCTGGCCTGGCTGCGGCGGCTTCAGCAGGACCAGAGTGAGGACCGGCGCTTCGACCACCTGCCGCTTCCCCGGATAAGGACGTTCACCGGCCTGCCCGAGCGGGTCGCCCTCTTCGACAGCATCGTCGTCTTCGAGAACTACCCGGTCGACGACACGCTCGCCGCCGCACACGGACTGCGCCTGAGCGGCTTGGACGGCGTGGAGACCACCAACTACCCGCTGAGCCTCGTCGCCTACCCCGGCGCGCAGCTGGCCCTGCGCCTCGGCTACGACCCCCGGCTGTTCGACGCCGAGACCGTCGCCCGGATGGGCGAGTACCTCACCGTGCTGCTGGCCGCCATGGCCGTCGACGCGCGGCGGTCGCCCGCTCGGCTGCCGCTGCTGACGGCCGCCCGCCGGGAGCAGGTGGTGCGCGAGTGGAACGACACGGCCACGGACACGCCCGACGCCACGGTGGCCGGGCTCTTCGCCGCCCAGGTGTCGCGCACGCCCGGGGCCGTCGCCCTGGAGGCCGGGGACGAGCGCCTGACCTATCGCGAACTGGACGCCCGAGCCGAGGCGCTGGCCGCTCGGCTGGCGGCGCTCGGCGTGGCGGCGGAACGCCCCGTGGGCCTGCTGATGGACCGCTCCGTCATGCTGGTCGTCGCCCAACTCGCCCTCGCCCGTACCGGCGGGGTGTACGTACCCCTGGACGGCAGGGCGCCGCTGGAGCGGCTGCGGCTGATGTGCGCCGAGGCGGGCGCCGATCTGCTGCTCACCGACGCCGCCTGGGAGGAGACGGCGCAGGGCGTGCTCCCCGGCGGCCGGATCCTGCGGGTGGACGGCGACGCTGACGCGTCGACGCCGCCATGTGCGGCCGTCCGCGCGGTGCACCCGGACAACCTCCAGTACCTGATGTTCACCTCCGGCTCCACCGGCACGCCCAAGGGGGTCGCGGTACGCCAGCGGGACGTCGCCGCGCTCGCCCTCGACCGCGCCTTCACCGGTCACGACCGGGTCCTGGTGCACTCCCCGCACGCCTTCGACGCCGCCACCTACGAACTGTGGGTCCCGCTGCTGCGAGGAGGCACGGCCGTGCTGGCCCCGCCGTCCGAACTCGACGCCGCCACGGTGCGACACGCGATCGCCGAACAGGGCGTGCGCTGCCTGTGGCTGACGGCGGGTCTGTTCCGCCTGCTCGCTCAGGAGGATCCCGGCTGCCTGTGCGGCGCCCGGGAGGTGTGGACCGGAGGCGAGGCCGTACCCGGTGCGGTGGTGCGCCGGGTGCTGGACGCCTGCCCCGGCCTCACCGTCGTCGACGGCTACGGCCCCACCGAGACCACCACCTTCGCCACCCGGCGCGTCTTCCGCGCCGGCGATCCGCTGCCCGCGGTGCTGCCCATCGGACGTCCCTTGGACAACACCCGGGTCTACGTCCTGGACGACGCGCTCCAGCCCCAGCCGCCGGGCGTAACCGGTGAGTTGTACATCGCGGGTGCCGGAGTGGCGCGCGGATACGTCGGCCAGCCGGGGGCCACGGCCGCGCGCTACGTGGCCGACCCGTTCGGCCCGCCCGGCGGGCGCATGTACCGGACCGGCGACGTCGTCCGGTGGAGCGCGCAGGGCGAACTGCACTTCGTGGGGCGCGCCGACGCCCAGGTCAAGATCCGCGGCTTCCGCATCGAACCGGCCGAGATCGAGGCCCGGCTCACCGCCCACCCGGCCGTCGCCGAGGCGGTCGTGTCGGTGTACGAGCACTGCGGACGCAAACGCCTCGTCGCCCATCTCGTCCCGGCCCGGGAAGGCGCGCTGCCACCCGCGACCGACCTGCGCGCCCATCTGTCGGCCGACCTGCCCGACTACATGCTGCCTGCCGCGTTCGTGACGGTGGCGGAACTGCCCCTGACCGGCAACGGCAAGGTGGACCGGCGCCGACTGCCCGCCCCCGACTGGTCGTCGGCGGCGACCGACACCGGCTACCGTGCGCCCCGCACCGAGGCCGAGCGCGTCCTCGCGGGGATCTGGGCGGAGCTGCTCGGCGTCGGCCGCGTCGGCGTGGACGACAACTTCTTCATGCTGGGCGGCGACTCCATCCTCAGCATCCAGGTGGTCTCCCGCGCCCGCACCGCGGGTCTGGCGCTGACTCCCCGGGACCTGTTCCGGCACCCCACGGTCGCCGCCCTGGCCGCGGCCACCGGCACCGGCGCGCCCGTCGCCGGCAGCGCGCCGGTGACCGGGGAGGTCTCGCTCACCCCGATCCAGCACTGGTTCCTCGACCCGGGGCCGCGGCGCCCGGAGTTCTTCGACCAGGCCGTCGTCGCGGAGACGGCCGGCGACCCCGATCCGGATGCGCTGCGCCGCGCGCTCGCGGCGCTGTGGACCCACCACGACGCTCTGCGCTCCCGTTTCGTCCTGCGGGAGGACGGGTCCTGGCACCAGTACTGCGCGGCCCCCGACGCCACCCCACCGGAGTTGCTGACGGTGTGCGACCTGACCGGGCTGGACGCGGCGGCGGCCGAGGAGACCGAAGCGCGCGTCGCGCAGGAGGCGCACAGCGGGTTCCAGCTCGACGCCGGCCCGCTGGTGACCGCGCGGCTGTTCACGGCCACCCGCACCCGGCCCGCACGCCTGCTGCTGGCCACGCACCACCTGGTGGTCGACGGCGTCTCCTGGCGGATCCTGCTGGAGGACCTGGAGACCGCCTATCAGCAGGCACGGGCCGGGGAGCCGGTGCGCCTGCCCGAGCGCACCACCTCCGTCCAGGAGTGGGCGCGGCGGCTGCGCGCCCACACGCGGGACGGTGGGTTCGCCGCCCAGCGCGCGCACTGGGAGGCGGTGGCCCGGCAGTGCGCGGCACCGCTTCCGGTGGACCGCGACGGCGGCAACACCATGGCCGACGTGAGTTCGGTGACGGTCCGTCTGGACCAGCGGCGCACCGAGGACCTGCTGCGCAAGGTGCCTGGCGTCTACCGCACGCGCATCGACGACGTGCTGCTGGCCGCCCTCGGCCGGGTGGTGGGCGCGTGGACCGGGCGCGGCACTGTCGCCGTCGGCCTGGAGGGGCACGGCCGTGAGGACCAGATGTTCGACGACATCGACCTGTCCCGCACGGTCGGCTGGTTCACCACCCTGTTCCCGGTCGCCCTCAAGGTGCCCGACGGGGACTGGGGCGCCGCCCTGAAGTCCGTCAAGGAGCAGCTGCGGGCCGTACCGGACCGCGGCATCGGCTACGGGGCCCTGCGCCACCTGGCCGGGGACCAACGGCTCACCGAGGCGCCGATGCCCGGCATCAGCTTCAACTACCTGGGCCGCTTCCAGTGGTCCGCCGGCCGCGGGCGACTGGTGTCCGCGGTGCCCGGCGGCCTGGGCGGCGCGGAGGCACCCGAGTCGGCGCGCCCGCATCTGCTGGACGTGGTGGCCCGCGTCGAGGACGACCAGCTGGAGATCAGCTGGCACTACAGCACCGGACGGCACCACGAGGAGACCGTCGCCGGGCTCGCCGAGGGGATGCTGCGGGCGCTGGAGGACATCGTCGCCCACTGCTCCCGTGCGGACGCCGGTGGCCGCACGCCGTCCGACTTCCCCCTGGCGCGGCTGGACCAGGCGGCCGTCGACCGGGTGGTGGGGGACGGCCGGGCGGTCGCCGACGTGTACCCGGTGACGCCGATGCAGGCGGGCATGCTGTTCCACAGCCTCATGGACCCCGACGGACGCACCTACGTCAACCAGGTGCAGGTAGCGCTGTCCGGCGTGACCGACCCGCACGCCCTGGCCGAGGCGTGGCAGCGCACGGCGGACGCCAACCCGATGCTGCGCACCCGGCTGGTGTGGCAGGAGACGGCCGAACCGCTCCAGGTCGTGCAGCACCGGGCCACCGTGCCCGTCGCCCACCACGACTGGTCCGGCTGGCCCGCCGAACGGTGCGAACGGGAGCTCGCCGCACTCCTCGCCGAGGACCGGCGGGCCGGGATCGACCTGGCCGCCGCTCCGCTGATGCGGCTCACGCTGATCCGGTTGTCGCCGGAGCGGGTGCGGATGGTGTGGACGTTCCACCATGTCCTGCTCGACGGGTGGAGTGCCGCCCAGGTGTTCGACGAGGTGTGCGAGCGGTACGCGGCCCTGACCCAGGCTCGCCGCCCGGACGTGCCGGACCGCGCGCCGTTCGCCGACTACCTGCGCTGGCTGGCCCGGCAGGACACCGCGCGAGCGGAACGCTACTGGCGCGAAGCCCTGGCCGGGTTCACCGTCCCCACCCCGTTGCCCTGCGACCGGCGTCCCGCCGAGGCACACCGCGCCTCCTCGTCCGGGTCGGTACGGGTGACGCTGGACGCCGCGCTCTCGGCGCGGCTGCGGGAGACGGCGCAGCGGGCCGGCCTGACCGTCAACACCGTGCTCCAGGGCGCCTGGGCGCTGCTGCTGTCCCGCTACGGCGGCGGTGACGACGTGGTGTTCGGCACGACCGTGTCCGGACGCCCGGCCGAACTGCCGGGAGTGACCTCGATGGTCGGCGTGTTCATCAACACCCTGCCGACCCGGGCGCGGATCGACGGGCGGCGCGAGGTGCTGGAGTGGCTGCGCGAACTCCAGGCCGCCCAGTCGGAGTCGCGGCGCCACGACTTCGTCTCGTTGGCCCAGATGCAGACCTGGAGCGACGTCCCGGGCGGCACGAACCTCTTCGACAGCATCGTGGTCTTCGAGAACTACCCGTTCGACGGCGGCGCCCTCGCCCGGCACGGGCTGTCCCTGGAGCAGGAACGCGACCTGGAGCCGACCAACTACCCGCTCAGCGTGGTGGTCGCCCCCGGTGACACCCTGTCGATCGCGCTCGACTACGACCCGGCGGCCTTCGACTCGCAGACGGTCGAGGGCCTCGGCGCGAGTCTGCGGACGCTGCTGACGCGGATCGCCACCGACCCGGACCGCCGCCTGGCCGACCTGCCCCTGGTGGACCCGGCGCGGGGCCGCCGCCTCCTCGAACGGTTCGGCGGCCCGGTGACCCGGGCGCCGCACCGGACGCTGCCGCAGGTGTTCCAGGAGCAGGCCGCGCGTACCCCCGACGCCCCGGCCGTGCGGGTCGGCACCGAGCGCCTGACCTATCGGCAGCTCAACGAGCGCGCCAACCGGCTGGCCCGCACTCTCGTCGAGGCGGGCACCGGTCCCGAGCGGTTCGTCGCCGTCGCCCTGCCCCGCACCGCCGACCTGGTCGTGGCGCTGCTGGCGATCCTCAAGAGCGGCGCCGCCTACCTGCCGGTGGACCCGGCCTACCCCGCCGAACGCATCGCCTTCCTCTTCGAGGACGTCCGGCCCGACGCGGTGGTGACCAGCGCGCAAACCGCCGGCCGGTTGCCGTACGGGCCGTTCGAGCGGATCGTGCTGGACGACCCGGCGTGCGCAGAGCGGCTGGCCGCGGCGTCCGCCGCCGACCTGCGGAACGACGAGCGGCACCGGGCGCTGCTGCCCGCCCACCCGGCCTATGTCATCCACACCTCCGGCTCGACGGGACGCCCCAAGGGCGTCGTGGTGGCCCACCAGTCGGTGGTGGCGCTGACCGACTGGGCCGCCGCCGAGTTCCAGGGCCGGGGGCTGAGCCATGTCGTGGCCTCCACCTCACTCAACTTCGACGTGTCGGTGTTCGAGATCTTCTCTCCACTGCTCAGCGGCGGGTGCGTGGAACTCGTACCCGACCTGCTGGCCCTGGCCGAGCGGCCCGGCCCGTGGCGCGCCGGTCTGCTCAGCGCGGTGCCCTCCGCCCTCGGTCGGCTGCTGGCGGAGGACACAGTCCGCGCCACCGCCGACACCGTCGTGCTGGCCGGCGAGGGGCTGCCCGCGCGGACCGTCCGCCAGGTCCGCGCGGCCATCCCCGGGTGCCGGGTGATGAACATCTACGGCCCCACCGAGGCCACCGTCTACGCCACCGCTTGGACCTGCGACCCGGCGGACCCGGACCGCGACCCGCCGATCGGCAGGCCGATCGGCGGCGCCCGGGCCTATGTCCTGGACGACCGGCTGCGCCCGGTGCCGGCGGGGGCGCCGGGAGAGCTGTACCTCGCCGGGACCGCAGTGGCCCGCGGCTACCTGGGCAGGCCCGGTCTGACCGCCTCCCGGTTCCTCGCCGACCCCTTCGGCGTCCCGGGGGCCCGCATGTACCGCACCGGGGATCTGGTGCGCTGGACCGCCGAGGGCGACCTGGTCTACCTCGGCCGCGCCGACGACCAGGTGAAGGTGCGAGGCTTCCGCATCGAACTGGGCGAGGTGGAGGCCGCACTGGCCCGGCACCCGCAGGTGTCGGCGGCCGCGGCCCGGGTGGTGGAGGACGGCGGTCACCGGCGGCTGGTGGCCTACGCCGTGCCCGAGGGCCGCGCGGCGCTGGAGCCCGCCGCGCTGCGCTCCTTCCTGGCGCGCACGCTGCCCGGCCACCTGGTCCCTTCGCTGGTGGTGCCGCTGGAGCGGTTGCCGCTCGGCGCCACCGGCAAACTGGACCGGCGAGCGCTGCCCGAACCGGTGTGGTCCGCCCCGGCCACCGCCGGCGGCCTGCCGCCGCGTACCGACACCGAGAGGACGCTGGCGGCGATATGGTCCGAGGTGCTGGGCGTGCCGGACGTCGGGGCGCAGGACAACTACTTCGCGCTCGGCGGCGACTCGATCCTCGGCATCCAGATCGTCTCCGCCGCCCGCAGAGCCGGTCTCGCGCTCACCCCCCGGCACCTGTTCCAGCACCAGACGGTCGCCGAACTGGCCGCCGCGGCCGAGGACCTGCCGGTCCCGGTCGCCGCGGCGGAACAGGGCCCCGTCGTGGGGGAGGCGCCACTGACCCCCGTGCAGCACTGGCTGTTCGACACCCTCACCGGCGATCCGGCGGCCTTCACCCAGGCGGTCTCCTTCCACTTGGCCGCCGACCCCGACGAGTCTTCGCTGCGGGCCGCGCTGGCCAAGGTCCTGGAACAGCACGACGCGCTGCGCCTGCGGTTCACACCCGTCGGCGACGGCCGATGGCGCCAGGAGTGCACCGCGCCCGGCGGCGCACCGCACCTGGACGTGCACGAGCTGCCCGAGGGAAGCGCTCAGGACCTCGACGGGCGACTGGCCGAGCTGGCTGACCGGCTGGCCTCCGGATTCGACCTGGCCGCCGGACCGCTGCTCAGGGCGGCCCTGTGCCGCCCGGCTGGCGACCGGCGCCCGGTCCTGCTGCTGGCCGCCCACCACTTGGTGGTGGACGCGGTGTCCTGGCGGGTGCTCCTGGAGGACCTGGACCTCGCCTACCGGGCCCTGCGGGCCGGGGAGGCGGTGGACCTCGGGCCGAAGACGACATCCTTCCGCGCCTGGGCCACACGGCTCGCCGGGCACACCGCGGCGGGCGGCTTCGATGACGAACTCGCCTACTGGCAGGGCCTGACCGGGGACGCCGACGTGCCGACCGACCGCACCGGAGGCAACACCGCCGAGCACGAGGAGACCCTGACGGCCGGACTGGACGAGGAGCTCACGCGCCGACTGCTCCAGGACGTGCCGGAGGTCTACCGCACCCGGGTCAACGACGTCCTGCTGTGCGCCCTTGGCCGGGTCCTGGCGCGCTGGACGGGACGGGACCGGGTGGCGGTGGCCCTGGAGGGCCACGGCCGGGAGGAACAACTCTTCGGCGATGTCGACCTTTCCCGCACCGTCGGCTGGTTCACCACCATGTTCCCCGTCGCCCTCACGGTCCCCCCGCAGGGGGACACCGGTGCCGCTTTGAAGTCCGTCAAGGAGGGCCTGCGCGCCGTGCCGCGGGGCGGAGTGGGGTACGGCGCCCTGCGCCACCTGCACCCCACGGCCAAGGCGCGGCTGCCTGAGCTGCCGCGGATCGCCTTCAACTACCTGGGCCAGCAGGACTGGAGTCCGGCCACCGGCGGCCTGCTGCACACGCCGTACGGCACGTTGGCGGGCGGCATGGACGAGCCCGGGCAGCGGCCGTATCTCATCGACATCGTGGGTCAGGTGCGCGACAAGCGGCTGGAGTTCACCTGGTCGTACTCGCGCGAGGTGCACCGGCGCGAGACCGTCGCCCGGCTGGCGGCCGAGATGACCGGGGAGCTGCGGGAGATCGTGCGGCACTGCGCCGAGCCCGGCGCGGGCGGGCGCACCCCGTCGGACTTCCCACTGGCCCCGCTGGACCAGGCGGCCGTCGACCGTCTGGTGGGCACCGGCCGCGAGGTGGTGGACGTCTATCCGCTCACCCCCACGCAGACCGGCATGGTCGTCCATGGCATGGACGAGCCCGCGCAGCCGCTGTACGTCGAGCAGATCACGTTCGTGGTGGACGGGGTGCGCGACACCGGCCTGCTGGCCGCCGCCTGGCAGCACGTGGTCGACCGCACGCCCGTACTGCGCACCGCCGTGCTGCTGCACGGCGTTCCCGTGCCGCTCCAGGCCGTGCACCGCACCGCCACCCTGCCGCTCACCGAACACGACTGGAGCGGCCTGACGCCGCAGCAGCGGGAGACGGAACTGGAGCGGCTGCTCGCCGCCGACCGGGCGCGTGGCCTGGCCCTCGACAGCGCGCCGCTGCTGCGCGTGGCCCTGGTCCGGCTGAGCCCGGACGAGGTGCGCGTGGTGTGGACCTTCCACCATGTGCTGCTGGACGGCTGGAGCGTCTTCCACGTGCTGTCGGACGTCCTGGCCTGCCATGCCGCGCTCGCCCGGGGCGGCGAGCCGCGCCTGCCGGAGCGCCGGCCGTTCGCCGACTACGCCGCCTGGCTCGCCGGCCGGGACACCGCCGGGGCCGTGGAGCACTGGAAGCGGGCCCTCGCCGGGCTGACCGCGCCCACGGCGCTTCCGTACGACCGCAGACCCGCCCAGGGCGCGGCGGCCCGCTCCGGCACCTGGTTGTCGCGACGACTCGACGCCGCGCAGACGGCCCGGCTGACGCAGTTCGCGCGCCGCCACCGTCTCACCCTGAACACCCTGGTGCAGGGCGCCTGGGCGCTGCTGCTGTCGCGTTGGAGCGGCGAGCGGGAGGTGTGCTTCGGCACCACCGTCTCCGGGCGCCCCGCTGACCTGCCCGGCGCCGACACCATCACCGGACTGTTCATCACCACCCTGCCCGCCCGGATCGCCGTGGACGGCGGCGCGCGGTGCGGCGCCTGGCTGCGTGAGGTGCAGGAGGCACGGGCGGAGGACCGCCGCTTCGACCACCTGCCGCTGACCGACCTGCACGACGTCACCCAACTGCCCGCCGGGACACCGATGTTCGACAGCCTTGTGGTCTTCGAGAACTACCCGGTCGGCGACGCGACGGCCGACGCCAACGGCGTACGGGTACGGGACCTGGACGCACGGGAGGCCACCAACTACCCGCTCACCGTGGTGATCTCACCCGGTGACCGGCTGAGTGTCGAACTGGGCTACGACCCCCGGTACTTCGAGCAGGCCACCGCCCGCTCCCTGACCGCCCAGCTGCTGCACACCCTGCACGCCGTGGCCGCCTCGCCGGACACCGCCACCTTGGACTCGGTGGACCCGCTGCCGCCCGAGGAACGGGAGCGGCTGGTCAGGGGCCCCGCACGTCCGATGACCCCGCCGGTCTCCCCGGCCACCCTGCCCGCGCTGGTCGAGGCCGCGGCGGACCGCCTGCCGACGGCACCGGCGCTGAGCGCGCCGGGGCTGCTGCTGTCGTTCGCCGAAGTGGAAACGCGGGCGAACCGCATGGCGCACCGGCTCATCGCCCGAGGCGCGGGCCCCGGCGACATCGTCGCCCTGCTGCTGCCGCGCTCGGCCGACATGGTCCTCGCCCAGCTGGCGGTCGCCAAGGCAGGCGCCGCGTTCTTGCCCGTGGACCCCGGCTATCCACCCGAGCGGGTCGCGGCGATGCTGCGTGACGCCGCCCCCGCCGTGGCCCTCGACGCCGCCGAGGTCGCGGCCCTGCTCACGGCACCGGACGGGCCGGCGTCCGAGAAGCAGCCCACCGACGCCGACCGGGTCCGGCCGCTGGACCTCGACGACCCGGCCTACGTCATCTACACCTCGGGGTCGACCGGCACCCCCAAGGGCGTCGTCGTCACCCACCGCGGCCTGGCGCCCTTCGCCGCGGCCGAGGCCGAGCACTACCACGTGGCCCCCCAGGACCGGGTGCTGGCGTTCGCTTCCCCCAGCTTCGACGCCTCGGTGCTGGAACTGTGCATGTCGCTGCCGCACGGCGCCTGTCTGGTGGTACCGCCGCCCGGCCCGCTGCTCGGCGCAGAACTGGCCGACGTGCTGCGCCGTGAGCGCATCACCCACACCCTGCTGCCACCGGCCGCGCTCGCCACCCTGCCGCCGGACACCCCCGGCACCCTTCCCGACCTCAAGACCCTCGTGGTCGGCGCCGACGCGTGCGGCGCCGAACTGGTCGCCCGCTGGGCCCCGCACCACCGCATGGTCAACTCCTACGGGCCCACCGAGGCCACCGTGGTGGCCACCTGGTCCGCCCCCCTGGAACCGGACGGGTCCGCTCCGCCCATCGGCCGCCCGCTGCCCGCCACCGGCGCCTACGTCCTCGACGCGCGCCTGCGGCCGGTCGCCGACGGTGTGCCGGGCGAGCTGTGGCTGAGCGGCCCCGCCCTGGCGCGCGGCTACCTGCGCCGCCCCGGCCTGACCGCGACGCGCTTCACCGCCGACCCGTTCGGCCCGCCGGGCGCCCGCATGTACCGCACCGGCGACCTGGTGAGGCGCGACGCCCGCGGCGAACTGCACTACCTGGCCCGCACCGACCACCAGCTGAAGTTGCGCGGCCACCGGATCGAGGCGGGCGAGGTCGAGGCCGTCCTCGCGCGCCACCCGGCCGTGCTGGACGCGGTGGTGACCGTACGGGAGGACGAGCCGGGGCTGCCGCGCCTGGTGGCCCACGTGCTGGCCCAGCCGGGCGCCGAGCCGCCCGCCGCCATGGAGCTGCGGGCGTTGGCCGCCCGTACCCTGCCCGGCCACATGGTCCCCGCGGCGTTCGTGGTGATGGACCGTTTCCCGCTCACCGAGAACGGCAAGACCGACCGGGCCGCCCTGCCCGCCCCGGCAGCGCCCGAGGACGAGCCGGCGGGCCACGTCGCCCCGCGCACACCCACGGAGGAGGCGCTGGCCGCCTTGTGGGAGGAGGCCCTGCGCACGGCCGTGGGCGCCGAGGACGACTTCTTCTCCCTGGGCGGCGACTCCCTGCGCGCCCTGCACATCGCCTCCCGGGCCAACGAGGCCTTCGGCGTCACGCTCACGCCCCGCGACGTGCTGGTCTGCCGCACCGTCGCCGCTCTGGCGGAGCTGGTGGAGGAGCGGGTGCTCAGTGACCTTGAGGCCGCCGCGCGCGGCGACGGCGACCACGACGAACGGTGAGGACCGGACGACCATGACGTCTTCGAAGCGAAACCGCGCCGAGGCCCTGCCCGCGGACCTTCAGGAGGAGCTGCGCCGCAGGCTCGCCGGACGGGTCGGCACCCCGGGCGCCGCCGCCCGCCAGCGCATACCGCGGGCGGACCGAACCCGGCCGCTGCCGTTGTCCTTCGCACAGCAGCGGCTGTGGTTCCTGGACCAGCTGCGCCCTGGCGACGCCCGCTACAACAGCGCCGTCGCGCTGAGGCTGACCGGGTCGCTGGACCGCGCCGCCCTCTCCCGGGCCATCGACCTGGTGGTGGAACGCCACGAGGCGCTGCGCACCACGTTCGACGAGAGCGACGGGCGGCCGGTGCAGACAGTGCACCCGGCCGGACCGGTACCGCTGCCGGTCCGGGACCTGGGCGCGCCGAACGAACGCCCGCAGGGGCCGGACGCGCTGGAGACGGCGCTGCTTCAGGAGTACTCGCGCCCCTTCGACCTGCGCACCGGCCCGCTGCTGCGCGCCCTCCTGCTACGGGAGCACCCCACCTCACACGTGCTGCTGCTGACCGCCCATCACATCGTCACCGACGGCTGGTCGATGGGCGTCGCGCTGGAGGAGCTGTGCACCGCCTACGACGCCCTGGCCCGCGGCGCGCAGCCGCGGCTCGCGGCGGTGGCGACCCAGTACCCGGACTTCGCGGTGTGGCAGCGCGAGCAGTTGTCGGGGCCGCCGCTGGAGCGGCAACTGGCCTACTGGTCAGAGAAGTTGTCCGGGGCGGTGCCGCCGGAGCTGCCCCTGGACCGCCCGCGTCGCGGTGAGGAGTCCGGAGCGGGCGCGGTCCACACCTTCACCGTCCCGGCGGACACCACCGCCCGGCTGCGCCGACTCGCCGCCGAGCAGCACACCACCTTGTTCACCGCCCTGGTCGCCGCCTGCCAGGGACTGCTGGCCCGCTGGTCCGGGCAGGACGACATCACCGTCGGCTCCCTCACCCCCGGCCGCTCCCGCACCGACCTGGAACGAGCCGTCGGCTTCTTCGCCAACACCGTGGTGCTGCGCACACCGGTGGAGACCACCGGTACCTTCCGGGACCTGCTGGCGGCTGCCGCCGACACCGTCAACGACGCCTTCGCGCACGGCGACACGCCGTTCGAGCGGTTGGTGGAGGCCGTCGGCGCACCTCGGGAGGCGGGCCGCAACCCGCTGTTCGACGTGATGGTCCTGCTGCACCCGGAACCCCCCGCGGCACCCGCCCCGGAGGGACTGGCGGCCACCCCGGTCACCGTGCCGCGGCAGGCGGCCACCTTCGACCTGAGCGTGGAGTTCGTGCCGGACGGCGAGGGGCTGACCGGCCTGCTGGAGTACCGCACCGACCTGTTGGACGCGGCCACCGTGAGCCGGATGGCGGACCAGCTGCTGCGCACCCTGGCCGGTGTGGCCGCCCATCCGGACCGGCCGCTGGGCGCGCTGCCCCTGCTCTCCGCGCGGGACGTACGACGGGTGACCGAGGAGTGGAACGACACCGCACGTCCGGTGCCCGGCACGACGTACCCCGAACTCTTCGCGCGGCAGGCGGCGCGCACCCCGCACGCCACCGCGCTGGTGGCCGGCGGCGAGCGCCTGGACTACGCGGGGCTCAACGCCCGCGCCAACCGGCTCGCGCACCACCTGATCGCCCTCGGCGCGGGTCCGGAACGGCTGGTCGCGCTGAGGCTGCCGCGCGGCGCCGACATGCTCGTCGCGATCCTCGCCGTCTGGAAGGCCGGCGCGGGCTACCTGCCCCTCGACCCGGCGCTGCCCGAGGACCGCGTCCGGTTCCTGCTGGACGACGCGCGGCCCGCGCTGCTGCTCGACGAGGCCGTCTTGCGGTCGGTGCCCGGCACCGTCCCGGACACCGATCCGTGCGACGCCGACCGGCTCGCTCCGCTCGATCCGCACCACACCGCGTACGTCATCTACACCTCCGGCTCCACCGGCCGTCCCAAGGGTGTCGCCGTCCCGCACCGCGGTCTGACGAACCTGCTCGCCGCACACCGCGCGGGCTTCGTCGCCGAGGCGGGCGGCGGTCCGCTGAGGGTGGCGCTGACCGCGTCGTTCTCCTTCGACACCTCTGTGGAGGGTGTGCTGCTGATGGCCGACGGCCACCCGCTGCACCTGGTCGACGAGACGACCCGGCTGGACCCGGCCGCCCTGGTGGAGTACGTCGTCGAGCACAGCATCGACTTCCTCGACCTGACCCCTTCCTATCTGCGGCAGTTGCTGCCCGCCGGACTGCTCACCGACCCGCGCCACCACCCGAGGGTGCTGATGCTCGGCGGGGAGGCCGTGGGGCCCGGCCTGTGGCGTGAACTCGCCCGGCACCGGGACGTGGCCGCGTACAACTTCTACGGCCCCACCGAGTGCACGGTGGACGCGCTGGCCTGCCGCATCGAGGGCGACGGCCGCCCGCTGGTGGGACGGCCGCTGCCCAACGTGCGCGCCTACGTGCTCGACGCCCGGCGCCAGCCCGTGCCGCCGGGGGTCGGCGGCGAACTGTACCTGGCGGGCGAGCAGGTGGCCCGCGGCTACGCGGGCCGCCCCGGCCTGACCGCGGCGCGGTTCGTCGCCGACCCGTACGGACCGCCCGGCGGCCGTATGTACCGCACCGGCGACCTGGCCCGCTGGACCGCGGACGGGCGGCTGGACTACCTCGGCCGCGCCGACGACCAGGTCAAGGTGCGCGGCCACCGCATCGAGCCGGGCGAGGTCGAGGCGGCGCTGCTCGACCTGCCCGGCATCGCCGCCGCGGCGGTCGTCGCGGTGCCCGACGCGCACGGCCATCTGCGGCTCGCCGCCTACCTGGTGCCCGCCGCGGGCGCCGCGCGGCCCGTCGCCTCCGAGCTTCGGGCGGCCTGCCGGCGTGTGCTGCCCGACCACATGGTGCCGGCCTCCTTCACCGCGCTCGACGCCCTGCCGTTGACCACCAGCGGCAAACTGGACCGCCGGGCCCTGCCCGCCCCCGACCTCGACGCCGCGCCGCGGGAACGGGAGTTCCTCGCCGCGCGCACCCCCGCCGAGGAGACACTCGCCGGCATCTGGTCGGAGGTGTTGGGCGTCGCCAGGGTCGGTGTCAACGACAACTTCTTCGAGCTGGGCGGCGACTCCATCCTCAGCATCCAGGTCGTCTCCCGGGCCCGCGCCGCCGGTCTGCACCTCACCTCGCGGGACGTCTTCCGCCACCAGTCCGTCGCCGACCTGGCCGCCGCGGCGGCCCGCCGCACCGCCGAGGCGACCGCGCCCCGGCGCCCCCACGACGAGGGACGCGCACCGCTGACCCCCGTCCAGGAGTGGTTCTTCGCCACCCACGGCCCGCTGCGGCACTTCAGCATGTCGATGCTCCTCGACCTGCCGTACGACCTCGACGAGCAGGCTCTGCAGAGGGCTTTGGCGGCGGTGGCCGGCCGTCATCCGGCGCTGCGCACCCGGTTCACGCCCACCGGGGACACCTGGGAGCAGCGACCGGGCGCCACCTCGGCCAATGGCCTGCTGGCCCGGCACGACCTGTCCGCCCTCGCCGCCGCCGACCTGCCGGCCGCCCGCGCCGAGGCCGCCGACGCCGCCCGCGCGGCGCTGGACCCCGCAGCCGGCGTCGTGCTGCGCGCGGCGCTGCTGCTGCCCCCGGAGGGCGAGCGCCCCCAGCTGTTCCTGACGGCCCATCACCTGGTGGTGGACAGCGTCTCCTGGCGCATCCTGCTGACCGACCTGGAGCGGGCGTACCAGCAGGTGGCCGCGGGCGAGCCGGTCGACCTGGAACCGGCCACCACGCCCTTCACCCAGTGGGCCGCGTACCTCGCCCGGCGCGTGCGGGACGGTGACCTGGACGAAGACCTGCCGTACTGGACGCGGGAGGTCGCCACCGCGCGCCCGCCGCTGCCCGTCGACCGCGCCGGAGCCCCCCTCGCCGGATCGGTGCGCACCGTGCGCACCCGGGTGGACCGCGCCACCACCCAAGCGCTGCTGCGCCGGGTGCCCGCGGTCTACCGCACCCAGGTGAACGACGTGCTGCTCAGTGCGCTGGGCCGGGTGCTCGCAGACTGGGCGGGCGCCGAGCGGGTGACCGTCGCCCTGGAGGGGCACGGCCGGGAGGACCTCGGCGGCGGTGAGCCCGACGAGGGGGTCGACGTGTCGCGGACGGTGGGGTGGTTCACCACCCAGTACCCCGTCACCCTCACCCCGGCCGGGCCGTCCGGCGCACCGGACTGGGGCGCCACGCTGAAGGCGGTCAAGGAGCGGCTGCGGTCCGTGCCGCGCCGGGGCCTGAGCTACGAGGCACTGGCCCGCCTGGGCTCACCCGACCCCGCCGCGCGGGCCCTGCGGGACGTACCGCTGCCCCAGGTGTGCTTCACCTACCACGGGCAGTGGGAGGCGCCCGCCGGGCGCGACTTCGCCCCCGCCGCCGAGGTACCCGGCCGGGACATGGCGGCCGGTGAACCGCTGGACCACCTGCTGGACGTCTCGGCCGTGGTCGCCGACGGCCAACTGGAGATCACCTGGCACTACAGCGACCAGGTGCACCGTGCCGAGACCGTCCAGGGGCTGGCGGACGGCATGGTCGGGGCGCTGACCTCGATCACCGAGCACTGCGCCCGGCCGGACGCGGGCGGCCGCACCCCCTCCGACTTCCCGCTGGCCCGGCTCGACCAGGCCGGCGTGGACCGGCTCGTCGGCGACGGCCGGGATGTGGAGGACGTCCTTCCGCTGACCCCGCTGCAGGAGGGCATGCTCTTCCACCGGCTGGTCGGCGGCTCCGAGGACGTCTATGTGGACCAGGCGGCCCTGCTCCTGGAGGGGGTGGCGGACCCGCGTGCCTTCGCCCTGGCCTGGCAGCGGGTGGCCGAACGTACGCCCGCGCTGCGGACCCGGGTGGTGTGGGAGGGCGTTCCCGTACCGCTCCAGGTCGTCCACCGGGACGTACGCGTGCCGGTGACCCTACTGGACTGGCGAGAACACAGCGAGGGCGAGCGCGCCGAGCGGTTCGCCCGGCTGCGCTCCGAGGACCTCGCGCGCGGCCTGGACCTGGGCACGGCGCCCCTGATGCGGCTCACCGTGGTCCGGCTGCCCGACGCGCGAGTGCACCTGCTGTGGACCTCCCACCATCTGATCCTGGACGGCTGGAGCCTCGCCCAGGTGCTCACCGAGGTGTGTGAGGAGTACGCGGCGCTGATCGCCGGCGGCGAGGCACGACCGCCCGTGCGCCGGCCGTTCGGCGACTATGTGCGCTGGCTGGCGGACCAGGACGGCGACGAGGTACGCGCGCACTGGCGCGGGGTCCTCGACGGCTTCGCCACCCCGACCCCGCTGCCCGTCGACCGGCCGGCGCGCGGGGTGCACCTGGCCCGGTCCGCGGGCGTCCACACCGCCGGGCTGTCCGACTCCGTGTCCGAACGCCTGGCGCGCACCGCCCGGGAGGCCGGGCTCACCCTGGGCACCGTGGTGCAGGGCGCCTGGGCGCTGCTGCTCGCCCGCTACAGCGGGGAGTCGGACGTGGTCTTCGGCACCACCGTCTCCGGACGGCCCGACGACCTGCCCGGCGTGGAGTCGATGGTGGGCATGTTCATCAACACCCTGCCCACCCGGGTGCGGGTGGACGCCCACCGCACGGCCGCCGCGTGGCTCCGCGACCTCCAGGACGCCCAGGCCGACGCACGCCGCTTCGCGGCGGTCTCCCTGGCCGAGCTGACCTCCCTGAGCGACGTACCGTCCGGCACCGCGCTGTTCGACAGCATGGTCGCCTTCGAGAACTACCCCTTCGACGAGGCACGCGCGGCCACTTCCGGGGTGCGCCTGGTGGACGTCACCTCCCGGGACGCCACCAACTACCCCCTGGTGCTCCGCGCCTACCAGGGTGAACGGCTCGGCTTCGACCTGGCCTACGACCCGGAGCTGTTCGACGGCGCCACCGTCAGGGCCCTCCTCGACCGGTTGTGCCTGCTCCTCGCGGAGATCGCGGCCGACTCCGAACGGCCGTTGCGCACCCTGGCGTGGACCACCGCCGAGGAACGGCGCCGGATGCTCGTGGAGTGGAACGGCGAGGAGGAGGGGCGACCCGCCGAGACCCTGGTGG
Organism: Streptomyces silvisoli; assembly: GCF_029269905.1. Classification (NCBI taxonomy): domain Bacteria; kingdom Bacillati; phylum Actinomycetota; class Actinomycetes; order Kitasatosporales; family Streptomycetaceae; genus Streptomyces; species Streptomyces silvisoli. The sequence continues at coordinate 88,287 of NZ_JARJBC010000024.1, read as the reverse complement.
ACCTGTTCGAGGCCCAGGCCGCCCGGGTCCCCGACGCGATCGCGGTCTCCTGCGCCGGCGACCGCCTCGACTACGCCGCACTCAAGGACCGAGCCGCCCGGCTCGCCCACCGCCTGGCGGAGTACGGCGCCGGACCCGAGCGCTACGTGGCCCTCGCGCTGCCCCGCTCCACCGACCTGGTCGTGGCGATCCTCGCCACCCTGAGGACGGGGGCCGCCTATCTGCCGATCGACCCCCGGCTGCCCGCCGAACGCGTCGCCCACCTGCTGCGGGACGCCGCCCCGGTGGTGCTGGTGACCACCGCCGACTCCGCCGCACCGGCCGAGGGCACCGGCGTGCCCGCTCTGCTCCTGGACGACGCGGCGGTACGGGCCGACCTCGCGGTGCGCCCGGCCACCGGCCCGGCCGACCGCCGCCCGACGCCGGAAAGCCCGGCCTACGCCATCTACACCTCCGGCTCCACCGGCCGTCCCAAGGGCGTCGTGGTGCCGCACGCCAACGTGGTGCGGCTGTTCACCCGCACCCGCCGCTGGTTCGGCTTCGACGAGAAGGACGTGTGGACGCTGTTCCACTCCTACGCCTTCGACTTCTCCGTGTGGGAGCTGTGGGGCGCGCTGCTGCACGGAGGCAGGCTCGTCGTCGTCCCTGAGGACGTCGCACGCTCTCCGGAGGACTTCCTGCGCCTGCTGGCCGAGGAACGGGTCACGGTCCTCAACCAGACGCCGTCCGCCTTCTACCCGCTGGTGCGGGCGGACGCCGAACACCCCGAGGTGAGCGCGCGCCTGGCCCTGCGCACGGTGATCTTCGGCGGTGAGGCACTGGACGTCGGGCGGCTGGCCGACTGGTACGCGCGCCACCCGGACACCGCCCCGCGCCTGGTCAACATGTACGGCATCACCGAGACCACCGTCCATGTCACCTGTGCCCCCCTCGACCGTGCTACGGCCGCCGCGGGTGCCGCGAGCCCCATCGGGACGGCCATCCCCGACCTGCGGGTCTACGTGCTCGACGACGCCCTGGCTCCCGTACCGCCCGGGGCCGTCGGCGAGATGTACGTGGCGGGCGAGGGCCTGGCCCGCGGCTATCTGGGCCGACCCGGCCTGACCGCGACCCGCTTCGTCGCGGACCCGTTCGGGCGGCCCGGCAGCCGGATGTACCGCACCGGCGACCGGGCCCGGTGGCGGGCCGACGGAACGCTGGAGTACCTGGGCCGTGCCGACCAGCAGGTGAAGATCCGCGGCTACCGCATCGAGCCCGGCGAGATCGAGGCCGCCCTGCGCGCCCACCCGGGCGTCGCAGCCGCCGCGGTGGGCGTGTACGAGGACGCCTCCGGCACCCGGCGACTGGTCGCCCACGTGGTCGGTACCGGCGGCGGCGAGGACGCCGCCGCCCCGCCGCCCGCCGCCGAACTGCGCGCCCACCTGGAGCGTGTGCTGCCCGCGCACATGGTGCCCGCCGCCTATGTGCCGCTGACGGCGCTGCCGCTGACCACCAACGGCAAGCTCGACCGGCGCGCCCTGCCCGCGCCCGGACCGGACGGCTTCGCCGTGCGGACGGACCGCACCCCGCCGCGCACCCGCGCCGAACGCCTGGTCGCCGCCGCCTGGGCGGACGTCCTGGACGCCGCGGAGGTGGGCGCCGCGGACGACTTCTTCGCCCTCGGCGGTGACTCGATCCTCGCCGTACGCGTCACCTCCCGGCTGCGCGCGGCGTTCGGCGCGGACGTCTCACCCCGGCTGCTGTTCACCCACCCGACGGTCGCCGCACTGGCCGCGGCCCTCGGTGACCCGCCCGCGGAGCGGACCGTTTCGGCCGCCCCCATCCCGGCCGCGGACCCGGACACCCCGCCGCCGCTGACGTACGCGCAGCAGCGCCTGTGGTTCCTCGACCGCTTCGAGCCGGGAAGCACCGAGTACACGACCCTGTCCGTGCTGCGGCTGCGCGGCCCGCTCGACGAGGCGGCGCTGCGCATCGCCCTCGACGGCCTGGTCGAACGGCACGAGGCACTGCGCACCACCTTCGCCGAGCAGGACGGCCGCGCCCGGCAGGTGGTGCACCCGCCGCACCCTGTCGAGCTGCCGATGGACGACCTCACCGCTGCCGCGGACACCGCCGCGGCCCTCGACGCGCTGCTCGAACGCGAGGCGGCCACCGCCTTCGACCTGGCGGCCGGGCCGCTGCTGCGCGCCCGCCTGGCGCGCCTGGCGCCTGACGAGCACGTACTGGCCCTGGCCCTCCACCACATCGTCACCGACGGCTGGTCACTCGGCGTTCTGGGCCGGGACCTCGGTGAGCTGTACGCGGCGGCGCACGAGGCCAGGGACCCCGAGCTGCCCGAACTGCCGGTGCGCTACACCGACTTCGCCGCGTGGCAGCGTGCCCGCACCGACCGCGCCGAGGAGGACCTCGCCCACTGGCGGGTGTCGCTGGACGGCCTGACCCCGTTGGAACTGCCCACCGACCGGCCCCGGCCCGCCGTCCGCACCCGCGACGGGGCACTCGTCACCTTCACCCTGCCCGCGGCGCTGACCGGTCGGCTGCGCGAGGCGGGCCGTGCCGCCGACGCCACCCTGTACATGGTCCTCCTGGCGGCATGTCAGGTTCTTCTGGCGCGTTGGGCGGGCCAGGAGGACGTCGCCGTCGGCACCGTGACCGCCGGCCGTGAGCGCCCCGAACTCCACGATGTGGTCGGCATGTTCGTCAACACCCTGGTGCTGCGCGCACGGGTGCGTTCCGCCATGTCCTTCCGCGAACTGCTCGCCGAGGCGCGCGCCACCGTCCTGGCGGCGTTCGCCCACCAGGAAGTGCCCTTCGAACGGCTGGTGGACGCCCTCCAACCCGAGCGGGACACCAGCCGCACCCCGCTGTTCCAGGTCATGGTGGCGCTGCACAACCTGGGCACCGAGGCACCCCGCCTGCCGGGCCTGGAGGTCACCCCGGTGCCGCCGCCGGTCCGCCACGCCACCTTCGACCTCGCCTTCGACTTCGTGGAGGGCGACGACGGCGTCACCGGGTACCTGGAGTACGACAGCGGCCTGTTCGACGCGGAAACCGCCGAACGCCTGGCCGCCCGGCTGCGGTTGCTCCTGGAGGCCGCCGCCGACGACCCCGGGCGGAGTGTCGGCGCACTGCCGCTGATGACACCCGAACAGTCGCGTCGCGTACTGGGGGAGTGGCAGGGGGAACGGCTGCCGGTGGCGGACACCACGTTCACCGCCCTGTTCGAGGCGCAGGCGGCCCGCTCGCCGCATGCCACCGCGCTGGTGGCCAGGGACGCCACCCTCGGTTTCGGCGCGCTCAACGAGCGCGCCAACCGACTGGCCCACCACCTCATCGACCTCGGCACCGGCCCGGAGCGCGTGGTCGCCGTCCGCCTGCCGCGCACCAGCGACCTGCTCGTGACGCTGTTCGCCGTACTCAAGGCGGGCGGCACCCTGCTGTGCCTGGACCCCGACCTGCCCGAGGAGCGCGTCGCCTTCCTGCTCGCGGACGCCGCGCCGCACACCGTCGTGACGCCCGAGACGCTGCGCGAGGTGCCGTGGGAACGGCTGCCCGCCCACGATCCGGCCGACACCGACCGGATGGCGCCGCTGCGCCCGGAGAACACCGCCTACATCGTCTACACCTCCGGCTCCACCGGGCGGCCCAAGGGCGTCGCCGTGGAACACCGGCACCTGGTCAACCTATGCCACGACCACCAGGTGGGACTCGTCGCCCCGCACACCACGGACGGGCGCCGGCTGCGCGCCGCACTCAGCGCGTCCTTCTCCTTCGACACCTCCTGGGAAGGCCCGCTGCTGCTCGCCCTGGGCCAGGAGGTACACCTGGTCGACGAGGACGTACGCCTGGACCCGAAGGCGTTCTGCGCCCAGGTCACCGAGCGGCACCTGGACCTGGTGAACGTCACCCCCTCCTTCCTGCGCGAACTGACCGCCGAAGGACTCCTCGCGCCGGGCCGGCACCATCCGCGCCTGCTGCTGGTGGGCGGCGAGGCGATCGGCCCCGCCGACTGGCGGGAGCTGTGCGCGGCCGAGGGCCTCGGCGTCACCGCGTACAACATGTACGGACCCACCGAGTGCACGGTCGACGCCGTCTACGGCCGCTGCGCCGAGCGGCCCGGACATCCGGTCATCGGACGGCCCGGCCGCAACCTGCGCGCCTACGTCCTGGACGGCGGGCTGCGCCCGGTACCGCCCGGTACGCCTGGCGAGCTGTACCTGGCCGGAGCCCAGCTGGCCCGCGGCTACCTGAACCGGCCCGGCCTGACCGCGTCCCGCTTCCTCGCCGACCCGTTCGGCGCGCCGGGGGAGCGGATGTACCGCACCGGCGACCGCGCCCGCTGGGACAACCGCGGCGCCCTGGTGTTCCTGGGACGGGTTGACGAGCAGATCAAGATCCGGGGCTTTCGCATCGAACCGGGTGAGGTGGAGGCCGCTCTGCTCGGTCACCCGGACATCACCGAGGCCGTGGTGATCGCCCGTGAGCATGCCGGGCGCCCCATGCTCGTCGCCTATCTGGTGCCCGCGTCGGACCGCCTGCCGCGTGCGGACGAGCTGCGGATCCGGCTGCGGCGGACGCTGCCCGACCACATGGTTCCCGCCGCCTTCGTCCCCCTGGCACGGATACCGCGCACCACCAGCGGCAAGACCGACCGGCGCGCGCTGCCGGCACCGCCGCACCGGCCCGACAGCCAGACGCCGTACGTGCCGCCGCGGCCCGGCACCGAGGAGCGCCTGGCCGCCATCTGGGCCGAGGTCCTGGGCGTCGAGCGGGTGGGCGCGCGGGACAACTTCTTCACCCTCGGCGGCGACTCGATCCTCAGCATCCAGATCGTGGCCCGGGCCCGCCAGGCCGGGCTCGCCCTGACCACCAAGGACGTCTTCCGCCACCAGACCGTCGCCGAACTGGCCCTGCGGGTCGCCGAGGCGGCCCCGCCGCCGACCCCGACGGACTCCACCGCGCCCGCCACCGCACCGCTCACCCCCATTCAGCGCTGGTACCTCGACGGCCGCCGCCCCGGCGAGCGGCTGCGGTTCACCATGACCCAGCGCCTGGAGCTGGCCCCGGGCACGGACCCGCACGCCCTGCGGCAGGCGGTCGACGCCCTGGTGCGCCACCACGCGGCCCTCCGCACCCGGTTCCGCCACACCGGCACCGGCTGGCTCCAGGAGGTCCTGCCCGAGGCTCCGGGGGACGTGTTCACCCGGCACGATGTGGCGAGCCTGGACGCCCCCGCGCTGGAGGCGCGGGTACAGCGCGCGGCGCAGGAGGCCCAGGCGTCCCTCGACCCGACCGAGGGCCGGGTCGCGCGGGTGCTGCTCTTCCACCGTGGACCGGACCGGCCCGCGCAACTGCTCATCACCGTCCACCACCTGGTGGTGGACGGGGTCTCCTGGCGCATCCTGCTGGCCGACCTCGACACCGCCCACCGGGCCGCCGCGGCCGGACGCCCCGCCGACCTGCCCGCGGTGGGCACCGCCTACGGCCAGTGGGCGGCCCGGCTGGAGCGGCACACCCGCTCCGGTGCCCTGGACGCCGACGTGGACCACTGGACGCGTACCCGCAACGCCCCCGCCGACCTGCCGGCCGGCAGGCCCGGGCCCAACACCCACGGCACCGCCGCCACCGTCACCGCCACGCTGGACCCGGCGGAGACCGACGCCCTGCTGCGCCGCGTCCCGGACGTCTACCGCACGCAGGTCAACGACGTGCTGCTCAGCGCCCTGGGCCGCACCCTGGCCCGCTGGTGCGGACGCGACACGGTGCTGCTCGGGATGGAGGGGCACGGGCGCGAGGACGTCTTCGACGACATGGACCTGTCGCGGACCGTCGGGTGGTTCACCGCGGAGTTCCCCCTAGCGCTCACCGTCACCCCCGACGCCGACTGGCGCGACACCCTGCGGTCCGTCAAGGAGCAGCTGCGTGCGGTCCCGGCACACGGCCTGAGCTACGGCGCGCTGCGCCACCTGCTGCCCGCGGGGCCGCTGGCCGACGCACCGGCTCCACGGGTGGGCTTCAACTACCACGGCCAGTGGGACGCCGGCACCAGCCCGGCCCGCGCCGACACGCTCTACCACGCCGCGCTGCCACCCGCCGGGCGCGACACCGACCCGGACGAAGCCCGTCCCTACCTGCTGGAGATCACCGGCGTGGTGCAGGACGGTCGGCTCCAATTCGGCTGGACCTACCCGACCGCGGTCTACGACGAGTCCGTGGTGCGCCGCCTGGCCGACGAGATGTGCGCGGGGCTGCGCGAGATCGTCGCGCACTGCGCCGACCCGGACGCCGGCGGACGCACCCCTTCCGACTTCCCGCTCGCCGGACTCACCCAGGACCAGCTGGACCGGCTGGTGGGCGACGGGCGGGACACCGCCGACGTGCTGCCGCTCACGCCGCTGCAGTCCGGCATGCTCTTCCACGGACTCGTCGACACGGCGGGCGCCTACTTCGACCGCACGGCGGTGCGGCTGTCAGGGGTGGCGGACCCGGGGGCCTTCGCGGCGGCCTGGCAGCAGGTCGCCGATCGCACCCCCGCGCTGCGCACCAGCGTCCACTGGCAGGGCCTGCCGCATCCGGTGCAAGTGGTCCACCACCGGGTACGGCTGCCCGTCACCCACCTGGACTGGCGCCACCTGACCGTCGGCCAGCGCGCCGCCGAGACCGAGCGGCTGCTCGCCGAGGACCGCGCGGCGGGCATGGAACTCACCAGCGCGCCCCTCACGCGGATCACCCTCGCCGCGCTGCCCGGCGACGAGGTCCTGCTGCTGTGGTCCACGCACCACCTCGTCCTGGACGGCTGGAGCACCGCGCTCCTGCTCACCGAGGTGTGTGAGCGCTACGCCGCGCTCACCGGAGGCCCGGACGCCGCCCCGCCCGTACGGCGCCCGTTCGCGGACTTCCTGCGCTGGCTGCGGGACCAGGACGAGGACGCGGCCGAGCGGTACTGGGCCGACACCCTCGCCGGGTTCACCGCGCGCACCGCGCTGCCGTACGACCGCACGCCGACCGAGGCGCACCGCGCCCACTCCGCCGCGGCCGTCCACCACGAGCTGGACGCGGACACCTCGGCACGGCTGCGAGAGAGCGCCGCCCGCGCCGGTCTGACGGTCAACACCGTGGTCGAGGGCGCCTGGGCACTGCTGCTGGCCCGCTACAGCGGCCGCCGGGACGTGGTGTTCGGCACCACCGTCTCCGGCCGCCCGGCCGAACTGCCCGGGGTGGAGGCGATGATCGGCATGTTCATCAACACCGTGCCGACCCGGGTCCGCGTCCCCGCGACGGGCGTACTGCCCTGGCTGCGCGCCCTGCAGGAGCGGCAGAGCGACGCCCGGCGCTTCGACTTCCTCTCGCTGCCGCGTGTCCAGGCGGTCAGCGACGTCCCGGCGGGCGAGGCGCTGTTCGACAGCATGGTGGTGTTCGAGAACTACCCCGTCGACGAGACGGCCGCCGCGAAGACGGGGGTGTGCGTCGAAGAGGTACGGGCCGACGACGCCACCACCTTCCCGCTGTGCCTGCGCGCCCACCTGACCGACCGGCTGGGCTTCGACCTCGCCTACGACGCCGCCTTGTTCGACCACGCCACGGTGGAGCGGGCGGCAGCCCGCCTGGCCGCCGTACTCACCGCCCTCGCCGACGGCACGGACGGCGAGGTGGACGACCTGGAGCTGATCACCGCCGAGGACCGGGAGGTGGTCGGCCGGTGGAACACCACCGCCCGCCGGGTCGAGCCCCGCAGCCCGGTGGACCTGTTCGCCGGGCAGGCCCGCCGCACCCCGGACGCGATCGCGCTGTGCGACGGCGACCGGCGGCTGACCTACCGGCAGCTCGACGAGTGGTCCGACCGCGTCGCCTCCCGTCTGCTGGACGGCGGCCTGGCGGCCGAGGACCGGGTGGCGCTGCTCATGGACCGCTGCGCCGAACTCGTCGTCGCGCAGCTCGCGGTGCTCAAGGCGGGCGGCGCCTACCTGCCCGTAGACACCCGCGGCCCGCGGGAGCGGCGGGTCGCCCTGCTCGCGCAGGCGGGCGCCGCGGTCCGGCTCACCGCCGACCAGGTCGCCGCCGCCCGCACCGACCGGGCCGAAGGAGCGCTCCGCCCGGCCGCTGACCCTGACCAGCTCGCCTACGTCATGTTCACCTCGGGTTCCACCGGTGTGCCGAAGGCCGTGGCGGTGCGCCACCGCGACGTGGCCTCGCTGGCCACCGACAGCCGCTTCACCGGCGGCGGGTGCGCACGCGTGCTGCTCCACTCGCCGGTGGCGTTCGACGCGGCCACCTTCGAGGTCTGGGCACCGCTGCTGAACGGCGGGTGCGTGGTCGTGGCCCCCGACCGGCCGGTGGACGCGGCGCTGCTGCGTCGCCTGGCCCACGACGGTGGGTTGACCGCGGTGTGGCTGACAGCCGGTCTGTTCCGGCTGCTGGCCCAGGACGCGCCCGACTGCTTCGCGGGACTGCGCCAGGTGTGGACCGGCGGTGACGTGGTCCCCGCGGCGGCCGTACGGCGGGTGCTGACCGCCTGCCCGGGCCTTACGGTGGTCGATGGTTACGGGCCGACCGAGACCACGACGTTCGCCACCTGCCACCCCCTCACGGACGCGGCGGCGGTGCCCGACACCGTGCCCATCGGCCACCCGCTGGACGATGTTCGGATCCACGTCCTCGACAGCCGCATGCGGCCCGTCCCGCCTGGCTGCGCGGGCGAACTGTTCGTGGCCGGAGAAGGCGTGGCGCGCGGCTACCTGGGCCGCCCCGGGGACAGCGCGGCCCGTTTCCTGGCGGACCCCTTCGGGCCGCCCGGCGGCCGCATGTACCGCACCGGCGACCTGGCCCGGCGCCGTCCCGACGGCACGGTCGAGTTCCTCGGCCGGGTGGACGACCAGGTGAAGATCCGCGGTTTCCGGGTCGAGCCCGGCGAGGTGGAGGCCGCGCTGGCGGCCCACCCCGACGTGGCGGACGTGACGGTGGTGGCCCGTGAGGACCGGCCCGGCGCGCGACACCTGGTCGCCTACGTGGTCGGCCCGGCCGGGCAGGACACCGAACAACTGCGGGCGTTCGCCCGCCGCACCCTGCCCGACTACCTCGTCCCGTCCGCGTTCGTCGCGCTTGCGGCCCTGCCGCTCAGCGGCAACGGAAAGGTGGACCGTACGGCGCTCCCCGCGCCGCGAACGCGGGCCGCGCGGGTCGAACCGCGCACCGAGACCGAACGCCGCGCGGCGGAGGTGTTCGCCGAGGTCCTGGGCGTGGAGCCGCCCGGCGCGGAAGACGACTTCTTCCGGCTGGGCGGCGACTCCATCCTCAGCATCCGCCTCGCCTCCCGCCTGTCCGAGGCCTTCGGGACCGACCTGTCGCCCCGGGCGGTGTTCACCCACCCCACCCCGGCCGCGCTCGCCGCGCTGCTCGCCGAGGGCCGGACGGGCGACGCGAGCGGGCCCGCCCTGGTCCCGGTCCCGCGCGGCGCGACGGCACCCATGTCCTACGCCCAGCAACGCCTGTGGTTCCTGGCGGAGTTCGCGCCCGACAGCGCCGAGTACGTCACCGCGCTCGCGCTGCGCCTGCGCGGCGAGCTCGACACCCGTGCACTCACCGCGGCTCTGCGGGCCCTGGTGGCCCGGCACGAGTCGCTGCGGACCACCTTCGACACCGTGGACGGCCATGGCGTGCAGATCGTCCACCCTCCGCAGGAGGTCCCGTTGCCCCTGCACGACCTGTCCGAGCTGCCCGCGGCGGACCGTGCCGAGCGGCTGGAGCGACTGCTGGCGGCCGAGCGCGCCCAGCCGTTCGACCTGCGTCGCGGCCCGCTGCTGCGCGCCGGTGTGGTGCGACTGGCCGACGACGACCACGTGCTGACCCTCACCCTGCACCACATCGTCACCGACGGCTGGTCCACCTCCGTGCTCACCGGCGACCTGGCCCACCTCTACCGGGCCGAACTGGGCGCCGAAACCGGGCAGTTGCCGCCCCTGCCGGTGCAGTACGCCGACTACGCGCACTGGCAGCGCGCCACCGTCGGCGCCGGATCGGACAGGCAACTGGCGTACTGGAAGGAGCAACTGGCCGGCACCGAGCCGCTGGAGCTGCCCACGGACCGGCCCCGCCCGGCGGTGCGCACCGGTCACGGCGCGTCCACCCGCCTGGTCCTGCCGCCCCGGACGGCCCGCCGCCTGGCCCAGGTGGCCCGGGACCACGGAGCCACCCTGTTCACCGTGCTCGTCGCCGCCGCCCAGACCTACCTGGCACGGCTGTCCGGCGGACGGGACATCGCGGTGGGCACCGTCACATCCGGCCGTGAGCGGGCTGAGACCCAGAACCTGATCGGGTTCTTCGTCAACACGCTCGTACTGCGGTCGCGGGTGGAGCCGCGGCGGCACTTCCCCGAGTTCCTCGCCGAGGTACGGCAGACGGTCCTGGACGCCTTCGCCGCCCAGGACCTGCCCTTCGAGCGGGTGGTGGACGAGGTGCAGCCCGTGCGCGACACCAGTCGCACCCCGCTCTTCCAGGTCATGGTGGTCCTGCAGAACACCCCGGCCGCCCACCTCGACCTGCCGGGCCTCGACGTCTGCGACATCGAATCGGACCTGCGTCACGCCCCGTTCGACCTGGCCATGGAGTTCGCCGAGGCCGAATCCGGCGCGCTGCACGGCCTGCTCACCTACAACACCGACCTGTTCGACCCGGCCACCGCGGAGCGGATGGCCGACCAGCTGGGCACGCTGCTGGCCGCCGTCGCGCAGGACCCCGACCGCCCCCTGGGCACACTGCCGCTCGCCTCCGACGAGGATCTCAAGGCCCTGCTGGAACAGGGGCGGGGTACCTTCCGGCCGGTGCCGGTGGCCACGCTGGCGGAGCTGTTCGAGCGTCAGGCGGCGCGCACACCCGACGCGTCGGCGGTGGACGGCCCCCGCCAGTTGACGTACGCGCAGGTCGACCGGGCGGCCAACCGGCTGGCGCACCAGATCCTGCGGCGGGGCGCCGGCCCGGAGACCGTCGTCGCGCTGGCCCTTCCCCGCGGCCCGGAGATGGTGGTGGCGCAGCTCGCCGTCGCCAAGGCCGGCGGGGCCTTCCTTCCCGTCGACCCGAACTACCCCGAGCAGCGGCGGGAGTTCATGCTGCGCGACGCCGACGCCCACCTCGTCCTGGACGATCCCGGGCAGGTCTGGGCCGCGCACGGACCGGACACCGCTCCCACGGACGCGGACCGCCCCGCGGCCCTCACTGCCGACCACCCCGCCTACGTCATCTACACCTCGGGGTCCACGGGAACCCCGAAGGGCGTGCTGGTGACGCACCGAGGACTGGCGAGCTTCGCCGCGTCCGCCGCCGAGCAGTACACGGCGGGACCGGGCGACCGGGTGCTGCAGTTCGCGTCGCCCAGCTTCGACGCCTCCGTGCTGGAACTGTGCGTCTCCCTGCTCACCGGCGCGACCCTGGTCACCGGGGAGGAGGGGCCGCTCGTCGGGGACCGGTTGGCCCAGGTACTCGCCGACCGGCGGATCAGCCACGCGCTGATCCCCCCGGCGGCCCTGGCCACCGTACCGGCCGGGACAGCGGGCGCCCTGCCGCACCTGCGCACCCTGATCGTCGGCGCCGAGGCGTGCCCGGCCGACCTGGTGGAGCGCTGGGCCCCCGGCCGCCGGATGATCAACTCCTACGGGCCCACCGAGGCCACGGTGGTCGCCACCTGGACCGGCCCGCTGTCACCGGGGGCGGGCGCGCCGCCGATCGGCCGCCCGGCCGGCGCCGGCTGGGTGCACGTCCTCGACGCGGCCCTACGACCGGTGCCGCCAGGGGTGACCGGCGAGCTCTACGTCGCGGGCCCCGGGCTCGCCCGCGGCTACCTGAACGGTCCGGGCCTGACCGCCCGGCGGTTCGTCGCCGACCCGTTCGGCGCGCCGGGAGAGCGGATGTACCGCACGGGCGACCTGGTGAGCTGGGGCTCCGACGGCCAACTGCGCTTCGTCGGACGCGCCGACGACCAGGTCAAACTCCGCGGCTTCCGGGTCGAGCCGGGCGAGATCGAGAGCGCGCTGCGCCGCAGTCCCGTGGTGCGCGACGCGGTGGTGGTGGTGCGCGCCGACGGCCCGAGCGGTGAGGCGGCGGCAGGCCCCGGGCGGCTGGTGGCGTACGTCGTACCCGCCGCAGCCACACAGGACCGGCTCGCCCCCGCACAACTGCGCGAGCACCTGGCGCGGCAACTGCCGCCGCACATGGTGCCGTCGGTGTTCGTGCCGCTGGACCGGCTGCCGCTCACCCCCAACGGCAAGACCGACCGGCGAGCCCTGCCCGCGCCCGACCCCACGCACCTCGCCAGCGGGCCGCGCACCGCGCCGCGTACCGACACCGAACGCCGCATCGCGCGCATCTGGGCCGACGTCCTCGGCCTGGAGGAGGTCGGCGCCCACGACAACTTCTTCCACCTCGGCGGCGACTCCATCCTGAGCATGCAGGTGGTCTCGCGGCTGCGCAGGGACGGTCTGCACCTGGCCACCCGCGACCTGTTCACCCACCAGACCGTCGCGGAACTGGCCACCGTCGTGCGCACCGCGTCGCAGGGCTTCGCCGACGGTCCCGTGACCGGAGAGGTGCCGCTCACCCCCATCCAGGAGTGGTTCCTGACCACCCCGCGCGCCGACCACCAGCACTTCAACCAGTCGGCGCTGCTGGAACTCGACGACGCGCCCGACCCGGCAGCCCTGGGTGCGGCGTTGGACGCCCTGCTGGAGCACCACGACGCCCTGCGCATGCGGTTCACCCACGACGCCGACGGCTGGCACCAGTTCAACCCGCCGCCCGGAGGCAGCGGCGGCGTGCTCGTCCGCAACGACCTGACCGGGCTGTCCCGCGCGGAGGCCGACGCGGCCATGGAGAAGGCGGCCGACGAACTGCACACGAGTTTCGACCTCGCTCACGGCCCACTGCTGCGGGCAGGGCTGTTCACCGGCCACACCGGTGGGCGCGCCTTCCTACTCCTGGTCGCCCACCACCTGGTCGTGGACGCGGTCTCCTGGCGCATCCTGCGCGACGACCTGGAAACCGCCTACCGGCAGGCCCTGAGCGGCGATCCGGTCAGACTGGGCGAACGCACCACGCCCTTCCGCGACTGGGCCCGGAAACTGGCCGCCCACGTCGCCGACGGCGGCCTGGATCACGAACTGCCCTACTGGGAGCAGGCGTTGACCGCCGAGCCGGATCCGGCCGATCCCGTGATCGGCCCGGAGGCGGGAGAGGCCCGCACCCTCACGGTGGAACTGGGCGAGGCGGACACCACCGCGCTGCTGCGCGCCGCCCCGAGCGCCTATCGCACCCGGGTCAACGACGTCCTGCTGGCCGCGCTGGCCCTCGCCCTGGCTCGCTGGCGGGGAAGCGACCGGATCCGCCTGGACCTCGAAGGACACGGTCGCGAGGACCTGTTGGACGGGGTGGACCTGTCCCGCACGGTGGGCTGGTTCACCACCATCCACCCGGTGGCCCTCCAGGTGGACCGGCCGGAGTACCTCAAAGCCGAGCGGGACTGGCGGGCGTTGGTGAAGTCGGTGCGCCGTCAGTTGCGCGCGGTGCCGGGGAACGGACTGGGCTTCGGCGCCTTGCGTACCTACGGCGCCGCCGAGGTCCGCCAACGGCTCGGCGGCGCGGCCCACGGTCAGGTGGTGTTCAACTACCTGGGCCAGTGGGACGCCCGCCCGGAGACCACCGGCGGCGGCCTGGTACGCGCCGAGCACGGCCCCCTGGGCCAGGACCACGACCCCCGGGACAGCGGATCGCACCTGCTGGAGGTGGTGGGCGCGGTACAGAACGGCCGCCTCGCCTTCACCTGGCACCACCGCCCCGCCGTCCACGACACGGCGACCGTACGGCGCGTGGCCGAGGAGTTCGCCGAGGCGCTGCGCCACATCGCCCGGCACGCCCGGGCCGGCCGGTGACGACCCACCGCCCCGCAGCCGTACCACCGGTGCGCCGCCGACTCGTTTCGGGACCGCCGCGGGCCCCGTGCCCGCGGCGCGAACCACCGTGCGCCCGCCGTGCCCCGCACGGCGGACAGCCCCGGCCGGATCGTCCCCAGCGGACCGGAGGCGAGAGGAACCAACCGGACTCACGACAGGAGAGAGAGATGGACGAGGACACCCGCTACCAGGTTCTGCGCAACGACGAGGAGCAGTACTCGCTGTGGCCGGTCGACGTCGAGGTGCCCGAGGGCTGGCACCCCGTCGGCAAGGAGGGCACCGAAGCCGAGTGCTCCGCCTACGTGGACGAGGTCTGGACCGACATGCGTCCGCGCAGCCTGCGCGAGCGGATGGAGAAGGCCGGGGCCTGACCCCGCCTCACCCGAACCGGACGCCGGCGGCGGCGCTGTCGCCCCCGGCGTCCGGGGTGCCGTCCCTTCCCTCTCACCGCCGAGGAGCCTTCCGTTGACGCCCGCACTGAGAACCGAACGGCTGCGTTTCATCCCGTACAGACCGCAGGACGAGGACGCCTTCGTGGCCCTGCTGCGCGAGGAGGAGGTGTGCCGCTGGATGGGACAGGCCCACGTGCCCGCGCCGGAGATCCGCGTCCTGTTCCGCGCCATCCTCACCGAGATCTATCCCAACCACCTGTTCGACGTCTGGGGCGTGTGGTGCCAGGAGGAGTACATCGGCCACGCCGAGCTGAAGAAGACCGGCAACGTGGAGGGCCACGAACTCGTCGCCGCGCTCGCCCCGGAGTACTGGGGCCAGGGACTGGGCAGCGAGGTGATCCGTGGCCTGCTGCGCCACGCCGCCGACGCCCTCGGGTTGAAGGAGGCGTACGGCATGGTCGGCTCCGAGAACACCGCCAGCCTCAGGATGTGCCGCCGACTCGGCTTCCGGCACGTGCGGGACATCGTCGGCGACGACGGTTCGGTGACAAAGCTGCTGGTGATCTCCACCACCGACGCCCCCTGACGCACCGCGCCCGCGGAGTCCCCAACCCCGTTCGCACTGGAGGAGAATGATGGGGCAGACCACCGGGGACGCCGCTGTCACAGCGGGGAACGAACGGCCGGGCCTGTGGCGCAACCGTGCCTTCAACCTGCTGTGGGCCAGTCAGTGTCTTTCCGACGTGGGCAGCGCCATGGCCAATTTGGCCATACCGCTGCTCATGCTCCAGCTGACCCGGTCCCCGGCTCAGGCGGGCCTGGTCGGCACGGCCGGCCTGCTGGTCGCCACGGCCTGCCGACTGCCGGCCGGCGTCCTCGCCGACCGCGTCGACCGGCGCTGGCTGATGGTGGCCTGCGACATGCTGCGGATCGCCGCTCACACCCTCCTCGGCTGCGCGGTCCTGGCGGGCGGGGCCGGAGTGGCGATGATCCTGGTCGTGGTGGTCGGCAGCGCCGCGGCCGACACCCTGTTCAGTACCGCCGAGCATGCCGCGGTACGTAACCTGGTCCGTCCGGACCAGCTGCCCATTGCCGTCGCCCGCAACGAGGCACGGTCCTACGGGAGTTCGCTTGCCGGACCGCCGTTGGGCGGCCTGCTGTTCGGGCTGGGAAGGGCACTGCCGTTCCTGGGCGACGCGCTGAGCTTTCTGCTTTCGCTGACGGCCATCGTGTCCATCCGGCGCCCCATGCAACAGCCGAGGAGCGAGGTGCCCCAGAAAGGCGGGGCTGCCGGGGTCGAGGGCCTGCGGTTCGTGCTCGGCAATCCGTTCCTGCGTGCCCTGCTGGCGATCGCCGCCCCGCTCAACATGGCCTTCACCGGCATGCTCTTCGCGATCATCGTCTCCCTCCAACGCTCGGGGGCCTCCTCGTTCCTCGTCGGCCTGGTCAGCATGATCTTCGGCCTGGGCGGCTTCCTGGGCGCCTGCGCCGCCCCGGTCATCCAGCGCTGGCTGCGCCTGCCGACCCTTGTCGTGGTGCTCTGCTGGGCCACCGCCGCACTGATGACGGTCAGCGCCCTGGTCCCCACCAGCCTGTTCGCCGCGGTGCCGCTGGCCGCGGCGGTCTTCCTCGGCCCCACCGCCAACGCCGCCCTGTTCGGCTACCAGTCGGCCATCACCCCGGACCGCCTCCAGGGGCGCGTGGTCAGTGTGGTACTCCTGTCGGCCACGTCGGCGGCGTCCCTCGCACCCGGCCTGGCGGGCCTGCTCCTGACGCGCTTCCCCACCGCCATGGCGATGCTGGTCTTCCCGCTGCTGGTCGTCGTCGCCGCGGTGACAGCCACCTTCAGCAGCGGAATCAGGTCGATGTCCGCCGGGCCATGACCTCCGTCGCGTACGTGTCGACGACGAGCCGGAGGTGGCGCTCTCCAGCGATGAGATAGTTGGACCGGGGCGCGCCTATACGCCTTCGCCGTCATCGAATACTCGACGAGGCGCATCCGGATCCTGGGCGCCACCGCACACCCAACTGGGCAATGGATCACGCAGCTCGGACGCAACCTCCTCATGGATCTCGAGGACGCGAGCAGCAAGGCCAGGTTCCTCATCCGCGACCGCGACTCCAAGTTCACCGCCGCCTTCGACGCCCTGATGACCGACGCCGGCCTGACGGCCGTTACCACCGGCATCCTGGTTGCACAGTCACCTTCACCCTGCACTTCACCGCAACCATCAACTACTACCTGTGCGCCGTAGACCTGGACGGCACCACCACAGGCTGTCCCACTGGCCAAACCACCTGGCTCGGCAGCACCACCACCCAACCGATGGCCCAAAAGGTCACCAAACACCTCAGCAACTGGGCCATCGTCAAGGGCGTCGACCAAGCCCTCGCCAAAGCACTGTGGCAGAGCCTCACACAGGACTTCGTTGACTGCTCCCACGGCAACCTCAGCGGCTGCGCATGGGCAGCCAGCTGGTTCGTCCCCCAAAGCACAATCCTGGACACGACCAGACTGGTGCGCTCCCTCCAGGAGGCTCTGCGCACCGGCATCGGAGTGAGCGAGGCTCTTGAAGCGGCCAAGGCCGCCAAGCTGGAAGGCCCAATACTCGCCAAGCTCGAACAGCTACTCAAGGACGCCCAAGAGAGCAACATACACTTCCCAGACCCGAAACGTGCATATCTAGGAACAGACGGGAAATACCACATTCATGAGGGGGACTGGAGTACGAGGATTGACCGCCCGACGGATCTCAGCGATACGATCACCGATATCGATCTAGTCAAGGACGGTGTTCTCTGGGAAGAGAAAACCGCAGTAAACCCCATTCGGAATATCGACAAGTGGGTAGGGATACAGGTAGGGAAAAAGCTCAGGAAGTATATTGACGCGCGGCAGTACATCGCGGGTTACGAGAGCGCGCCCATAGGGATCGTGTTCACTGACCCGGCAGTGAACGCCGCGAACCCGGCCTGCGCGCTGCAGTGGAACGGCAAATACAGGAACTCAGGAGCGAGTATCCCAACATCGACATTCGTCTAGGATGGCCCTCATGAGCTACACCTTCGAAATCGACGACGAGATCGTCTGGGGTCCCGCGAACCAGGTGGGGAATCTCTACGTCGGCATGATCAACGCCGTCGCGTCCACCTTGAAATTGCCCACCGGCCTGGAGCCCAATGGCGACGACCTGTACAGCGTTGATCCCGTGGTTTTCGGTACACTGGTGAAACAGATGCTCGCCATGTACACCTCCAGTTCGCACCCCTACATGCACATGCTCCTCGACGGAGTGCTCCCCATCTCGCTGGCCATGCTCGAACGCTGCGGCGGGAAGATTACGATAGAGACCGCCGAGCAAGCAGAGTACTTCTCCAGATACCGTGAAATGGATCTGCCGATGACCGGAAAACGGCCGCAGTAGCTGTACATGGGCCGTCCGTAGCTGTTCTGGATGGCCCTCGTGCATCGCGATCCACACCACGAACGCAGGGATCGAAGAGCCAGTCTCCTTGGTGCGGTATGCGGACCAAGGAGACGTAGGGCCAAGGGCAGGTGATGACAACCTGCCGGACGGAAATGGTGTGTTGATCGAGGCAGCCCACGCCCAGCTTCCCCTCAGTGGGCTGGCAACGGTTAATGGCCTTGGGTCATTTTTGGCCGGGTACGGCGACCTGATGGAACAACACGCCATCTGACTGGGATTCGGCCGGGAGGGGGCTGTCTCGGCTTCGTAGACACCGCCCCGGCCGTCGAGCCCCTGTTGGCCTTTAAGATCCGCCAACACTGTTGTGTGGCAATGGGGTTTCCCCGGCGGGGGAGCCACGGGTTCGCTATAGCTTGCGCACTTGGTCGCCCTCGTCGAGCAGCATCGTGAGATATGGGCCGCCCCTCTGCGGTGGTGGGGGTTCGGCCCCAGCAGCCGACGAGGCAGCCAGCGGCGGCAGGCAGCGACTCGCAGCCCGCACGAAGATCACGCTGAGCCCGCCACCCCACCCCGTCTGCGGCAGGCGTCTTGCTGCCTGCCACCCCGACGGGAGCGATGGGCGACTCTGGTGCTGAGGTTGCGACTTCCTCGTTTGCGGGGGAGTCGGTGTCGGGTTGGGTTGGCTGGTTGGGGTGCCAGTGGCTGGGGCGTGGGCGGCGGTAAGTGCTGTGGTCGTGGGTGCGGTGGGTGTGTCGGTGGTGTGTTGTTCGGTGGGGGTGGTGTGGGTGGTCATGTGGTGGGGCCTCTCCCGTGGTGTGGGTACGGTGTGGTGAGGTCCCCGGCCGGGGTACGGCAGGTGCGCCGACGTCGAACAGGGCGACCCCATCACCATCACCGGCTCACCGCGCGGCAAGGCAGCCGGTGACAACGGCTACGCGGACTACAACCTCACCTGGTCGCAGTGGCTCGCGAACAGCGAAACCGGGCAGCAGACGACAACCACCTCCTGAGGCGACTTTCGCGGCCCGCCGGCTTGCCCGACCGACACCGACGACTGTAAGCGCAGCCGGTAGGCAGCTACGCTGCAAGATCCGTAAGGCAGGGCCAGAGGCTCTGTGCGGCCCTTGCCCGGCGAAAGGGTGGGGCGGTCTCAGGTGTCTTGGGGACGGGTCCAGCCACGCCCAGACCTCCCTGCGGGACGGGGCGGCCCCCGGGGCCTGGCAGGTGAGCCGTAGGCGCCTCGGGGTCCCGAGGATCTCCCTAGAGCCGCCGCAGTCCGATCAGGACTCTTTCGAGCAGTTTGCTGTCCGGGGAGGCGCCGTCCGGGGTCGCCGTCTGGTGGACGGAGATGAGTCCGTGTTCCGCCATGTCGCTGAGGAGTACCTTTGCCACCCCCAGAGGCACCGAGAGCAGCGCGGCGACCTCGGCCACCGACCGGGGCTCCCAGCACAGCTCGCTCACCGCGCGCTGGTCCGCACGCGTGACGGCCGTTGAATGGTGGCCCAGGTCGGTGGTCGTCACCAGTGTCTCAATCTGGAAGTTGTAATTCCCTCTGGTCCGGCCGCCCGTCCAGGCGTAGGCGCGGACGATCGAGGCGGAGCCCTGCGTGTCGTCCTGGTCCAACTCCCATGCGTCAAGCTGCTGTTCGTCCTCCGGAAGGGCCGGTGCGACGGGGTGCGTGAGGGCCGGGGGCGGTGTTTCCTCCCTGTCGCGGGCAGCTGCTGAATCCGGAGCCTCACTGGGGCGGGACTTCTTTCGCCTGCGTCGTGCGTTGTCGAAACTGAACGCGTTGAGCACATCGGCGAACGTCTGGTCGTCTGCAGTCCCCTCGCCCCTCCTTGGAGCGCTGCCAGAGGGGTCTCCACCGGTGCTCATGATCTCCTCATCCGGGCTAGCGGGCTACGGTTGGCTTCAATCCCCGTAGCTCGGCGCGTAGTTCGGGCGTCAGCATCTCACCGACCCGGTCGACGAGCACGGTCATCTCGTAGGCGACCTGACCGATCTCGCAGTCCGGAGCTGCCAGCGCCACTAGTGACGAACCGTCCTTTATCGTCATGAGCAGCATGTTTCCGCGCTCCATCTGGACGATGGTGCGTAGCACGTCACCATTGTCCAAACAGTGGGAAGCGCCCTGGACGAGGCTGATGGCGCCTGCGGCGACCGTGGCGAGCTGCTCGGCGTGATCGTCCGGCAGCCGGTTCGATGCGGTGAGCAACAATCCGTCGGCCGAGATCACCACGGCGTGGGCAACATTGGGGACGCGCTCGGTGAAGTCGGAGACCAGCCATCCGAACTGGCTCACCTCCCGAGTCTGGGGTGGGGTCATGGGTTCTTCCTGCCCGATCGTCGGTCACGGTCATGTCTCGTCGGGGCGGGCCCGACGGATGGCTGCCTGGTAACTGCTGAGGAACGAGTGGGTGTGGCCTGCGTCCGGGTTCGTGGGCGTCTTCTCTTCGCCGCCACGTGGGTCGGCCCGGTCCGGTACCGGGCGTGCGCGGGGAACCCGCTTGGGCAGCCCGGCCGGCGTGTGTCGACCGGTCTCCTGGGCGTCCGACTGCTGGGCGCCGGCCGGACGTCCGTCGGCGGCGGGTTTCGTCCGCCTTGCGTCGAGGCGCCGCGGTAGGGCGGCGGGCGCCGGAGGGGAGGTGTCCTCGGACTGCCGCTCGTCGGCTGCCCGGAGTACCGAGGGCTCGGTGGTGTCCGCGCTCTGTACCTTCTTCGCGCGAGCCCTGCCCTCGCCGGACGTGGCCTCAACTTCGGCCGCAGGCGGTACCTGTGAGTGTCCCGCCTCCGCACTGGAAAATCCTGCCGGTACCGCTCCGGAGGAGGCCGGTGCGAACCAGGCTGAGCGGGGCGGCTCCTGGTGAGCCGACTGAGCAGGGTGGGGCCGCTCCGGCGTCACCGGGTTCCTCGGAGCCTGCATGGCAGGGTCGTCCACCGGTGGCGTGCTCTCGCCGGGCTGTCCCTTCGCCTGCCTGCTCTCCCTCCTCTCCGGCTCCTTGCCGTTGACCGGGAAAGGAGGGCTGAGTTGGGCAGCGGTGGCGGGTTGCCGCCGTGAGGTGAGCGCCGGTGCGTGAGGTTCAACGAATGGCCGGGCAGTGCTCGCACCGTCCGGACTGGTCGCGCCTCGTCGCCTGGAGTGGGACGGCGGGGTTGCCTGGCCGTCGTGCACAGGCTGGGGCGCGCGTACCAACTCGGGCGGTACCCGAGCACCGGCTCGTAGGCCGTTGGCTTCCTGCTCCTCCGCCAGCTTCACGGCGATGCCGTGCCGATTGGCCAGACGGCCTACGACGAACAGGCCCATCTGCCGGGATCGGGGGGCATCTGCGGAATCGCCTGCCGCCACGCGGCGGTTCGCCTTGGCGAGTTCCGACTTGCTCATCCCGATTCCCTGGTCGCGGATGTCGATCCGTACGGAGCCGTCGGGGGCCTGCCAGCTATTGAGGGTCACCTGGGTGTGCGGTGGAGAGAACGCGGTGGCGTTGTCGAGCAGTTCGGCGATCAGCCGCGCCAGATCACCGGCCGCGTACCCGGCGACGCCGACGGACGGCGCGGGACGCACCACCACGCGCTGGTAGTGCTCGATCTCGGAGACTGCGGCACGCAGCAGATCGTCCAGCGGCGCGAACTGATCAGAGGGGCGGACCAGCGTGCTGCCGCAGAGAACCATCAGGTTCTCGTTGTTGCGTCGCATGCGGGTCGCCAGGTGGTCGAGCTTGAACAAGTTGGCCAGCTGGTCCGGGTCCTCTTCGTTCCGTTCCAGCTGTTCCATCAACCGCAAGAGCCGGTCCACCAGGCTCTGGCTGCGGCGGGAGAGGTTGACCAGGGTGTTCCTCAAATCGCTGCGCAGCGCGGCCTGCTCCGCCGCCAGGTGGACGGCTTGACCGTGGACCGCGTCGAACGCCCTGGCGAGCTGGCCGAACTCCTCCGTCGTGTGCACCGGCACGGCACCGATCGCGGCGCTCGACGCCTGGCCCTCGCGCAGGCTGGCGACCGCCTCGGGGAGCTGGCGATCAGCCACGTCGAGTGCGCTTGTCCTGAGGACGGCGAGAGAGCGCAGCAGGTTCCGGCCGATCACGAAGCCGACCGCGACGGCGACCAGCAGCGCGGCGAACAGGAGTACGGACTCGGCACCGGCCCGGTTGCTCGTCTGGTCCTGAAGCGCGGCGGAGGTCGTGCGAAGCCGGTCGGCGAGGTCCGCCTCCACCTTCTCGACGAGCCGTCCTGTTGTCTCGGAGTCCTGATTCCAGGTTCCGGCCGGGATCACGAGCGGGGTCACGGTGGCGCGTTGCTGGCCGCTCGGTCCCTGGGAGAGCAGTGCGTCGATCACTTGAGCACGTTGGCTGACAGCCGCACCGGTCACGGTCCGCTGGTAGTCGAGCTGCTCCGCGGTGGTCGCCACGGCCCGGAAGTCGCCAAGCTTGTCCTGCAACCGGATATCGGCTTGCTGGAGTGCCCTGTTCAACCCCGCTTTCGGCGTGTCCGCCCGGCCCCGGGACTCCAGGACGATGACGTGCTCCAGGTGGATCTGTTCCTGGGCTACCGCAAGGTCGTAGAGCGCGGTCGCGGGTCCCGACAACTGGGGTTCGCCGAACTCGCTGACCAGTGCCTGGTCCAGATCGAGGAGCCCCTTGACGATCGTGCTGTAGTCGCCCATCGCGGTCGACGCCGGGATGCGTCCGGATGTGACCTGCTGACGCAGGCTGTGCAGTCCGCCCAGGAGTTCGGCGGCGTCGTGATAGCGATTCGCCGAAGCCCCATCAAGGAGGGGTGTCTGCTTCAGGGTGGTTGCGATGGCGGTCCGGGTGGTGTCGACGCGCCGGGCCTGCTGTTGGAGCATGGCCGGATCAACGGGCACACCGCCGTGCAGCCGCTCGACCGACAAGGTCCGCTCCATCTGCAGGGCGCCGATCAATGGCATGAGCCCGTCGTGCAAGTCGACCAACCGCTGCATTTGCGCGTACGAGTTCGCCCGCCCGACTTCGCGTTGGATCTGCACGACGCCCAACGCGACGGCCAACAGGGCAGGCACTATGAGTACCGCACCGACCTTCACGGGGAGTCGCCAGTTCCGCCACTCCACGACGGTGTCCCACCACCATGACCGAGGTGCGCGCGAGGCCGCGTGCCTGGCAGCGGTCATGAGATGCACTCCGATGCCGGAACAGATTTCCCACGGAGATATATCACTATGCCGTTTCTCCTGGACCTTTCCCAAGAATTGCGTCGAGTGGCCGCGGGTGCATCGCCTCTGTGTGGCGCCCCAGTGCCTGGAAATTCGCCGACGCGGCTGCCGCTACTTCAAGAACAGTTTGCGACCCGTCAGCGCAAGCTCGTAGAGACCGTAAAGGAAGGGGATGCTCACCCAAATCCAGGCCACGACCAGCAAAACGGGAGAAGCCTTGGCGGTCCCAGTCAACGAGGCATCATTAACATCAGTCACGAGTTGAGCGTCCTCTCTGCCGGAGTGCGTTCGCTTCCGCCCTGAACCGCCGACTCCGGTTCGTGGAATCTCGGATTGACCGGGCGTATCAGTTCGTTTGCGATGAAGCCGACGACGAGCAGCGCGATCATAAGGGAGATCGAGAATGTGTAAAGGCTGGGGCCCGTGTGCCCGGCCTTCTTTCCAGAATCCGCAAGGGCGTCCACGATTTCCGGTCCGGCAACTCCGGCAACAGACCACGCGGTGAGCAGACGACCGTGGATGGCGCCGACCTGGTAGGTGCCGAACAAGTCCTTCAGATAGGCCGGTGCGGTGGCGAATCCACCGCCGTAGAACGACAGGATCACCATGGTCGAGATGACGAACAGCGCGGTGCTGCTGCTCTTGCCGAGCAGCACGGTCAAGTACAGGAGAGCGCCGCCGCCCAGGTAGAGACGGTAGATGTTCCTTCTGCCGATGGCATCGGAAACCGTGGACCATACGAAGCGACCGGTCATGTTGGCCAGGGAAAGTAGCGCGACGAATCCGGCGGCGGCGGTCGCGCTCACCGGACTGGCGGTGTTGTGGAAGAAGTCCTGGATCATCGGGGACGCTTTCTCCAGGATCCCGATTCCGGCCGTGACGTTCATGCACAACACGATCCACAGCAGCCAGAACTGGTAGGTCTTCGTGGCGTTCCTCGCGGATACATTCGCGGTTGTGACGAGCTTCTTTCCGGCGCTGTCGCCCGGCTCCCATCCTGCCGGTCGCCAGTTCGCCGGTGGTACTCGCACGAGCATCACACCGAGCGACATGAAAACGGCGTACACCAGGCCGTGCACCAGGAATGCCGTCGCGATCCCATGGGGATCAGCGCCGAAGGCGGAGAGCATGCTCGTCGACCACGGAGAGGCGATCAGAGCGCCGCCGCCGAAGCCCATGATCGCAATACCGGTAGCCATGCCCGGACGGTCGGGGAACCACTTCATCAAAGTGGACACCGGCGAGATGTAGCCGATGCCGAGCCCGATCCCGCCGATGACACCGTATCCGATGACCACCAGCCAGTAATTACGTGTGGCTACGCCGAGTGAGGAGATCAGGAAGCCCGAGGAGAACGTCACGAGCGACACGAACATGGCCCAGCGAGGCCCCTTGCTCTCGACCAAAGTGCCACCGAAGGCGGCCGAGAGGCCCAGTACGAGAATTCCGATCTGGAACGGTAGCGCGCTGGCCGTGCTCGAAATGTGCAGCGATTTTTCCAACGGTATCTTGAAGATGCTCCAGGCGTATACCTGGCCGATTGAGAAGTGAATCGCAAGAGCCGCCGGGGGAATCAGCCATCGATTCCATCCCGGCCCCGCGACGACGCGGGAGCGCTCGAGGAAGCTCATCGGCCACCCACCTTCCGATTTCGGGAACCAACTCCGGAACTCCGCGCCCCCAACATCTTCGTGCATATGTCCGGTGCCGCGAGGGTGGCGAGTGTAGGGCAACCCCGTCAACGGTAACAACAGCCTACCTGTGTCTGGAAGTTGGCAACGGCGCCCGTAGGCACACGTTCGCCGGGTGCGCTGCCGCCCATCGGCAACAGCACCAGCATGTGACGAATCTTTGCAAAGTCTCCTTAGGGTCTTCGCGAAATTCACCGTCAGTAGGTGCTCTTGACGTGTCATCACGCCCTGTAACCCATGGCTCGAAGTGTTCCAGCCATCAGAACTATCCAGAGAAATATCCGCCATGACGTCGAGTGCCATGAAAAGGGCGAAATCCCTGAGTTGCGGTAGGCGTGATGGCCACGGGCAGCCGCCCTCGTCGCAGGTGAGCCAACGCCCTTGATGTCGCAGGTCGTTGACGCAACCCTGCGCATCGCTACACTTGCGTCCCCGCCAGAAGGTGCGTCTCCCGGCTCCCACGCAAGCCGATGGAACGATGCCCCTGCCGCCGGCCGAACGCCGATGGAACGATGCCTTTACCTGAAATCCCATTGGAGAGGACCCATGACGAGAGAGTCACGGTCTCCCGTGCCGATTCCGGACGTACGGGTTGCCATGCGGGAGCGCGCCGATCGCCGTGTACCGCCGACCGACAGCCAGGACCGCCCCGCGCATATTGATGGGACTGATCTGGCGGCGATTCAGCGGAGTCCGGAATTTATTCAGCTCCGCAGGCGATTGCGTCTTTTTGTCTTCCCGGTGAGCGCCGCCTTCTTCTGCTGGTACATGGTTTTCGCCGTCTTGTCGGCCTACGACCACGAGTTCATGAAGCGCAAAGTAGACGGCGAAGTCAACATGGGAACCGTCTTGGGGCTGCTGCAGTTCGCGACAACGATCGTGATCGTTTTGATGTACCGGCGCTTCGCCAGGAAGAAACTAGATCCCCAGGTGGACATGATTCACGAACTGGCGGGAGCCGGAAAAGAATGACAGTGCAGACCGCAGCCGCTGCGACCGGCAACCCGGCGATCAACGTCGGCGTATTCCTCGCCTTCGTCATCATCACTCTGTTCATCGTCTACAAGGCCAGCAGCAGCAGTCCGACCGCGTCCGACTACTACGCTGCCGGAAGCGCATTCAACGGCGTCCAGAACGGCATAGCCCTATCCGGAGACTTTCTTTCCGCGGCTTCTTTCCTCGGCATTTCCGGGGCGATCGCCGTCCACGGATACGACGGATTCCTCTACTCCGTCGGATGGGTCGTCGCCTGGCTGGTCGCCCTCCTGCTCATCGGCGAGCAGTTGCGTAACACCGGTCGGTTCACCGTGGGCGACGTGATGGCCTTCCGTATGAAGCAGCGCCCGGTGCGTGCGGCGGCAGCCAACGCCACCCTGGTGATCACGTTCTTCTACATGCTCGCCCAGATGGCCGGCGCCGGCGGCCTCATCGCCCTGCTGCTCCATGTCGAGAGCAAGAGCGGACAGGCCCTCATCATCACGGGGGTCGGCATCGTCATGGTCTTCTACGTCCTCGTGGGCGGCATGAAGGG
The DNA here is from genome assembly GCF_029269905.1 of Streptomyces silvisoli. Lineage (NCBI taxonomy): Bacteria > Bacillati > Actinomycetota > Actinomycetes > Kitasatosporales > Streptomycetaceae > Streptomyces > Streptomyces silvisoli. Next base: position 62,126 of record NZ_JARJBC010000024.1, on the reverse strand, counting down.
TACGACCTGGGTACAGATCGTCAAGGCGACCCTCCTGCTGCTCTGCGTGACCTTTATCGGCGTCTTCCTCCTCGGGAAGTTCGGGTTCAGCTTCTCGCAACTCCTCGAGCATGCGGCGCAGAACAGCCCCTCTGGCGAGGGGTTGCTCGACCCGGGCGACTGGTATGGCAAGAACGCGGTGACCGAACTCGACTTCGTCTCGCTCGCGCTGTCTTTGGTCCTTGGTATCTCCAGCCTGCCGCACGTACTGATGCGCTTCTACACGGTGCCCGACGCAAAGGAAGCGCGCAGTTCCGTGATGTGGTGCTCCTGGGTGATGTGCTTGTTCTACCTGGGGATCCTGGTCGTCGGGTACGGTGCTACCGCTCTGGTCGGGTCGAACACGATTCTGCATGCCCCGGGCGGAGAGAACTCTGCGGCTCCGCTTCTCGCCTTCAAGATCGGCGGTGCGGTACTGCTGGGAATCGTCTGCGCGGTGGCGTTCGCGACCATCCTCGCGGTCGTCGCCGGCCTGACGTTGGCCGCCTCCGCATCGTTCGCGCACGACGTTTACGCGAACGTCATCCGAGACGGTAAGGCCGATCCGCGGTCGGAGGTGCGGGTCGCCCGACTCACGGCGGTCGCTGTCGGTTGTCTGGCCATCGCCGGCGGCATCATCGCCAATGGCCAGAACGTCGCCTTTCTGGTGTCCCTGGCCTTGGCGCTCGCCGCTTCCGCCAACTTGTCGACGATGCTCTACACCCTGTACTGGAAGCGCTTCAACACAACCGGGACACTGTGGAGCATCTACGGCGGCCTGGCGTCCTGCCTTCTGCTCATCATCTTCTCACCGGCGATCTCGGGCACGCCCACGTCGATCGTGACAGGTGTTGACTTCCACTGGTTCCCCCTCACCAACCCCGGCATCGTGTCCATTCCCCTCTCCTTCGTCTGCGGATACCTGGGCACCGTCTTCAGCAAGCAACCGGCAGACCCCGACAAGCAGGCAGAGATGGAAGTGCGGGCACTGACCGGACTCGGTGCCAAGCGATAGTTCCGACTCGCTCTGGCCCTCGTGTTTCGCAGTTCTTGATGCTTGTGTTCCGGCGGTGGCCCGGGCGGTGAGGACGGCCTGGATTTCTTCGGGTTGTGCCTGGTAGGGGTGTGGGCCGCGAAATCGGTGGGCGATAACCGTGCGGCGGAGCTTGGCAGTCATGTCTTCGAAGGAGGGTTGTGTCTTGGTGGTGTACCAGCGCGCCCTGGCCCGGTGTTGCTCGGTGTCGGTGGGCTGGTGCCCGGTGAGCACGTACCAGATGAGGACCACGGTGTAAGCGAGTAGACCGAAGGGAACGGTGCGTTCCACCGCGCGTTGGGTGCGGTTGCGGGCCTCGCCGACGCCGAGGGTCTGGCGGGCATCATGGAACGCGGTCTCGATCTGCCAGCGGGCCGCGTAGCGTTCCACGATGCGGTATCCCCAATGCGGATTCTCGGCAGGCATGCGCAAAACCAGCTCCCGCACGTTTGGCCGGGGCGGCGGACGGCCAGGGCCTCGGCGCTTGTAGGTCCAGCGGCGCTTGACCAAGTCGGCATGCCAGCGCAGCAGCGTGCCAGCAACGCAATCCACCCCAGGACCTTCAGGAAGGTCAGGTACATCAGTCGCAGAGCCATGCGTCAGGATCCCGCCCCGCCTGACCTGACCGCATATCCCAGGTCAGCAGTGGTGGCCGAGTTTCGGGCACCCACAGGTGTCCGGCGGGGGCTTGGGCATCAGTCGCCGCGACCGCAGTCGCTGTGTAGCCGACGGCCCACCCACCGAAACCTTCCGGTCAATTTCCGAATCGATGTCCCCAAGACACCGACAACTCGCGTTCCAAGGAGGTGACAGCAGTGGGTCCGCAGGGCCCGCACAACGGAAACGGCCATACGTATGCCCCACAATTCGCGGCCCGTTCAGTCCGTTCACGGACGCCGCAGTCCGCAGGCCACCGCGCCAGCCCAGGAGTCCTCCGCCGCCGACCCGGCACCCGAGTCACCGAAGCGGGGGCGGAGGCGAGGGCGCACCGTCACCAGGCGGCGGCTGATCGACTACCCGCGGGCGGGCAAGCACGGCCCGCGCCGCTGGATCCCGTCACCACGACAGCTCGCCGTGCTCGTCTTCGGCCCGCTGTTGCTCCTGGCCGCGACCTGCGCCGTGCTGTACGCGAACGTGACCATCCCGGACCCCGACCAGGACGTCACCCGGCAGGCGACCGTGGTGACCTATGCCGACGGAACGGTGATGGGCACGATCGGTGTGACCAGTCGCCGCAATGTGCCGCTGTCCCAGGTCCCGTTGACCGTGCGGCACGCCGTACTCGCCGCGGAGGACCGGGACTTCTACCAGGAGTCGGGGGTCTCCCCGCAGGGCATCGTCCGGGCGCTCGTCGCCGACGTCCAGGGCAAGCCCTTGCAGGGTGGCTCCACCATCACCCAGCAGTACGTCAAGAACGCGTTCTTGAACAGTTCCAGGACCATGGCCCGCAAGCTCGACGAACTGTTCATCTCCATCAAGCTGGACAACGAGCGCAGCAAGGACCAGATCCTGCAGGACTACCTGAACTCCATCTACTTCGGCCGCGGCGCCTACGGCATCGAAGCCGCCGCCCAGGCGTACTTCGGCCGCGACGTGAACGCCCTGGACGCCAGCCAGGCGGCGTACCTGGGCGCGATCATCCAGGCGCCGAGCTCCTATGACCCGGTCGCCCGCCCCGAGGTGCTACCCGTGATCAAGGACCGCTGGAGGTACGTCGTCAACGGGATGGTCTCCTCCGGCTGGCTCTCCGCCGACCAGGCGCGGCGGCTGGCCTTTCCGCGGCTCCAACCCGTACAGCAGCATCCCTCGGGGGACCAGGCGCCCTATCTGATGGCGCTGGCGACCGGCGAGTTGAACGCGAACGGCATATCGGAGCAGCAGATCGCCACCGGTGGTCTGCGGGTACGCACCACTGTGCAGCGCCCGGCGGAGCAGAAGGCCGTTCAGGCGGTGCGGGACAAGGTGCTCTCCCAGCTCTCCGCCGGCCGCGCCGTGGACGCCGACGTACGCGTGGGCTTCGCCGCGGTACGTCCTTCGGACGGCGCCATCATCGCCCTTTACGGCGGACGGGACTTCAACCACCGGGAGTTCAACGACGCCACACAGTCGGCGGTCCCGACCGGGCGGATCTTCAAACCCCTGGTCGCGGCAGGGATCCTCGACACGGACGACGGGCCGCTCACCGCGGACCTGGACGACCGGACGTTCTCTCCGGACAGCACGGCGCTGGACACCGCCGACCACAAGAAACAGGTCCAGGCGATACGGGCCGCGGTGGTCCGGTTGGGGATACCGGACAAGTCGCTGGGGCTGTCGAGCACCGACGGACTGCTCACCGGCGACGTCTCCCCCCATGTGCTGGACATCGCCGGTGCGTACGCCGTGTTGGCCGCTCACGGCATGCGCACCGCCCCGCATCTGCTCGCCGATGTGTCGGACGCGCACGGCAGGACCCTGTACCGCGCGCAGAGCCGTCCGACGCGGGCCCTGGACCAGGACGCGGCCCAGCGAACCGATGCCATGCTGTGCAGGGCGACGGTCCTGGCGGACCCCGATCACGCACCCGCCACATGGGTGTTCGGCGGTACCAGGGACTGCGGGGTCAACGGCGAGTCCCTGTCCGATGGTTCAGCCTGGTCCGTGGGAGCCAGTGACCAACTGGCCACAGCGGTCGCTCTCTTTCGTGACGGCCCGGATCTCAAACCTGATCCCAGGTCCCGTTCGCTGGCCGGTGTAGCGGGCCAACAGACGGTCAAGGGCGACGGGTTGCCCGCGCAGACCAGGGCGGCCTTCCTGACGGCGCTGCGGTCGTGAACCCGCCGTACAACAGGCGTGGCACGGTCAGTCGCCGGTGTACAGACTGACCATGCCGCTCTGGTACGCGTTCGCGGAGCCGGTGAACCTCAGCACCGAGGTGGAGTTCCCGGACCTCGTCTGACAACCGACCACCACCGTCTGCTTCTCCGACACGACCGGCGCGGCCAGCACCAACTCGCCGGCGAAGTACCGGCCCCCGCCGATACGTTCGCCCCCGGGCTCCTGGGTGACCCGCAACTGCCCCGCGCACCCGTCGGGCAGCACCACGATGGTGCGCGGGCTGGGTGACTTGACGGCGAAGGTCACCGCCACCGGCGCCGAAGGACCGCCCGGGGACGCGTGGTCCATGAGCACGTACGTCCCGGCATCCATAGGGCCGTTGCCGCCGTTCAGGGGGCTGCTGAGCAGTGCCACATGGGTGAGGCCGCTCGACTCGCGCCCCTGGACGAGCATGAGCAACCGGCGGCCCAGGATGTCCTGGTGGAGGACTCGCACATCGGTGTGGGCGGTCCCGGACGCCACGTCCCACAGATTCACCAGAGAGGCGGGCAAAAACCCGGAGGGCAGTGCCGCGCCGGGCACCGCGGACGGTGACTCGGCGGGGGAGGGATCCGCTGGCGCGCCGGACTCACGGCGTGCCGACGGCGCATGTGCCGCGGGCTGCGCGTCATGGCCGGAAGCCGTCCAACCGCCCCGCAGCAGCCCGAACGTCAGCGTCCCGACGGCACATGCCGCGACGCAGCCGACCACCACCCCCGTGCGGCGGCGCCGGGACGCCGCCACCCTGGCCCGTACCCGGTCCGGTAGGTCCGCGGGGGGCGGTCCGGCGTCGGCGGCCAACTCGACCAGCCCGTGCCGCAACTCCTCGGCGAATCCATCGGATTGTTCCGTCATCGTGCCCTCCCCTGGGTGAGCTGCCGGGACCGGTCCATGACGGGGTGGTCCTGCGGCGCCGCCGTCTCCCGCACGCCCAGGGCGAGGCGGAGTTGCTTCAGACCACGGCTCGCCAACCGCTTGACGTTCCCCACCGAGCAACCGAGCGCGTTCGCGGCCTCCTGTTCGCTCAGCCCCATGTAGTGCCGCAGCACCACCACCGCCCGGGTGCGCGGTGCCAGAGCGGCCAGCGCCCGGCGGAGCAGGTCGCGGTCGTCCACCTCCGCGGTCACCTCCCCGCCGCCGGTGTCCGGCAGGTGCAGCGTGAGGATCTCGTGCACCCTGCGCCGACGCATCCGGCTGATGTGCGAGTTGATGATCGCGGCCCGCACGTACGCCTCCTCCCGCCCCTGGGACATCGCACGGTCCCAGTGCCGGAAGCAGTTGGCCAAGGCGGTCTGCAGCAGGTCCTCGGCAAGGCCCCGGTCGTCCGTAAGCAGGTAGCACATGCGAAGCAACGCCGCGGAGCGCGCCACCACGAACTCCTCGAACCGGGTTTCCCTCTCACTTCGGCGCACACCGCTCCTCCCTGGCCGCCTGCGGGGGGACGACGGCCACCGCACCTCTCTTCAACGCGACCTGGGCGGCGGGCGGTTGTAACCGGGCGCCGTGACCTGTGTCACGGCGTGCGCGGTCAACCGCCGTGTGGCTACTGGAACGTGCGGCGGTAGATGTCCGGCCGCGGCCCCACCGTGCGGTGGAAGTGACGGCGACGGTGGTGCCGGTGCGAGTTGTAGTGGTCCTCGAACTCGCGTAGCGCGTTGAGGAGGTGGCGTTGGTTCCAGATCAGTGTGGGGTCGAGGACCTCACGCCGGCAGGTTGCCACCCAGCGCTCCATGACCGCGTTCATCCGCGGCATCCTGACGCCGCTGAGCACGGCCTGGATCCGGCGTCGGCGAGGATAGCGTCGAAGATCTGCGGGTACTTGCCGTCCCGATCACGGACGAGGATCGCGCGCTCGGCCCACGAGATCCGCGGCCGCCCGACCTGGCGGCGCAGTACAGCGACCTCATGGCGCAGGGCGAGGATCTCGGCGCTGTGCGCGGCGGAGGAGCGCCCCAGCACTGCCAACCAGTCCAACACCCGACAGAAGGTCAAGTACAGCAGTCGCAGACCCACGATCAGTGATCACGCCCGGGACACGGGGATACACAAACCCGCTGATCAGACTCACTGCGCCAGTAAGGACCCCTCAGGCGCCCGCACCAAGCCGTCGTGCGGATCAGGCCGAGGGCGACCGGCAGACCGGAGGTGCCTCGACGCCGGTGGTGCGCCCGAGCTCCTCCGCCTCCTCCAGCGTGCGGGCCCTCCGGAGCGGAGACCACGTCAGCCAGAACGAGACGACGAGGTAGGAGAGCCCGACGAGCCAGAGGGCATTGCCGGGCGAAAGCGCGTCGGAAAGGGCACCGCCGATGAACGCGCCCAGCGGCAACGTGCCCAGCGCGACCAGCCGGTAGCTCGCGGTCACCGCGCCGAGTTGGTGCTCCGGCGGGATGGCCTGACGCAGACTCACCGCGAACACATTGAACAGGGCCACACCAAAGCCGTTCAGCACCATGGCGATCGAGGCGAGCACGGCGACGTAGGCGCCGAAGTGAGCGACGACTGGAATGAGCAGTAGGCCGCCGGCGGCCAGGACCGCCCCCAGCGCCAGTGTGCCGCCGACGGTCCAGCGCTTGGCCAGCCGGTTGGCGCAGAGCGAGCCGATCAGGGCGCCCACGCTGCCGACGCCGGTGATCAGGCCCACGGTGGTGCCGCTCATACCCAGTGCGCGCACCGCGAACACAAGGAAGACGGTGAGGAAAGCCTTCTCGTGCAGGTTCGACAGACCGGCTTGCACGCACAGGTCCCGGATCGGGCGCAGAGACCAGGTGAAGCGGAGCCCGGAGCCGATCGCTCGTACGGCTGACTGCCGAGGCTGCTCGGGTGCCTTGACGCCGCGGAGCAGCATGCCGCTGACAGCGGCGCCGGCGGAGCACGCGGCGGCGACGGTCAGCGTCGGTGACAGTCCCAGCCTGCCGATGAGGAAACCGGCGGCGGACGGACCGGCGAGGGTGCTGATCGAGTACGTCGCCTGATGCAGACCGTTGGCCGCGGCGATGGAGTCCACCGGCAGGATCCTGGGGAGTGTTGACTGGTAGGCCACCTCGTAGAAGACGGCGGCGACACCGATGACCACGGCGGCCACGACGAGTTGCCCGAAGGTCAGACCCTTCACAGCCTGGAAGACGCCCAGCAACGCCAGCGCCACACCCTGGGCGGCGCTGGCGGCGACCAGCGTGCGGCGTGGCGGGTACCGGTCGACCATCACCCCGGCGATCAGCGAGAGCACCACGATGGGAACGAACTGGGCCGCCGAGACAAGTCCCACGCCTGTTCCGTCGACATGGAGATACGTGACCGCGATCAGCGGCAGGAGGAAACTGGTCACCTGCCCGCCGAAGTGCGCTGAAACCTCACCCAGCCAGATGTCGCGAAAGGCTCTGTTTTCCGTGAGCAGGGTACGGACTTCCCTGTCGAATATCGCCACTAAAGCCCCCGTGTGAGTGTTCGGCAAGAAGATCGAAAGGAACGCTAGCATGCTGCACCGATCTCCGCTAACGTGTTCGCGGAGTCATTGCGATGGAGGCTTTCGGGTGATAGGAGCTGAGGCGTGGTTGACTATCCTGGACTTACCGCCGAGGAAGTTGAATTGCTCCCCTCCGAGGAGGAGGTCCGTCTCTATTCCGAGCGGGGTTGGTATTTGTCGGAGAAGCTGCTCAGCGATGCCGAGACGGAGGCTCTGACCGAGGCTGGCGAGCGCTACTATGCAGGTCAGCGTGGCCGTCAGCTTCCCATGCGTCCGGACCGGCTGGCTGACTGGACGCCCGCGGACGGCGACGTGCAGCGCAACAACGACTACATCCACTATCAGGACGAAACCATTGCGGGAATTCTGCGGAAGCCCGTCATCGGAGCCGTTGCCGCCCGCTTGGCGCAGACGGATGTGATACGTACTTTCCAGGCGGCCCTGATCTGCAAGCCGCCGATCGCCGAAGAGGCGTCGAACATTGTCTCGTGGCACTTCGACAAATATTTCTGGCCCACTTGTTCTTCGGGCCAAATGCTGACCGCTTTCATCCCGTTCCATGACTGCACCGAGGAGTCGGGGACCATCACCATGGTGAACGGAAGTCATCGGTGGTCGCACCGGCACGGTGCCGATCGGCCGGTCGGCGACCCGGAGGACCTCGGACGTGCCCCGCCGTGCCATCTCGTTCCACCTCCAGGACGGCACGAACTCGTACCGCGACCATGCTGTCAACCGGCCGGCAGACGCCGTACAAGCACGCCTCCTTGGTCCGCAGGACCGCCGCCGGTCTGCCGGACTACACCGACCCGGAGATCTGTCCGGTGCTGTGGCCCGTCCCCGTGTCCGGCGGCGGGGCCTGACGTCACAGCGGGGTGACGGTGGTCAAGTCCCACTCCTGGTCGTACATCCCGCCGCCGGCCTCCGCCCGCACGGTGTCGGCGAAGGCCTGGTCCGCCACCGCGTCGCGCCGCAGTCCGGCGCCCGTGGTGAGCGGCAGCGGTACGACCGCCGCCCACAGCGGGTGCAGCGACGCCCCTCGGAGCACCTTCGCCCGCAGGGTGGAGGTGCCGAGGTGGAGCGTGGTCATGCCGCTGCGCTCCATGTGGTGCAGGGGTTCGTAGTACATGGCGTTGAAGTACTCGAAGGCGCTTCGTGTCCGCGCGTAGTCGAAGCCCGCCACCCGGGCGTAGAAGGTGTCACGCCAGGCGAAGCACAGGTTGCCTCCGACCGGGGTTCCCCCTTCGTCCAGGCAGCGGAACACCGTGCTCAGTTCGTCCAGGCAGCGCGCCTGGACGGTGAGGTAGGCGTGGATCTCCGCAGGGTCGAGGGAGGCGTTGTGCCGGTCCATGGTCTGTCCGACCAGCCGTGCGAGCTCGTCGACGCACTCGGAGAGCGGGGCCGTTTCCAGGCGCAGCCCGGAGTTCGCGAAGCGCCGTATCTCGTACACGCAGCTTTTGCGCACGCTCCGGCCGAGCAGGCGCCGATAGGACGCGAAGGTGCCGCCGTCGTTGTGCACCACGGCCTCGGCGATTCGCAGTTGCGCCCGCACCTCGCACCGGCTCGCGAGCAGCCGCAGGCTGTCGGTGGTGAGGAAGTCGAAGAGCAGCGCGTCACAGCCCAGCGCGGCGGCCTTCTCGGCGGCACCGGCGACCAGGCTGCCGAACGCCTCCCGTGCCGTACCGGGGTCCTTCGACAGCAGGAACTCGTTGTGGTAGCCGGTGCGGGTGCCGATCCTGAGAACGGTGTGGTCCTTGGCCACGTCCGGCAGGGGCGGTGCGTTCCGGGCGGGGAAGTCGTAGTAGGGCGTCGCGGCGAGGAGTTCACCGTCGGCCTCGACCGTGAGGTAGCCCGCGGTGGCGAAGTCGGGCCGTTCCTGGCCGCGCAGCCAGGCGTGGCTTTGGTAGAAGCAACTGCCGGGCACCAGTGCGTCCCAGGCGTGTGAGTCAATGTCGCTGATCGACTCGCGGTGCTTCACATCGGGCATGTGCGTTCTTCTCCTTGCTCACAGCAGCCAGTCATCGGTGTTCAGCCCGCCCACCACGAAACGGCCGTGTTCGTCGCCGAACGCCGTTGCCTCGGTGCGGTTGCGTTCGCGGACCTTTTCCGCGTCGGCTTCCAGCGGCGCGTCCACTCCGACGAACACGCTGTACAGGGGGTTGGGTTGGGCACCACGTGCCAACTTGGCCTGGAAGGTGCCGAGCCCGAGGTGGATCGCCCGGACCGTCTGGCCGATGCCCGACGCGATGGGGTGGTAGAAGACCAGGTTGAAGTAGTCGGCCACATTGGGCACCGAGTAGTCGAAGCCGGCCACGCGCCCGTACAGCATGTCGCGTTGCCGGTAGCGCAGCGCGAAACCGATGGGGCGCCCGGCGTCCTCGTCCAGGAGCAGTGTGCTGCACTCGCCGAGATGCCGTCCTTGGCGTTCGTAGACGGCCGTTGCCTGCTCCACACCGTACTCGTGGCCGTGCTTGCGCATCAGCGCGCTGTTCAGCGGGGCGATCTCCTTGACGACGTCGGGCAGCGAGACCTCCCGGATGGTCCGCCCGCTGCGGCCGAAGTCCCGGATCTCGCACCGGGCCCGGCGGCGCCGGCCGTAGGGCAGCCAGGCCAGGTACTCGTCCAGGTCCTGCCACCGGCCGACGGGCAGTACGGTCTCCACGTCGTGGTAGAGGAGAACGGCTCCGTCGCCGGCGTGGGCCTCGGCGACCTCCAGCGCCTCCTCCCTCGGCAGGTAGTAGTACGCGAGCACGCCTGCTCCCGCGTCCGCTGCGAAGTCGAGTGCCTGCGAGGTGAGCGCGCGCACCGCGTCGATACGCTCCTGTGCCGTCACGCCGTCCCGGCCCGGCAGGTGCCCGCGGAACTCGGACCAGCCCGCGCCGATCGCCAGTGGCCGCTCAGCGAGGTGGGCGTGGCGCTCCTCGCTGATCAGCCCGGCGAGCAAGTCGGCGGGTGTGTACAGCAGATGGGGCGGAGTACGGAAGGAGTACGCCTCCAGGCCGGCGGTCGGCGCTCCGTGCGCGTCGCGCGCGATCAGGTAGCGGGCGGCAGCCCCTTGCGGCAGTTCCTCCTCACGAACCTTCAGGAATCCGCTGCTTGAGTAGATTGTCCCGCCGGTCACCAAAGAGTCCCACTCCGCGGCCGGCAGTAGGTCCACAGATCCGTACGGGGAGACGCGCATGGGTGTAACTCCAGAGGAAGGGGGTCGGGTTGGTGCGGGACGAGAACCGTCGCGAGTACCTATTTCAGCAGAGACCGCACATCGCTGCCTTGTGCGTGCAGGAGCAGGACGCCGGTCTCCTTGAGCTGGTCGAAAAGCCTTTGGTTGGCCTGCTGTTGGGGACCGCGCTGCTTCAGGGCGTACCACAGGATGGACCGCGGACCGATGACGGACCAGAGCGTTTCCCTGACGCCGCCCCAGAGCCGCTCGCGGCGTATCCAGCGCCGCAGGGTGCGGCGGAAAAGCCGGCGAGCGTCGACTTGCCGCAGCCGGGACCGCCACGATCCACACCCGGTCGGCGTCCGCGAGGGAGTTCACGCGTGGCACAAGCACATCTCCTCCAGCCAGGTGGCCACTCCGTCTCCGTCGTTGGGTCCGGTGACCGCGTCCGCGACTTCCAGTACGTTCGGGACCGCATCGTCCGGATCCGCCGGACCCTGCCGCTGTCCAGTTCGCTGACGACCGCACCGTTGGACGACACCAGGTAGGCGCTCAGGCCGCCAGCACCAGGGCGAACCCGCGCCGGTGAGCGGGGTCGCGCTCGATGCGGCCGACCACCTCTTCCAGTTGGTTGCCGTTGGCGGTCAGCAGCCGGTGGCCGAAGGCGCCGCTGAGAGTGTGCTGGTCGTCCGAGTACTCGTGTGCACCGCGGCGGTAGTACGCCGGGGTGCCGACGTCGTCACTACCGGTGCCGATTATGTCACGCAGGCCGGCTGTATAAGCCTCTGCGAACGACAGGTAGTTGGCCATGGCACTATTCCATTCCGCCAGATTTTTCGGAGAAGTTGCGGGTTTTGTGTCAAGTCGGACAAAGTGCAGATGGATTCCGGGGATTCCGGGCTGAGTTCAACATCAATGTCGACAGCTTGTCAATGCCGGTGCAGCAGTGATCGGACTTGACGAACAACAACTGCGAGGCGAGTGTTGACAATTGAGATACGCGGTCTGGATGATGAGCCGCAGGAACAACTTATGAGACTGGCCATCATGCGGGGAGGTAGTTCAATTGGCAGGTTGCCTGCGTCTGTTAAGCCCGTGGCGTCTCTTAGTGCCCTGGCGTATTGGAATCGGCTCCGGGGTCGTCCTTATTACCTACGTGGGGTTGATCGCCGCCAGACCTGATTCGGTGCGCGGCGGCGTGGGCGGTCCGGCCGCTCTTCTCGCCCTGTGCGGCTACACGTTGGGAGCGATGCCGATCGCCTCCGGCGTCGCGGGCGCCCTGGCGCGCCTGGGCTGGTTCCGACGCCTCCCGACAGCCGTGCTCGCGAGGGTCGTCATCGGAGTGGCCGGCGGTGTCGGCTCCGCCCCCAGCACGGCCTTCGTATTCGGCAACGCCAGTGGTTCGGTGGGGCGGTCGGCGCTCATCGCGACGTGCCAGGCGTACGGGAACAGCACGCGGAAGGCCGCCAGCCTGCAAGGACTGGTCGCTGACCCCTTGGGCAAGGCACTCACCGTAGTCCTGGCGCTGACCGTACCGGCGGGCTTTGCCCGTGGGCACGTGCACCGTTTCCTATTTGTGTGACAGCACGGTGCGTTGGCGTCCGCCGACTGCTGCCGGGCGGGAAGTGACCATCGTGGTAATGGCCCTGCATGCCGTCGGTGACTCCCCGGTCTGTCGGTTGGATCCATTGAGCAAACTGGTCTTCGCGGTCGCCGTCGAGGTATCCGCATTCGCCCTCACGGTATTTCTCGTTCAGGGATTCTTTTACCCGGACGCCCGCCGGGTGCTGCTGGAATTAGGCCCGCTGCGGTTGAAGCGCGAAGGGGTGCTTTCCGCCACGCAAACGGTCGTCTCCTCGACCCGGTGGAAGCGTCCGTCGGGTGCGAACTCGGCGAAATGACTGTAGCAGTAGAAGCGTGCGGGGCGCACGCTAATCTTGATCAACAGTCCGCCCGCAGAGCCACCATGGGTGAGACCGCAGCTGAACGCAGGACCGGGATCACGGACGCACCCAGTACGAGGGCTAGGGCGCCCACCAACGTCACCGCCAACTGCCCGTACGGGATCGTGAGGTTGCTGAGACCGGGCAGTGCGCCGAGCATCATCGCACCGTAGAGCGAGCCCAGCGTGACGCCGGGAACGGCTGCGTACAAGCCGAGCAGTCCGGCTTCCCAGGCCAGCACGGAGCGCAGGCGTGAGCCGCGCATACCCACCGCTCGCAGGACACCGTTCTCTCTCTCGCGTTCCGTCGAGGACAGAGTCAGGGTGATCGCCACACCTACGAGCGACACCAGCATGGTGATGCCGACCAGCCCCAGTGCCATGATCCGCAGCTGATCGATGGTCTGTCGCAGGGCGGCCCGTTCTTCGCCCTGGTAGGTGAGGTGGAGCGAAGCGTTCAGCGGCAGCGCTTTGTCCAGCGGAGCCCGCAGGGACGACGGGTTGTTCTGGTGGACGGCGGTGATGTACACGGACCGTACAGGGGCGTGAGGCGCCAGTTGGGCGAAGTCCCCTGGCAGGACGGCGACATCGCCCAACATGGAGGCGTCGTCCGGGTGGATAAGGCTCACTTCGGCGCTGGACTTCCCGCCGCCGGACACCCGCAGCGAGATCCGGTCGCCGGGATGGACCCCGAGCGCCTCCGCCAGGGACGTGGAGATGGCTGCCTGTCCACGCCGTAGGCCTCCGCCGTGGGAGGCCGGTCGGCTGTCGGCGAACAGTGCCGGGATCGCGCCAGGATCGAGGCCTCGGATATCGGCCCCCTGGCCGCGGCCTTTGCCGCCGACGGCAACGCCGTCCACCCGGGTGACGGGCACCACCGCGCGGGTCTCGGGCAGTGCCGCCACCGCGTCCACCACAGCCGGGGTCAGAGCCGACGAGCCGGTAGGCGACGCGTCGAGCACGACGTCGACCGGGTCGCGCTCCCGCAGCCGCCGGTCCATTCCCTGCTCTACCGAAGCCAGTGCTACAAGCACTGTCGCGACCATGGTGATGCCCAGGGTGAGGACCGTCGCACAGGCCGCGGTGCGGCGCGCGGCACGGCCCAGGTTGCGCACCGCCAGAGCACCGTCCAGCCCCGCCACCGCCCGCACGGGCCGATGGAGGGCGCGTGTCGAGCGCCGCAGCAGTGCAGGGCCGAGCGCGAGGAGGCAACCGAACAGAGCGACCGCGGAGGCGACCGAGCCGACCCCCGCCGCGGCACCGCCCGCGCCGCCGGGACCGACGAGGCCGATGAGCAGGAGCGCGCAGCCCAAGCAGAGCGCTCCAGTCATAGCGCGCGTCCGGCCGATGCGGTCCGCTACGTGGCGGGTGGGCGCCACGGACAGGGCGGCGACCGGTGCGACGCGCGCCGCGGCTCTCGCTGCCGGCATCGCCGCGGCGAGGGCGGCCAGCACGGAAACGAGCACACATCCGGACAGGGACGGCGCCGAGATCTCGGGGCCGGGCAGACCTCCGATTCCGGTGATCGCGAACGAGCAGCAGATCGCCGTGACCGTCCCGACGGCACCGGCGATCAGACCGGAAGCCGCGGCCTGCAGCAGCACGGATCGCATCACCTGCCCTGGCCTGGCGCCCACGCAGCGCAGCAGGGCCAGCCGGGTCTGGTCCCGGACGAGCAGCACCCGATACGTCGTGGAGACGATGAAGGTTCCGGCGAGCAGGGCCACCAGGACGAAGATCGTGAGCAGGGTGGACACGCTGGTGACCCACTTGGATCCGCTCTCCTCCGCGCGCAGTTCGGACGCGGTACTTACGGAGAAGTCCGCGCCCAGCTCCCCTTGTACGGTGGACGCCACCTCGGCGGCGGGGCGGTCCGTTACGCGAAGCAGCGCCTGTTGCCAGCCGTCGGTGCCCAGCCATGAACGGGCGTTGGCGGGCGTGGTGAGCACGGCGGCTCCCATGGCCGAAGCGGCCTGGACGACACCCGAGACCGTCACAGTCACCGTTCGGGCAGGAGCGCTCCGGGACGTAACCGGGCCGTGGCCAGCCTGGGCAACGAGTGTGATCCGGCCGCCGACTCCCATTCCGGGGAGGCCGGCCAGCGCCCGCGTGAGCACGACTTCACCTGGCCCGTCAGGAAGGGTGCCCCGCAACGGGCGGACGGCGGACTGCGGACCTGTGAGTGCCGTGCCGACCAACGGGTAGGGGTCACGGCCCGCGCCTTTCACAAGCACGCTGCCCATGGCCACGGGTTGGACCCCGGCTACCCCCGCTGCCTTCCCGAGTTCCTCGACCTGCTTGTCGTCGAGCGGCTGGTCGCCTGCCGCGCCGACCACCACGGCCGTCCCCGCGGCGACCGTCGAGAGGTCGTCGGCCAGTTGCCGCTTCATGGTGTCGGTCAAGACGATCGAACCGGCCAGGAAGAAAGCCGTGACCATCAGTGTGCAGCCGGTGAGCAGCAGCCGTGACGGCTTGGCCGCGATCTGCCGTATCGCCGCCTTGGTCAGTCCCGATGCCCTCAACGCCCTCACCGCTTCCCCGGGTTCTGGAGCGCGTCGAGCACGGACTCGGGAGTGGGCTCGTCGACCCTGCCGCTGATGCGACCGTCCAGCAGCAGCACGACACGGTCGGAATAGGAGGCGGCCACCGGATCGTGCGTGACCATCACCACCGTCTGACCGAACTCGCGGGTGGAGTAGCGCAGGAACTCCAGTACATCCCGGCCGGACCTGGCGTCCAGATTGCCGGTCGGCTCGTCCGCGAAGACGACTGCGGGACGGGCCGCCAGCGCGCGAGCGATGCCGATTCGCTGCTGTTGTCCGCCCGACAACTCCGAAGGACGACGCGAGAGTTGGTCACCGATCTGCAGGGTGCTCACGAGCGTGTCCAGCCAGCCCTGATCGGGGCGGCGGCCTGCTATCTCCAGCGGCAGCAGAATGTTCTCGGAGGCGTTCAGCTCTGGCAGCAGGTGGTATTGCTGGAAGACGAAGCCGATGCGGTCGCGACGCAGGTCCGTGCGCTGCCGCTCGGACAGTGCGGTGATCTCGATGTCTTCCAGGCTGATCGTGCCGGAGGACGGACGGTCCAGGCCGGCAAGGCAGTGCATCAGGGTGGACTTCCCGGATCCGGAAGGCCCCATGACGGCCAGGAAGCTTCCTTCGCCGATCTCCAGGTCGACTCCGCGCAGCGCCTGGACACCGACCGCTGCCGTGGTGCCGGGGCTGTCCGCACCGTACACCTTGGCGACGCTGGTGGCGCGGACCGCCGTACGAGCGGCCACGCTTGTCAAGGTCATCGGATCAGTCCTTCAGGTGGACGGAGCACGACAGGGTGCCCTTGGCGTCGGGCTTCTTCTGCTCGTCCTTGAGCTTGCCGTCGACGTAGATACGGCAGACGGTGCCGGGTTGCGCGCTCGTGACGGCCAGATTGTTGAAGCCGAAGCCGACGTTCTGAGCCTTGTTCCAGGGCAGCTTCCCAGCGAACGTCGTCCTCGGGCTGTTGTCACCGGAGAAGCTGTAGCCGACGTCGGCGCTGCCGGGGCCCGTCACCTCCATCTTCACGTCCCAGCTGTGGCCGAACACACCGCAGCCGGTGAGTGACACGGCCGCCGCAGCCAGGGAACCGGCCGTCAGCAGGGACGCGGCATACGTACGGAAGGTGGGGAATTTCACGGCAACTCCAGGTGATGGGAAGGTCTTTCGCCTTGCACACGCATCATTCTGCGGAGCGGCCGACGGGTCGCGATGCCGTCGAAAGACCGTATTCGCTTCGGCGGCATCGGCCGAAAGTACGTATCGGCCCCCACTCCTGCGAGGGTCGGCGAACCGCCGCCTAAACTTCTCACCGTGCCCCGCTCTCTCCCGCTTCCCTCCACTGAGGCGGTCGCCGTGCTGTGCCTGTGCGCGCTGCTCGTACTGCTCGACGCGTCTGTGGTGAGCTTCAGCTACGTCGGCCTGGCGGTCGTCACGAGCGGGGTCATGGCTCTGGGCGCCGCCGCCGCGCAGCTGCGGCTGTACCGGTTCGGCCGGCAATGGACGGCCTGCGCCCTGTCCGTCGTCGTGGCGACCGTCTCGCTGCTGGCCACGTCCCTGGTAGAGGGCACCGTGCTACAACGCACCCCCGGGTGGGCCGAACTCCTTGGACTCCTGGTGTTGTTGTGCCTCGCCTGCCGGTACGGGCGGCCTGCGCCGCTCGTGTTGTCGGCGGTCCCGCTCTTCGTGGCAGTGGTACGGATCGAGGGCCGCGCTCCAGCACTGTCGGATCTGCCGGTACTCAAAGACATCGACGGCCTGTTCACCCTGCTGCCGGTGGCTTTCGTGCTGCTGGGTGGCTACCTGCGAACCGAGGACGGCAGACGCGGGATCGCCGCGGAGAACGTACGCCAGGCAGAACGTCTGGACCTCGCCCGTGACTTGCACGATCACGTGGCCCACTACGTCACAGCGATGGTCGTGCAGGCCCAGGCCGGTGAACACATCGCGGAACGTGATCCGGCCACGGCACGCGAGCTGTTCGCCAACATCGAGGAGACCGGCCAGGAAGGACTGGTGGCGATGAGCCGCATGGTCCGACTTCTGCGTGAAGCGGACGGAGCCGTGGCGGAGGCACCCGTCACGCCCGCCATGACGAGGATCGAGGAGCTCGTCCACCAGTTCACCGGCATCGGACAGCACGCCTGGCTGGACGTGGCCGACGACGTGGACGGTGCCGTCTGGTCGCCGCAACTCGCCAAGTCGGTGGAACGACTGGTCCAGGAGGGCCTGACCAACATCCGCAAGCACGCCCGCACCGCGACCACCGTGCATGTCAAGCTGGGAACCGACGGAGACCGACTGGTCGTCCGCGTACGTGACAACGCGATCGGCCAGCAACGCGGCCGGGGGTGGTTTCGCCACAGCGGCTTCGGCATGATCGGCCTGTCGGAGCGGGTGGCCGAGCTGGGTGGTGAGCTCAGCAGCGGCCCTATGCCCGAGGGCGGCTGGGAGTTGGCTGCGTCGATACCCATGAAGTGAGGGAGCGGGAACCCGTAGTGAGCGTCTCCGTGGTGATCGCCGACGACCAGGAGATGGTGCGGATGGGCTTCCGCCTCATCCTGGAGGGGCAAGACGACATCTCCGTGGTCGGAGAGGCATCCGATGGTGCCGAGGCGGTCGAGGCAGTTCACCGACTGCGGCCGGACGTCTGCCTGATGGACATCCGCATGCCGAAACTGGACGGCCTGGAGGCAACCAGGCGCCTGCGCCGGGCACAGGGAACCGTGGCGGACGCTACGAAGATCGTCATCGTGACGACGTTCGACATGGACGAGTACGTCTACGGCGCGCTCCGCGCCGGTGCCAGCGGCTTCGTGGTCAAGAACTCCGGCCCCCGGCTGCTGATCGAAGCGGTGCATGCCGCTGTCAACGGTGACTCCCTCATCTCGCCGTCCGTCACCGTCCGGCTCCTGGAACACCTGACCAGACCGTCACGCGCCGAGACCGGGGCCGCCGCCGCACGACGGCTCACTCCCCAGGAACTGAAGGTCGTGAGCCTGGTCGCCCGCGGGCACACGAACAACGAGATCGCCGAACGGCTGACTCTCTCGCTCAGCACCATCAAGAGCCACCTCAGCCGGGTCCAGGACAAACTACCGGCCCGCAACCGCGTGGAGATCGCAGCCTGGGCCTGGGAACACGGCGTCGTCGGCTGAAACCACCGCGGCCCTCAGCTGTTGCGGGTGTCGGAAAGTGCATCCGTTCTGGTCAGGCAGCTCTGCCTACTGAATTGGCGTCAGCCACCCACCAAGCCCGGCCGACCACCGTTGCCCGACGAACTCGCCGCACTCATCCAGCGCCTCCCCACAGGGAATCCAAGCTGGGGCTACGTCAGAATCCAAAACGAACTGCGACGGCTCGGCCACGGCCACCGCGTGGCCACCGCCACCATCCGACGCGCACTGTCATCGGGCCCCGTTCGGTTGGGCCTCGATGGCCCCCGTTCCGAACGGCAGTGGCAGCGCGCTGGTTTCAGACGCGTGCGAGCGTGGCTGTAGATAAGTGCGCACGCTCAGATAGTTGCTCGTCAAAGCGCTGAAAAAGCGTCCAGGCTGGGCTATGCGGTGGGGTTGGCGCCGACGTACCGAGCGCCGCCGAAGCCCAGGACCGGGACGCCGATCCACGGGAGCAGCCACAGGCCGACACCGAACATCGTGCCCTTGTCGAACGACCTGGCGATGTCGAGCGATACGACGAGGTGCACGATGACGTTTACTCCCGGGACGAGGTACAAGGCCAGCCACCAACCCGGCCGTCCTGCCACCTTGAGCCACAGGTACAAATTGTAGATCGGTATGATCGCGCCCCAGCCGGGCCGACTGGCCTTCGCCAACGCCCTCCACAACGCCGCGATCTCCAATACCGCCACGACGAGAGCGACGATAAGCACCACAATGTGGACAGGTTCGAAGCCGGACTTAGTCATCTCAGGAGCTTCCCACGTGAGCTCTCGAAGCGCTGAACGTGTGGCTCTTTCGTGATCACGCTGAGACCTGGTCTCTCCATCCTTCCGGTCCCTTCATCACAACTCCAGTGACCTGCGGAAAGAGGTTGTGGCACAGCAAATTTGGTGCAGTTGCTCCCCGCTTGATCGGACCGTCGCGGGATCATCCCCAACACTGCGCTGAACCACCGCGCCGAAGCTGATCGCCCACGCCAACCAGCAGTCAAGGGCCCGGCGGTCCGCACGCTTCCGGCTACCGGCGCGCCCTCGCAGCCCACCAAGCCGCCGGGCTCGCAGGACGGATGGGCCCGGACATCGCGGAAGCGGTGGAGCGGCAGGGCAGGGCAATGCCCCAGTTCAGCCGCAGCGCGTTCCTCGCCGGGCCAGACCCGCAGTTCGGGGCACTCGGAGCCAGCTCGGCGAGCCAGCACGGCCTCCGCCAGTTCCTGCCGCCCCCGCGGCTCGCACGCCGACGCAATTCCTTGACGAACCCCATAGGAGCCCCGCACCCGGCCAACCGCTCGGGCGATCAACCGGACACGCTGGCGGGGGAGCCCTTGCGTTGGCGCAGCAGTGCGCTTCAGTTGACGGGGCCTCATATGAACAGTCCGACTGCGACGCCGGAATCGAGCCGGGCGCCTCAACTGGACGGCGACGGCCTGATGGTGTGAGGCGGCTATGCGAAGGGGCCTTCGGTGATGAAGCGGCGGAGGTGGCGGGCGAAGGTCTGGGCGTCCCCGGGGGGCCAGGAGTTGAGGCTCGCGGCGATGTGGGTGGCCAGGCGCTCGCGTAGTTCGGCCACGGTGCGTTCTCCCTTGTCGGTGAGGACCAGCAGGGATGCGCGACGGTCGGTGGGGTCCGGTTCGCGGCGGATGAGTCCGGCGGCCTCCAGGCGGGATGCGCGGCGGGTGACGCCGGAGCGGTCGAGTCCGGCGTCCGGGCCCAGCTCGGCGGCACTGCGGGGGCCGGTCCTGGCCAGTGCGCTGAGGACCGGGTAGGTCAGCTCGTCCACTGCCTCCCCCATGCCCTCGGTCAGGTTCTTGTGCAGCTGGGCGCGGGTGGTGCGTTTGAGCAGGATGCCCAGCGCGTCGGCGATCTCGTGTCCTACCTCGTTCTCCATAACCCCACAGTAGCGTGCGCTGCGCACGCATTCGGTGCTACAGTCGAAGAAGCGTGCGCAGCGCACGCACTTTCATTCAAGTGTTCACCGTGAAGGGAAATCCCCATGAACCCCACTGGCGTCGCCGCCGCCATGACCGACCTGATCTTCAACACCGACATCACCGTCGAAGAAGCCGCCGACCGCCACTTCACCCCCGGCTACCGGCAGCGCACGGACGGGCAGTGGGCCGACCGCGCCGGCTTCATCGAGCACATCACCCACCTGCGCACGCTCGTCGCCGAAGGCTCTGTCGAGGTCCACGACGAGCTCTATGACGGCACCAAGTACGCCGACCGCCACACGGTCAACATCACGAAGAAGGACGGCTCGACCGTGCTCACGGAGGTCTACGTGTTCGCCGACCTGGCATCCGACGGCCGCTTCAGCCGCATAGAGGAGACCACGCTGATGCTCCAGGGCTCCGAAGTGGACCGCAACATCGGCAGCGCCCGCTGAGCTCGCCGCTCACCGTTCGGTGGCGAACGCCGCTTGGGTCTGGCACGTTTGGCGGCCGGGTCCTCGGCGTGGCCGCTTAACGTCGCGGTCCTGAGGAACCGTCAGGCGGACGAGGTTCCGGGACAAGGCAGGCACGGGCTTCCAGGATCACGGAGTTCTCGACGCTCTTTGATCCGAGTGGGAGGCCGTGCCTGCCGACGCATCATCGCCGACCCCGCCTGTCTTTGAGTAACTCCGCCAGCATCCAGCAGGCCGCGCCTGAGGGTCCGGGGCCTGCTGGATTCACTGGGCGAGGTGGCCAGTCATACACCCAACAAAGTGGTATCCCACTTGGGGCCGTTGATATCTCAGATATGGTGCGTGATATCTTAGTGTTCGATCAACGTGTCATGATGGGACTTCTTCCCTGCGTTGACCGAGCAAGGAGTTGGGCTATGACGATCTTCGAACCGATCACGGGTCGCTATGTCACGGTCAATGGCGCGCGCACCTATTTCGACGAGGCCGGGGAAGGCGACCCGATCGTGTTGATTCACCCGGGGGCCACGGACTCTCGGGTCTACAGGCATCTGCTGCCGCTGCTTGCCGAGCGCGGATATCGTGCGATCGCGCCCGATCTTCCCGGGCACTGCCGTTCCTACCCCGCGCAGTGGAAGCCCGGGACGTCCATACATGACCATGCCGAGTTCGTGGACGCATTCGTGAAGACGGTTCTGACCGGAGAGTCGCCCTTCGTGCTCGGCGCCTCTGTGGGGGGCTTGACGGCACTGGATCTCGCCGCTCACCACGGTGAGTGCTATCGAGGTGTCATCTCGATGCAGGCAGCGTCGTGGACACCGCTGTCGGCCGAGGCCGCTGCGTTGCTGGCAGGTCAGACGGTCGCGCCCGATGCCGGCTGGACCGATCACCTCGAGCATGCGGCGGTGGCCTCGGCGAGCAAGAAACTGACTTCTGAGCAGGAAATCGAGCTGAGGTGGCTGCAGCGCAGTACCTCCCAGCAGGCGGGGAAGTTCGATGGCCAGGCGTGGGCCTCCCACGACCTGCGTGGTCGGCTCGGCGATGTGCGGTGCCCGGTCCTGATCGTGCAGGGCACCGACGACTTCCTCGTACAGGATGAGCTGGTCGATGACACGGTCGCAGAGATGGGCTCGGTGGCACAGCTGCTGAGGGTGCCTGACATCGGGCACTACCCGCCGTTCGAGAACCCGGAGTGGGCTGCGCAGGTCGTGGACGATTTCGTGAAGGCAGTGACGGTCACGGCGGGCTGATCATTTGTCCTGGACCGTTGCCCGGGAACCATATCGACCGCACAGCCTTCGCCGACTCTGGCATCAAGACCGCCTGCGGGGACGCAACCGTCATCGCCGACGGCGGCTACCAGGGCACCGGACTGCTCGTCCCGCACCGCCGCCGAGCCGGGCAGGAACGGCTGCCGGAGCGGAAGGAGGAGCACAACGCCTCCCGCTGCCGGGTGCGGGCCCGCAGCAGCGTCGCCCACATGCACAACCTCGCCTTCACCGGCTGATCTGGGCCAGGAGCTCAGCAACTCCCCTACGGCAGCGGCGCAGTTACAGAGTTACGAGAAGATCTTTAGGGGCGGACAGCCCTCCGTTGTGCCACCCCGTAAGCGAACAGCGGCTGCACCAATCCCCAGGTACAAATCTGAGATCCAAGAGAAATAAGGTAAGATCACAGGCGGCTGTAGGATGGCGGTGTGAAGTATTTGCCGGCCATCCTCAGCACGAGCCACTCCGGCCTGAACGCCACCGAACGCGCGTACCTTGCGATCAAGCGGCGGATCATCGAACTAGAGCTGGAACCGGGTGCCCACGTCACCAAGACGGACCTGACGCACCTGGCAGGGGTCGGCGCGATGCCGGTGAGGGAAGCCCTGACCCAACTGCAGCGCGATGGACTGGTCCAGGCGCTGCCCCGCTCGGGTTACCGCATTCTGCCTGTGACCTTGAAGGGGGCGCGGGAGCTCTGCGCCTTCCGGCAGCTTCTGGAAACCGAAGCCGCCGGCCTGGCGGCGAAGCTCGGCTGCCCTGATGACGATCTTGCCCGGATGGAAGAACTCCTCAAAACCACTTACGAGTTGGGGAATGCGGAGAGCGTCAACGCCTTCCTTCGCGCCAACTTCGAGTTCGACACGATCATCGCCAACAGGTGCGGGAATGACATGCTGGCGCAGTCGATCACTCGAGTCTTCGACGAGCTCGAACGCATCTTGCGGATCACCTTGAAGTCGCTCGCCTTCTCGGCGTCGGCTGCGCGTGAGCGGCAGGCGATTTTGGATGCCATCCGCGAGCGCGATCCCGCTGCGGCCCGGCGGGCCATGGAGGCCCGGACGCGGGCCTCACAGGTCCAGATCATCGACGCGCTCATTTCCAGCTCGTCGATCGCCGAGGCCAGCATCCGGGTCTCCTGAAACTGGCGAAGAGCGGATTCTTGCCCAGGAGGGTTGACGTCGGGGTACGCCGATGGCCCGCGCCTGGGACCACTTCATCAGCGAGTTCCGCGAGAACCTCCTACCGCCCCGCCGCCTGCGCAGTCAGCCCCGCGTTCTCAAACGGAAAATGTCCAAGTTCAAGGCGAAGGCCAGTCACCACCGCCACTGGCCCCAGCCCACACGACCACATCACGAAGCCATCGCCGTCCAGCCCCCGTAACTCAACGGCTACGGCATTGGGCCTAGCGAGCGGGTCCGGGCGTGTGGGCTCACCGAGCGCGCTCAGCGGCACAGGGTGCGCAGGGCGGTGAGGCAGCCGGCCGCCCGGCGCTGCGGGTCGGTGTCGGTGCTGGCCCAGGCGATCCGGGCGTCGGGCCGGATCAGGACTGCGGTGACGTCCCGCCAGATAGGGTCCGCCACTTCGGCGTTGACCGTGGCTGCCCGCTGTTCTAGGTCACTCGCGGGGCACGGCGTCCGCGTCCCGCCGAGGTCCAGCAGCAATGGCCGGCCGTGGTGCATCAAGGGGTGGGCGGTGGGTGCCTGTGCCGTGTCCAGGGCGAGGCCGGTCAGGCGGGTGCCGTTCAGCGGATGCGCGCCGGGTGCGGTGTCGGCGGGTAGCGGGTCGCCGAAGCCGGCGATCCGGCGGGCCCACTGGCGGTTGGTCTCCGGTTCGGCCAGCGCGGCGGACCACACCTCGCGCAGCGCGATCTGCTCCGGGCTCGCCGCGGCGAACAGGGCGAGCTGCGCGCGGGTGTTGTCGATGACGGCGCGGGCGGCCGGCCGACGCTCCGTGTCGTAGCTGTCGAGCAGTCCGTCCGGCGCCCGGCCCTGGAGGGTTGAGGCGAGCTTCCAGCCCAGGTTGGTGGCGTCCTGGATACCGAGGTTCATGCCCTGGCCACCGGCCGGGAAGAACATGTGCGCCGCGTCCCCGGCCAGCAGCACCCGTCCGGCGCGGTACCGTGCGGCCTGGCGGGTGGCATTGCCGTAGCGCGACAGCCACCGGGGGTTGCGGATACCCAGGTCCCGTCCCAGTAGTGCGCGGGTCTGCTGGCGTACCTCTTCCAGGGTCAGCGGTTCGCCGGTGCCGTGGTGCATGGTGGCCGTGGAAAGGCCTGCCAGCCGGTGGACGCCGTCGCCGATCGGGGCCGCCAGGAACGAACCGGCCGGCCCAGTGGCGGCGAGCGGCGCGGTGGGCGGGTCATCGAGTTCGACGTCGGCGAGCCACCCGGTCAGCGTGGTGTCCTGACCGGGAAAGTCGATGCCGGCCGCCTGGCGCACCGTGCTGCGAGTGCCGTCGCAGCCCACTACCCAGCGCGCTCCCACGGTCCGGTGGGTACCGCTGGCCCGGATCACCACCTCGACGGCGTCCGGCCCCTGGGTGAGCGAGACGACTTCCTCCCCGCGCAGCACCCGGGCGCCCACGGAAACCGCGTGCTCCTCCAGGAGCTGTTCGGTGACGGACTGACCGAGCGCCAGCATGTACGGGTGCACCGTTCCGACTGTGGAGAAGTCCAGCCGGGTGGTCGCCGCGCCGAAGTGGCCGGTCGGCACGGGGGTGCCCCGTTCGATGAACCGCTCCGCGAGTCCTCGGGTGGCGAAGGTGTCCAGCGTGCCGGCCTGCATGCCGACCGCCCGCGAGCGTCCGTCCGGTGCCGCGCGGCGTTCCACTACGGCCACCTCCACCCCATGTAGGCGCAGCTCCGCGGCCAGCCAGAGCCCCACCGGGCCGGCCCCGGCGATGAGCACGTCGAACATGACAACCACTCCCTCTCACTCTTGTCCGTTGGACAAGAGTGAGCATGTCCTAGAATTGTCCATTGGACAACAGGGGTTGGACGACAGAGTGCGGAAGCGACCGGGGAGGTGCGTCGGATGGGTACGACACAGGACGAGATCGTCGCCGCCACGCTGGCAGTCCTCGACGAGCACGGGCTGGACGGCGTGACCATGCGCGCCGTCGCGGCCCGGCTCGGCGTGCGGCACAACACCGTCCGCTGGCACGCCTCCAGCAAGGGCCGCCTGCTCGAACTGGCCTCCGACGAACTCCTCGCGCACTGTCTCGAGGAGCCGCTGCCCGAGGCGTTCCCCGACCGGCTCAAGGAACTGAGCCGCCGCTGCCGCACGGCACTGCTCTCCCACCGCGACGCCGCCAGGATGGTCGCGGGCGTCTTCGCAGCCGAGCCCCGCACGCTTCGCTACGCCGACACCGTGATCGCTACCTTGCTGGCGGCGGGCCACTCGCCGCGCACGGCCGCGTGGACCCACTGGTCGATCTTCTACCTGACCCTGGGCCTCACCCAGGAACAGCAAGCCGCCCAAGAGACCGCACCGGCCCTCCTCCCGGACCAAGTCCCGGCCAGCACCTATCCAGCCCTGACCGCGGCCCTGCCCTACGTCGGCCCCGACAACTTCGACCAACGCTTCGAATTCGCCCTTGACCTGATCATCGCCGGCCTTCCCCGAACCGAGAGACCAGCCAGCCAAAGCCGTTGAAGGGTGTCAAAGCTCCGATTTAGCCGCTGAACCGGGGCTTTCCTGCGGGCCGCGAGGCGGTCTGATCGAGGTTGTGGCGTGGTACTCGTTGAGCAGTCCGCCGGGTACTCGATGGCGCCGGACTGCGGCGGTGGGCAAGGCGATGACGTTCGGATCGTCGGGGGCTCGTAGTTGAGGCTGCGGTGGGCGCGGGCGGTGTTGTAGTGCTCGGCGTAGTCGCTGAGCACAGTGGGAAGGTGTCGTTCGCCGCTGGTGCGCCGTACACCGGCGTGATGCCGCGCAACTGTTCCGCCTGACGCTGGAGAAGGCCCCGGCGTGATCGGTGCTGCACGGCATCGCCGAGGAGGGCCTGCCGATCCGTACCGTCGCCGAGGTGATCGGCCGTCACCTCGACCTGCCGGTGGTCTCCGTCTCTCCCGAGAACGCGGACCGGCAATTCGGTTGGCTCGGGGCCTTCCTCGCGGCCGACGTCCCGACGTCGTGCGCGCTCACCCGCGAACTGATGGGCTGGCAGCCGACCCGGCCCGGGCTCGTCGACGACCTCGAAGAGGGCCACTACTTCCGGACGGCCCCGTCCGCTCGGCATTTGCCGACAGCGAGTCCCGGTCGACCAGGGGCGTCGGCCCACGAAGGGGTATCCACCTAGTGTCCTGCGCCGGGAATCCGTTCAAGATATGCGGCGAGTCGTTCGAGGATCTCGTCAAGCGGTCTTGGCCCAGGCGAAGGGCCGTGGGTTGGCGTTCCGGGTTCGGATCCAACTACGGATGTCTCTTTCGAGCGCCTGGAGGGATTTGTAGACCCCGCGCCGAGGTTGCTTGTCCGTCAGCAGTGCGAACCATCGCTTCACTTGGTTCAACCACGATGAGTAGGTGGGGGTGAAGTGCAGGTGGAAGCGGGGATGGGCATCCAGCCACTTGCGCACGGTGTCCGTGTTGTGGGTCGCAGATGAGGTGGATGTCCAGGTCTGCAGGCACGTGCTTGTCGAGCTTGGTCAGGAACTTCTTGAACTCCGTCGCGCGGTGGCGGCGGTGGATCGAGCCGATGACTTCGCCGGTGGCCACGTCCAGTGCGGCGAACAGGGTGGTCACGCCGTTGCGGAAGTAGTCATGGGTACGGCGTTCGGGCATGCCCGGCATTATCGGCAGCACCGGTGCGGAGCGGTCCAGCGCCTGGATCTGACTTTTCTCGTCGGCACACAACACCAGGGCACGCTCCGGCGGGTCCAGATACAGGCCGACCACGTCGCGGACCTTGTCGATGAACTGTGGGTCGTTGCTGAGCTTGAAGGTGTCCACCTGATGGGGTTTGAGGCCGAATGCCTTCCAGATCCGGCCGATCGTGGACTTCCAAAGACCGCTCTGGGCGGCCATCGAGGTTCTCGACCAGTGGGTGGCGTCCTTCGGGGTCCGCTCCAGCGTGGCGACGACCACCTCCTCGATCTGCTCATCGGTGATCTTCCGTGGAGCACCGGGCCGGGGCTCGTCCATCAGCCCGTCCATCCGGCGTTCAAGGAAGCGTCCACGCCACTTGCCCACCGTCTGCGGCCAGATCTCCAACTCCTCGGCGATTGCCCGGTTGGTCCTGCCGTCTGCGCAGCCGAGCACGATGCGGCAGCGTTGCGCCAGCGCCTGCGAGGACTTCGCCCGCCGCGACTACCGCATCAGCGTCGTCCGCTCATCGTCCGTCAACGTCAACTCCGCCATCGGCCGGCCCATACGCGCCATGGGAGCAAAGTTGTGATGCAACCTGGTCGCCCGTGCGGACGGGAAGGTCGTCGGAACGCTGACGTTGGTACTGTTCCCCGTTCCGTCCGGCCTCCGGGGCCGTGTGGAGGAGCCACCAGCGGCGAGCACTGAAGCGCTGTGGTGATGCTGTTTGTCGTTCGGTTTGGCGTCGATGGCCGGGCGACCGAACGGCAGCGGAGGACTCAGGCAGCATCAGGAGTGGGCACCGGCAGCTTGGAGTAGTCGACATCGCCGGTCTTCTCCAGAGCCTGGATATGCATCTTGATGAAGCCATCAGCGAGGTCTGCGAAGGACCGGACCAGCGAGTTCTGCGAGTCCGCCCGGACCTTGGAGATCAGGATCAGTGCCTCACCGTGCGCCTGGCGCAACGTGTTCACGTAGTCGTCATCGAAAGCGGTGCCGTTCTCGCCCCGCATCCGATCGATCCCGACCTGCATGTCAGGGCTCGGTTTGTCCGGCAACCGCAGGCCGAGCTTCCCGGCCACGTCGAGGTCTCTCTGCTCAAGCTCAACGTGCTGCTTGCTGATCATCTGGGCAGCCTGCTTGACGCCCTCGTTGGACGACTTCTTCAGGGCCATCTGGGACGTGGTGATCTCCCGCAGACTGGTCTCCCGCACGAGTGCGAGCAGCTTCTGGTCCGCCGCGCTGAGCGGACCGAACGAGGTCGACCTCAGGCTCAGATCAGTGCCCGACACCCCCTTGTTGGTCGTCGGCGCGGCGGCCCGGGCACCGGCCCGCGAGGACGGACCAGCACCGCACGCCGCCACAAGCCACACGACAGCGAATCCACAGGCGACACTCAGCGCAATCCGAACCGCTCGTAACTCCACACCGATCCCTCTTTCCCGAGAATTCCTTTGCGCCGACCTCAACAGCCAGGCGACGAGAATCTGCTCTGTTGATACGGCCTGCCACGGACCGAGGTTCAAAGACGCCGTCCCAGAGGCGTTGCGCGGTGCGCCGCACAGCCGACTCCAGGTGCCGAGCACCCTCGCCGCCCCCCGAGCCCTCCGCTGCCGTTCGTCGCCCGCCATCGACGCCGCTCCGGCACTCCGTCCCGTCGGCGCTGAGGACCAGCGCGTCCAGCCCGCCGAGCTGTGGCGTGCCGCGTGGAGGCCGGTGCTTGAATGAGGACATGAAGGGGTGTTTGCGGCGGTTCCAGACCGGACGGACCCCGTCCCGCCGCCGCGAGTCCCTGCCCAACCTGCGCAGCGCCGCCGGGCAGGTCTTCGTCCTGCAGATCGTGATCGTCGTGCTGCTGGTGGCGGCCGCTGCGGCGGACCTTGTCGTCCAGGCCCAGCGCGACGCCACACAGCAGGCCCGCGGGGAAGCGGTCGCCGTTGCCCAGACCTTCGCCCACGGCCCCGGCATCGTCCAGGCGCTGCGCGGCCCGAACCCCACGGCCGCCCTGCAGCCGCGCGCCGAGGCCGCCCGCAAGGCGGTCGGCGTGGACTTCATCGTGGCGATGAACACCCACGGCATCCGCTACACCTATCCCGACCCGCGGCAGATCGGGAAGCCGTTCGTCGGGACGATCGTCCCCGCGCTGCACGGGCACACCGTCGTCGAACAGGCTGGCGGGCCGCCGCTGCCCGGCGGCAAGGCGGGAGCGGGCATCCAGGCGGTCGTTCCCGTCACCGCGCCCGGCGGCACCGTCGTCGGCCTGGTGTCGGCCGGCGACACCGTCAGCGACGTCGCCGGGCTGTGGAAACCGCAGCTGCCCATCGTCCTCGGCGCTGGCGCCGCGGCCCTGGCCCTGGCCACCGCAGGGACGGCCCTGACGGCCCGGCGCTTGCGTCGGCAGACGCACGGCTTGGGCCCGGCGCAGATGACGCGGATGTACGAGCACCACGACGCCGTCTTGCACGCCGTGCGCGAAGGCGTCCTGATCACCGATGCCGCCGGGCGCCTCCTCCTTGCCAACGACGAGGCGCGGCGCCTGCTGGCCCTGCCTGCTGACGCCGAAGGGCGGAACGTGCGCGAGCTGGGGCTGGCCGACGACATGGCGGGCCTGCTGGCCTCCGCGAAGCCGGTCACCGACGAGGTCTGCCGGACCCGGGACCGCCTGTTGGCCATCAACAAGCGGCTGACCTTCCCGTTCGGCGGCCCGGGCGGCAGTGCCGTGACCCTGCGCGACACCACCGAGCTCGCGACCGTCACCGGCCGGGCCAAGATGGCCCGGGAGCGGCTCAGCCTGCTGTACGAGTCGGGCACGCGCATCGGCACGACGCTGGATGTGGCCCGCACCGCGCAGGAGCTGGCCGAGGTGGCCGTGCCCCGGTTCGCCGACATCGTCACCGTCGACCTGCTCGACGCCGCCCTGCGCGGGAACGAACCCGCGCAGCAGGCGCACCGCAGGATGCGGCGCACCGCGGTCAGCGGCGAGCGGGAGGCGCTGCCGCTGTACCCGGTGGGTGAGCTGATCACCTTCGCGGCCGACACCCCCCAGATACGGGCGCTGGACCGCGGCCGGGCCGTGCTGGAGACCGACCTGCGGCAGGCGGCCGGCTGGCGGCAGCAGGATCCGCAGCGCAGCGGACCGGCGCTGGAGCGCGGCCTGCACTCGATGGTGACCGTGCCACTGCGGGCCCGAGGCGTCGTCCTCGGCGTGGCGACCTTCTACCGGACCGGCCACACGCAGCCGTACGACCCGGAGGACGCCTCCCTCGCCGAGGAGCTGGCCGCCCGAGCGGCCGTGTGCATCGACAACGCGCGCCGCTTCGCGCGCGAGCACACCATGGTGGCAACGCTGCAGCGCAGCCTGCTGCCGCGCGATCTGCCCGAACAGGACGCCCTCGAGGTCGCATGGCGCTACCTGCCCGCCGAATCCGGGGTGGGCGGCGACTGGTTCGACTTCATCCCGCTGCCCGGCGCCCGCGTGGCCCTCGTCGTCGGCGACGTCGTCGGACACGGTCTGCACGCGGCGGTGACGATGGGTCAGCTGCGCACCGCGGTACACAACTTCGCGGCACTCGACATCCCGGTCGACGAGGTGCTCGGCCACCTGGACGAACTCGTCCAGCGCATGGACAGTGAAGAGACCGCCGACCAGGCCCGCGAGGGGCACGGCCCGGACGGCCAGAGGCCGCACAGCATGACCGGCGCCACCTGCCTGTACGCGATCTACGACCTGGCGACGGGCACATGCACGCTCGCCCGCGCCGGCCACCCCGGACCGGCCGTTGCGTACCCGGACGGCCGCGTCGCCTTCCCCGATGTGCCGGCCTCGCCCCCGCTCGGCCTCGGCGGCCCGTTCGAGACCGCCGAGCTGCGCCTGCCGGAGGGCTCGCAACTGGTCCTCTACACCGACGGACTGATCGAAGACCGCACCCGCGACATCGACGTCGGCCTGGCCGGGCTACGCCGGGCGCTTCAGCAGGCCGCCGGGCGTGCCCCGGACGAGACGTGCCAGGCCGTGATCGGCGCCCTCGTGCCCGCCCACCCCACCGACGACACCGCCCTGCTGGTCGCCCGCACCCGGACGCTCGACCCGTCCAGGGTGGCCGAGTGGGACGTGCCCTTGGACCCGGCGGCGGTGGCCTCGGCGCGAGCCCGCTGCGGCGAGACCATGCGGCGGTGGCAGTTGGAGGAGCACGGCTTCACCACCGAGCTGATCCTCAGCGAACTGGTCACCAACGCCATCCGCTACGGCGCGCCGCCGGTGCGGGTGCGGCTGCTACGGCAGCACAGCCTGATCTGCGAGGTGTCGGACGGCAGCAGCACCTCGCCCCGGCTGCGCTGGGCTGCGACCACGGACGAGGGCGGGCGTGGACTCTTCCTGGTGGCGCAGTTCGCGCAGCGCTGGGGCACGCGGTACACCCCGACCGGCAAGGTCATCTGGGCGGAGCAGCCCCTCACCGGCGAGATGCCGACCGCCGCTGCGGACAGCTCCCTGGCCGATGCCCTCCTGGAGCAGTTCGACGAGTCCGATCTCTAGCCCGACCGGCCCGCCGGTCCGCGCAGCCGGACGGCCAGGGCCCGCGATGTCCTGGTCCAGCCCGCCGCAGTGCAGTAGCAGGTCCTCGTGGAGCCGGTGCAGACCAGCCCGCCCGGCAGCGCCGCGGTCTGCCGCCGCAGCCACCGCGGCAGCGGGAAGAACTCGCCGCTGGGGTTGTGCCACCCGCACCCGCGACCACGGTTCTGTCGGCCGTAGGGCGTGCCGCATGTCTGCGTACGGCAGCAACGTCCGTACGCAGACCCGCCGCCACCGCCTCCCGGCACGGGGAGCCGACGCGGATGGCGGGCACACTGCCTGTCAACTCCGCAGCTCAACAAGCCAGTTGGCGAATTGCCCCGGTGTCCGTGGGTAACAGTAGGAGGTCGTGCGGAGACTTCGCGTCGGCCATCGCCAAAATCGGCCGGTGCCCTATGCAGCCAGCCATCTGGCCGGTAGTTTTCGCTCCCTCCTCACCGTCAACGGGGGACGAGCCCTGGCTCAAGAAGGGGGCACCATGCGCGAGTTCAGTCTCCCTCTCCTCGTGGCACCGTTGCGTTCAGGTGGCTTGGCCGACTCGCTGTACGAGGTGGCGGCCCGTGAACCGAGTCGAGTCCTGCTGGCCAAACGAAGCCCTGCCCGACCGGACGAGTGGACCGCGGTGACCGCGACCGCCTTTCGTGACGAGGTCGTGGCGCTGGCCAAGGGCCTGTTGGCCGATGGCATCGGCTTCGGGGACAGGGTGGCCCTGATGGCGCGGACGCGGTACGAGTGGACGCTCTTCAGCTACGCGCTCTGGTCGATCGGCGCCCAACTGGTCCCCATCTACCCGACGTCCTCGGCGGAGCAGGTCTGCTGGATGCTCTCACACACGCAGGCGGTGGCTGTCGTCGTCGAGGGAGAGGACCACGCGATGACCGTCGGAGCCGTGTGCGACAGGCTCCCGGCATTGCGCTGGATCTGGCAGATGGACAGGAACTGCGTGCCGGAGCTGTGGGCTCGGGGCCGCGGTGTGCCCGATGACCTGGTGGACGAGTTGCGCTGGTCGGTGGAGCCGCAGTTCCCCGCAGTCATCGCCTACACCTCGGGCACCACCGGCAGGCCCATGGGATGCCTGATCTCCCATCTCAATCTGGCAGCCCAGTGCGACACCCTTCTCGCGGGCTGGAGTTCACTGCTCGCCGAGCCCGGCGAGGAGCCGTCGATCCTCACCTTCCTTCCGCTGTCGCACGTCTACGGGCTGGTGGTACAGGTCGCTTGCCTGCGCGGAGGCATCATGATGGGTCATGAGCCGCGTCTGACGGCTGATGCGCTGCTGGCTGCCTTCGCCTCCTTCAGGCCGTCGTTCGTCTTCGCCGTGCCGTACGTCTTCGAACGGATCCTGCGATGTGCACGAGGCGCCGCGCAGGAGGCGGGTCGGGGATACCTCTTCGACAAGGCCCTCGATGTGGCCGTGCGCTACGCCGAAGCGATGGAGCAGTTCGTCTGGGGTACCGGACGCGGTCCGGCACCGGGCCTCAAGGCGGCGCACGCGGTCTTCGACCACATGGTGTACAAGAAGCTCCGGGCCGTCTTCGGCGGGCGGGTGCGGTACGCGGTCACCGGTGGTTCACCGTTCAGCAGGGCCCTGGGGCTGCTTTTCGCGGGTGCGGGTATCACGGTGTACGACGGCTACGGACTCACCGAGACCACGGGCGCGGTCACGGCCCAGCCGCTCGGCCGGGTGCGGTTCGGCACGGTGGGCCGCCCGATGCCGGGAAACTCGGTGCGCATCGCGCACGACGGCGAGGTGTGGGTGCGCGGGAGTACGGTGTTCTCGGGCTACCTGGGTGACCCGATGGCCACCGAGGGGGCACTGCGGGACGGCTGGCTGCGCACCGGAGACCTCGGATACCTCGACGGCGACGGCTATCTGACCATCACCGGCCGCAAGAAGGACGTCATCATCACCAGCGGCGGCAAGAGCGTGTGCCCACTGATGCTGGAGGAGCGGTTGCGTCAGCATCCGCTGATCTCCCAGTGCGTCGTGGTGGGTGACAACCGGCCGTACGTCGGTGCGTTGATCACCCTGGAGCCCACGGCGTTGACTCGCTGGCAGCGGATGGTCGACGGATCGGCGTTAAACGGCCGAGGAGTGGTGTCGGCGAACCAGGCCTTGCACGCGGAGATACAACAGGCGGTGTCCAGAGCCAACACAGCGGTGTCCCGCGCGGAGTCGATCAGAGCGTTCAGGATCCTGCCGAACGAGTTCAGCGTGGCGGACGGTCTGCTGACCCCCTCCCTCAAGCTCCGCCGCAGCGCGATCGTGAAGGTCTACGCGGCGGAAATCGACCAGCTCTACGCCGGCTAGCGGCTGTCTTCGACGCCTCCAGCTTTTTGTGCCGGGACTTCGCCATCGGCATTAGCAGCGGCGGGCCCCGGGATGGTGCCACAACGCCGGGGATCTCCCGTAGCGCTTAAAAATGGCTTCACCGGCTGTGAGCTGGGACGCGGTGAACTGGCGTCGCAGCACCGTGACCTCGTGCCGGAGGATGAGTATCTCGGCGTTCTTCGTCGCGGTAGACCGGCACAGCAGGCCAGCCACGCAAAGGTCCGCGCGGTCATCAAGTAGATCATCCGTACGAGCATGACGAAGGACCGTGCCCGACTGCGGGGACAACGCCCAGGTCAGCAGCGGTGAAGCAGTTTTGAAGCGCTACGCGCCGCAGCTCACCTTGGATCTGACGTGCCATCAGGTTTGGTGGTCGGCCGGGACCGGCCGGTGGTTGACGCCACTTCCAGCGCGCCAGGCGCAGGTGCCAGACCGGCAGCGTGCCTGGGGTGACCACAGGTGCTGCCGCAGGGCGGACGGCAGATGCTGCGCGAGAGCGGACAGCACCGCGCGGTCTGTCCACGAGATCCGCGGCCGCTCGACCTGCCAGCGCAGGATGGTGACCTCGCGGTGCAGGGCGAGGATCTCGGCCTTCTTCGCGACAGAGGGCCGTCCCAGCAGACGAGGACTACGTGGACTACCCGAACGACCGCAGGGCCACCACCAGCGATCACGCCCGGGAGGCGGCTGCCCGGAAAGTCGCCGGTCATTCGCTGCACGGCGGTAACGACATCCTTCAGGCCCAAGGTCCGGATTTTCACGCGGGAGACGCTTCAGCGGACCGCGGACCTGACCTCGGCACGGCAGATGTGAAGACCGAGCCACACCAAATCCCTCGACGCCTCACCACCTACCGTGCACACTCCTGTGCTGGCCCGGGCCATGGCCACCGCCTGATTCGGCGGCCACCGCAGCCTGCGGCGGCCAGCCCGGCACGCAAGTGCGCAACTTCTTTACCGGAATCTTGGGTCCCCCCTTACCGGGCCCACCCGTACCATCTGGCACCACGTCGCGAGGACGGACATCCCTTCCTCGGTGGAACCGGCGTACAGCAGCACCTTGGGAGGCCCACATAGGAGCACACCGCGCCGACGGGCAGCCGCCAAGGCCGACACACCACGGGAGCCGCGTGATGACCGCCGTACCCCAGCCCCTCCAGGAGACGCTGACCTCCGGCGACCTCGTGTCCGAGATCCGCTCGCGCACTCCTCACATCGGCGGCAACCCCGGCGGCTGGCCGGGGCTGACCCTCTACCGCTATACGCAACCGACAGCGCCTCAGTGGGAGGAGGTCAAGTCACTGTCGCTGTGCGTGATCGCGCAGGGCCGCAAGTGTGTCGTGTCGGCGGGCCGGCCGCACTACTACGACCCGTTCAACTACCTCGTCCTCAGCAGCAGCCAGCACTTCACCGCCGAGATCCTGGAGGCGACGCAGGACAAACCGTTCCTCTCGCTGGTGCTGCAGATCGATCCCACCCTGGTGCGGCGCGTCTCCTCCGACATCCTCGACCGGCGGGCGGTCCCCTTCCAGCCGAAGCTGCACGGCACACCGGAGCCCGTCTTCGTCTCGCCGCTCGACTGCGCCCTGATGTCGGCCACGATCCGGTTCCTGCAGGCCACACACACGGGCGCCGACCGCAGGGTGCTCGCGCCGCTGTATCTGCGCGAGATGGTGTACCGGGTACTGCAGGCCGAACAGTACGAGCGGCTTATCGAGATAGCGGCCACCGAAGTGGTGAGCAACCCGGTCAGCGACGTCATCTCCTATGTGCAGCGGAACATGTCGGAGCCGTTGACCGTGAGCGACATGGCCGAGCAGGTCGCCATGAGCCCGTCCGCCTTCTCACACCTCTTCCGTGAGGTAACCGGAAAATCCCCTTACCAGTTCGTCAAGGAGATGAGGCTGAATCGGGCGCGCGATCTGCTGATCGATCGGCAGATGAGTGTCACCAAGGTGTCCCGCGCCGTCGGGTACGCCAGCACATCGCATTTCATCAACGAGTTCCGTGACCGGTTCGGGGCGACACCGCGCGCTTACTGTGATCTCCAGCGGATCTCCCGGGAACTCGGTTCGCGGAACAGCGGCTGACCCCGCGTCCCCGCTCTGCCGGTGGGAAAGTCGCGCACAATCGGGTGGACGGCGGGCCGGCCGCCGTCCACCATGCACTGCCGGTCAGCCTTCGCCGAGCGGTGCGGCCGGTGCGGACAGCAGCGCCACGAGCCGCTCGGCCAGCGGCGCCGACGACGCCGGGTTCTGGCCGGTGTGCAGGTTGCCGTCGGAGACCACGTGCCCCTCGAACGCCGCGCCGCTGCGCTCGTACGCGCCGCCGCCGTCCGTGAGGCGGTCCTCCAGCAGCCACGGGGCCTGGTCGGCGAAGCCCATCGCCGCTTCCTCCTCGTTGCTGAAGCCCGTCACCCGGCGCCCCGCGAAGAGCCACTCGCCGGTGGCGGCACGGGCCGGCAGGAAGGCGGCCGGGCCGTGGCAGACGGCCGCCACCGGCTTGCCGGCCGCCGTGAAGGCCGCGACAAGCGCGCCGAACGGCTCGGACCGCGCGAGGTCCTCCATCGGGCCGTGGCCGCCCGGCACGAAGACGGCGTCGTAGTCGGCGGCGTCGGCCGCGTCCAGGTCGACCGGTGAGTCGAGCTCCGCGGAGATCCCCTCCAGGTAGGCGCGGAACCGCTTGCCGGGTTCCTCCGAACCGCCGTTGACCGCCGCCGAGAACCCGGCCTCGTCAGCCGTGGGACGGACCCCTCCCGGGGCGGCCGCGACAATGTCGAAACCCGCGTCGCGGAAGATCTCGTGTGGGACCACCAGTTCCTCCGGCCAGAAACCGCACGGGTGCTTGGTGCCGTCCTTCAGCGTCCAGTAGTCCGATCCGGACACCGCGAACAGTACGCGTGTCATCGCAAACCTCTCTGCCGTCGGTCGCTTCCGTATGGGTGTTCGTTGAAATGTGCCGACAACGTTAGGCACGAAGTCCACGGCCGCCACCCGGTTCCACCGGAATCCGCTATTTCTCGACCGGAATGCGCAGACGCCGCGGGGCTGGTACCGGAATCCGCAGTTGTCCCGCAGGAATCTGCGATGCGACCGCCGGAAGGCCGGCCCTAACGTCAAGGCGTCCCGGTAACGAACTGTTCACCTGGAGTTGACATGGCGCGCATCGCGTACCTCGTGTCCAGCGCGAAGGAACTGGCCCTCGCCGACGGCACCCGGCACCCCACCGGCTACTTCGCGGAGGAGGCACTCAAGCCCTACGAGCGCTTCTGCGCGGCGGGGCACGACGTCGTCGTGGTCACGCCCGACGGGCTGGCGCCGACCGCCGACCCGTACGGGCTCGAACACTTCTTCCACTACCCGGAGGAGGACCAGGACTTCTTCGCCTCCGTCACCCGCACCTTCCACCACGACCCGGACGACATCCGCATCACCCTGCACCAGACCACCGAGCTCGGGCTGGTGGCCGCCCGCAGGATCGTGGAGCGGCTGACCAGCCGGGGGACGGCGCCCTCCGAGGCCCACGCGCTGGTCAGCCGCGCGGCCAAGATCGCCTGGAGCCAGGACCGCCGGCTGGTGGACGTGATGGTGGACGAAGGGCTGGACGGCGGCCTGAGCAGGCAGGAGATCCAGCAGGCCGTCGACGAGCTCGACGCGGCGGCCCGGGCGCTGTCCGCGGAGCGGCGCCGCAAGCTGGACAGCATCGAGGGGTTCACGCATCCGGTGGCGCTCTCCACGCTGAGCGACGAGGAACTGGCGGGCTTCGACGCCGTGTTCGCGCCCGGCGGCCACGGCCCGATGGTCGACCTCGCCGACAACGCCGACGTCTCCCGGCTGCTGCGCGTGCTGCACCACAAGCAGGCGCCGATCGCCTCGCTGTGCCACGGCCCGGCGCTGCTGCTCTCCGCGCCCGAACGCGCGGACGGGCAGTGGCTCTTCGACGGCTACCGCATGACGTGCTTCACCGACGAGGAAGAGGACCAGACGGTCGCCGGGCGGCTCGGCATGGCCTGGTACCTCGATACCGCGCTGAAGAACGCGGGCGCGGTCTTCGACGACGCGCCGAGCGCCTGGGTGTCCCACGTCGTGGTGGACCGCAACCTCATCACCGGGCAGAACCCCGCCTCCAGCGAAGCCACCGCCGACGCGGTGCTCAAGGCGCTCGCCGCGTGAGGGCCGCCGCGAGGTGGCGGCCGCGATCGTGCCGGGCGTCGGCGCCGTGGCGCCGTGACCGTGCCAAAGGGTCCGAAGGAGCACAGATCATGAACGAAACGCCTACCGAGACGGTCAGGGCGTTCCTGGCCGCCGTCCGACGACGGGACACCGACGCCGCGATGGCGCTGGTCAGCCCGTCCGCCGAGGCCAACCTGCACCCACTGCGGGTCAGGAACGGCGGCGCCGATGACATCCGCGCGCTGGTCACCTCGACGGTGAACGCGTTTCCCGACCTGCGGCTGACCGAGAGGAACCTGCTCGAACTCGGCGATGTCGTGGTGGTGGAGCTGAAGCTGGAGGGCACCCAGGCAGCCGACTACCTCGGTGTCGTCAACCAGGAGAAGCACATCGACGTGGACCAGGCCTGGCGGTTCACGGTGGACACCGCGGCGATCACCGGAGTCGACGCCTACTGGTGCCAGAACCAGCTCTACCGCCGGCTTGCCGTCAAGCGGCTGGACGAGGTCGCGATCGTGGGAGGGGCGGCATGACCACCGCGCAGGACGACATGACCACGGCTCAGGACGGCACGGCGACCCCCGTCGCGGCGGCGACACGCAAGGCCGTCGCCACCGAGACCGCCGCCCGGCTCTTCGAGGCGTACCGCAGGCACGACGTCGAAGCCATGACCGACATGTGCACCGACACCGCCGAGTTCTCCTACGTGCCGTACGAGGTGTGGGGCAAGCAGCGGGTGCTGCGCGGCGACGGCAAGGTCAAGACGGTCGGCAAGACCATCTGGGCGGGACTGATCCACTCCTTCCCCGACCTGTTCAACACGGTCCACAGCATCGACTCCAACGACCACGGCGACGCGGTCGTCTCCTGCGACATCGGCGGCTGCCAGCAGACGGCGTGGGGGTTCGCCGAGCCCCGGGGCGGATCGTTCAGCGAACCGCACCTGTTCATCCTCCACATCGACGAGGAGGGACTCATCGACACGGTGCGCGCCTACTGGGACGCGGCCGGCATCAACCGGCAGCTCGGTCACCTCGAGGTCGACTGAGCTGCCGAAGGACTGAAGGACTGAAGGACTGAAGGACGGGAGGCAGGAGGCAGCGATGAGTCTGCTCAAGCGTGAGGAATGGCAGCACTTCGTCCGCGACGTGGACTGGACCTACAGCTACGCCGACGACGACGCGGTGTTCCCGGAGTGGCACAGCGGCACCGGAATGGTGCCCCGCGAGGCGTGGGCCGCCTGGGAGGAGGACTACAAGGTCAGTTACCCGGAATACGTGGCCACCCAGCGGGAGAAGGAGTCGGCCGCCTACGCGGTGAAGGCAGCGTTGCAGCGCTCCTCGAACTTCGACCGACTCGACGAGGGCTGGCGTTCGTCGACCAAGATGCACTTCGGCGGGGTGGCGCTGGTCGAGTACGCGGCCGTGCTGGGCGAGCTGAAGATGGCCCGGTTCGGTCTCAACGGCTCGTGGCGCAACATGGCCACCTTCGGCGCGCTGGACGAACTGCGGCACTCGCAGATCACCACGTTCTTCGGGCACGAGTTCATCAAGAAGGACCCGCAGTACGACTGGACGCAGAAGACCTTCCACCAGAACAACTGGGTGCCGGTGTCGCTGCGCAACCTCTTCGACAACATGATGATCGCGCCGAACGTGGTGGACCTGGCCATCGGCCTGCCGTTCACCTTCGAAACCGGCTTCACCAACCTCCAGTTCGTGGCGCTGTCCGCGGACGCGCTGGAGGCCGGCGACGTCAACTTCGCCAACATGATCTCCTCGATCCAGACGGACGAGGCCCGCCACTCGCAGCAGGGCGGCCCCACGATGGAGATCCTGGTCGAGCACGACCCGGTGCGGGCCCAGTGGGTCATCGACCGCAACTTCTGGGGCTCGGCTCGCGCCTTCGCCGCGCTGACCGGCCCGGCCATGGACTACTACACGCCCCTGGAGCACCGCAAGCAGTCCTACCGGGAGTTCATGGAGGAGTGGATCATTGACCAGTTCATCCACACCATCGAGGACTACGGCCTGAAGAAGCCCTGGTTCTGGGACGAGTTCATGCGCGGACTCGACACCTGGCACCACGGCCTGCACATGGGACTGTGGTTCTGGCGGCCCACCCTGTGGTGGCGGCCGAAGGCCGGCGTGTCCAAGGACGAGCGCGAGTGGCTGCGCGAGAAGTACCCGAACTGGGAGGCGGTCTACGGCGGCAAGTGGGACACGCTGATCGACAACGTCAACGCCGACAACGTGGAGGCCACTCTCCCCGAGACGCTGCCCTGGCTGTGCAGCATGTGCAACCTGCCGTGCTGCAACGCGGTCCAGTCCCGGTCGGGCCGGTGGCGGGTGCCGGACTGGTCGCTGACGTACGACGGCAGGACCTACCACTTCTGTACCAACGCCTGCCGGCAGATCTGGTGGAAGGACCGCGACAACGTCAACCACCAGACACTGATCGAACGGTTCCTGGCCGGCCAGATCCAGCCCATGGACGTCGGCGGCATCCTCGCCTACATGGGGATGACCCCGGACGTCATGGGCGACGACCCCGACTACGAGGCGTGGACCAAGGACTACGTCGGCCGCCCGGCCACCGGCCTGGCCCTCACCGGCAAGGAGACGAGCGCATCATGACCCACGCGACGGGCGCGGACACCGCCCGGCCCGCACCGGCCGTCGTACCGCTCAACGCGGTCTTCGCCGATGACTTCGTACAGATCCTGGTGGCAGTCACTTCGGACAACACCGCCGCCGAGGTGGCCGAGGCCGTGGCGCACCACGTCGAGGGCAAGCGGGTGCGGGCACTGCCGTACCCCAAGGTCGTCTTCCACAACGGCCGCCGTCTCGCGCCGGGCACCACCGTGACCGAGGCCGGAATGCAACCGCTCGACCACGTCCGGGTCGAGTACGACATCCCAGAGGGGGCGGCATGAGCCGGCTGGTAGGCCCGGTCCTGCGAATGGGAGACGACGTCGACCAGGTCATCGCGGCCATCGAGGACGACAACCCGGACCAGGACATCGAGGTCGTCGACCGCGGCGCCTACGTGCGGGTACGCGGCGCGCGGCGCGTCACGGTCACGCTGGAGACCCTGCGCCGCTACCTCGGCCCCGACTTCGAGATCCGCTCGATGGAAACGATGATGTCCTCCTTCGTCGGGCGCGTCATCACCACCAGCGACTCCATCACCTGGGAGGACATCACCGCCAGGAGCAAGGCGGCGGCGGAAGGAGCAGCGGCGTGAGCACCACACCCAGGAAGCCGCGTCCGCGGCGGACCTTCAGCGCCTTCGGCGACGTCCGCAGGATGCCGAGCGAGTACGAGATCGTCACCCACGGCCAGAACTGGACCACCCGGCAGAACCGC
The DNA here is from genome assembly GCF_029269905.1 of Streptomyces silvisoli. Classification (NCBI taxonomy): domain Bacteria; kingdom Bacillati; phylum Actinomycetota; class Actinomycetes; order Kitasatosporales; family Streptomycetaceae; genus Streptomyces; species Streptomyces silvisoli. Next base: position 21,028 of record NZ_JARJBC010000024.1, on the reverse strand, counting down.
AACGCGGCGTTCGAGCAGAACCCGTCCTCCCCGCCGAACCTGTGGTTCCTCACCTACCGCGACAAGTCACCGCTCGCCGTGGACGACTGGGAGCAGTTCCGCGACCCCGACACCCTGACCTACCGCGCCTACGTCAACCTCCAGGCAGAGGCCGAGGCCAAGACCGGCGGCGTACTGGAGGAGTACGCCAAGGCCGGCGCCGACCGCGCGCTGAGCTCCGGTCAGGTCGCCCTGCTGGGCGCGCTGTACACCCCGTCGCGCTACCTGGTGCACGGCTTCCAGCAGATCCAGGCATACATCGGCTACATGGCGCCCAGCTCGTACATCACCAACGCCGCGGCGTTCTCCACCGCCGACCTGCTGCGCCGGCTCACCCTGACCGGCTACCGCACCCGCGAACTGCAACTGGCCGCACCCGGCGCGGGGATCGGCGAGCGGGAACGGCAGGTCTGGGAGCAGGACGAGGCGTGGCAGCCCGCACGCCGGGCCGTGGAGAAGGCACTGATCGCCTACGACTGGGCCGAGTCGTTCACCGCGCTCGACCTGATACTGGCGCCGACCCTCGACGATGTGCTGCTGCGGCAGTTCGGCCAGGCGTCGCGGGAGGCCGGCGACGAGGAGTCGTGGCTGCTGTCGAAGTACCTGCAGGACGACGCCGACCGGCGGGCCCGCTGGAGCGCGGCCCTGGTCGCCTTCGCGGTGGGCCGGCGGCCGGAGAACGAGGCCGTGCTGCGGCGCTGGATCGACCGCTGGACACCGGCCGCCGACGACGCCGCACAGGCGCTGGGCTCGCTCCTGGAGCGCTTCGGGCCCACCGGTTGGACCGCCGCACGGGTGGCCGCCGAGGCCCGCGCCGCCCGGGAGTCCTTCCACGACCGGCTGTTCGAGAGCTCCGCCGCCGGCAACCCCGAAACGGGACGGAGGCAGGCCTGATGGGCGGCGCCGCCACGGGGCAGTGGCAGGAGGCCATGCGCCTCGACGACCTGTGGGAAGGCGACATGCAAGGCGTCGAGGTGGCGGGGACGAAGGTGCTGCTCGTCAACGTCGACGGCGAGGTGCGCGCGTACCAAAACCGGTGTCCGCACCAGGCGTGGGCCCTGGACGAAGGGGACTTCGACGGGCAGACCATCACCTGCAGCCGGCACCTGTGGGAGTTCGACGCCGACACCGGGCAGGGCGTGAACCCCGGCACCTGCCGGCTGACGACCTACCCGTGCCGGGTCACCGAGACGGGGACGATCATGGTGGACGTGGGATGAGCCGGGAACGGCAGGTGATCGTGGGCGGCGGCGTCGCGGGAGCGGCCGTCGTCCGCGGTCTGCGCGAGGCGGGGTTCGACGGAGAGGTGCTGCTGGTGGGGGAGGAGCCCCACCAGCCCTACGAACGCCCGCCGCTGTCCAAGGAGTTCCTCGCCGGAGCGGCCGACGAGGACGGCCTGTACGTGCAGCCGGCCGACTGGTACCAGGAGCAGGACGTCGAACTGCTGCTGGGCACCCGGGCCACCGCCATCGACACGGCCGCGCGGAAGCTCAGCGTGTCCGCCCGCGGCGGCACGACCACGCTGCGGTATGACGGACTGCTGCTCGCCACCGGGGTCCGGCCCAGGCGACTGCCCGGGGTGGCCGGTGAGCGTGTCCACTATCCGCGGACCGTCGACGACGCCAGAGCGCTCCGTGCGGACCTGCGCACCGCCGAGCGCGTCGTGGTCATCGGCGCGGGCTTCATCGGCTGCGAGGTGGCCGCGACCGCGGTCGGGCTGGGGAAGACGGTCACCGTGTTCGAGCCGGACACCACCCCGTTCCGCCGCAGCCTCGGCCCGCTGGTCGGCATGGCGCTGATCGGCATCCACCGCTCGCACGGCGTGGACGTGCGGCTCGGCGAGGGCGTGCGGCAGGTGGACCGGACCACGAACGGAACGCTGCTCGTCACCTCCACCGCGGGCCACCGCGTGGAGTGCGACGTCATCGTGGTCGGCGTCGGCGCGCAGCCCAACACGGAACTGGCGGCCGCGGCCGGGATCGAGGTGGACAACGGCATCGTCACCGACGCCATGGGCCGCACCTGCTGCCCCCGCGTCTACGCCGCCGGCGATGTGGCCATGCAGTACCACCCCCGCTACGGAGAGCACATCCGCGTCGAACACCACGACACCGCCACCCGGCAGGGCGTCCAGGTGGCACGGAACATGCTCGGCGCGGACGAGGAGCTCACCGAGCCGTTCTGGTTCTGGTCCGACCAGTACGAGCACAGCGTGCAGAGCACCGGGCGACTGCCCGAGGTGTTCGAACCGGTGGTGCGCGGATCGGTGGAGGACCATTGCTTCTCCGCGTTCGCCTGGTCCGAGGGCAGGGTGAACGGCGTGGTCTCCCTCGACCGGCCGCGCGACGTCCTGGACGTCCGGCGCCTGGTCTTCCAGGAGCACCAGGTCACCCGGGAGCAACTGCGCGACGAGTCGGTGGCGCTGAAACGGCTGGCCCCCCGGCCGGTCAGAACGACCGGCGCGCGGTCGTAAGTGTGACGGAGGTGTGTTCGCATGACGGCGTTGACGGAACTTGTGGTCCGCGAGGAACAGGCACGGGTGGTCCAGTCCGACGCGTTGGCCGCGCTGAGGAAGGTGACGGGGCTGCCCGCGTCGGCGGCCGTGGCGCGACTGCGGTACGGCCCCGGCCGCACCTGCGAGCCCGTGGCGCGCATCCTCGACCGCGCACTGGCGAAGGCCGGTGTGGCCGGCATCCGGCCCGACCAACTCGTGGTGGCGGGCGGCTGCGCCCGCCGGGCCGAGGACATCGTCCGGGTACGGCGCAAGGCGCACGGCAAGGCCGACTGGATCAGCAGCGAGACCTCGGACATCGAAATCCGCCTGGAGCCCGCCGGGTTGAGGGCGTCAGCCCACACGGCGGGCGCGGCCGCAGAGCCCCCGGGCATCAGTCCCCACGACAGCCCGGCGCGAAGCGAGCCCGCCGCGGCCGTACCCGACGCGCGCTCGCAGCGGGTGAGGGACGCGCTGTACGACGTACTCGACCCGGACCTGGGCGTCAACGTCGTCGACCTGGGTTTCGTGCGGGACATCGCCGTCGAGCAGGGGACGGCGGTGATCACCATGACGCTGACGTCGCCCGCCTGCCCCCTGACCGGGGTGATGGAGGACCAGATCCGCACGGCCTTGGCCGACGGCGCAGGCTACGGCGTCAACGATCACCGCGTCGCATGGGTGTGGCAGCCTGCCTGGCGCCCCTCGGACATCACCAGCGAGGGCCGCGACCAACTCCGCGCCATCGGTTTCAACAACTTCTAGAGAACCTGTCAAGGAGCAGTGCCATGGCACATGTCGTCATCGCCACCTGGAAGGCGAAGCCCGGCCAGGCGGACCACATCCGCGCCATCCTGGAGACGGTCACACCGCTGAACCGCACGGAGGAGAAGATGATCTCCTTCGATGCCTTCGTCAGCGAGACCGACCCGGACACGTTCGTGCTGGTCGAGAAGTACACCGATGCGACGGGCTACGACGACCACAAGGCGACGGAGGCGTTCCGCAGGTACGTGGTGGGCGAGGCGATCCCGTCCCTCGCCGAGCGGAGCGTGCGCACCTTCCAGTCCCTCACCTGACGCCCGGCCTGCCGCCGCCCGCACTGCCGTCGCAGCGCCCGCGCGCTCGGCGGCACGTCAACTCGCTGTCCAGCTACCTGGCGCTGGCCGGCAGTGCGGGCGGCGGCCTGGAACGGCGTAGCACCCGGCGGACGGTGGCAGCGGCGAGTCGGTGGCCGAGCCGTCGCAGCTCACCTTGGATCCTGACGTACCCCCAGGTCGGATTCTCCTCGGCCAGGCGCAGAATGAGCGCGACGATCTCTTCGGACAGTGGTGGGCGACCGGGCCTGGCCGGTGGCTGGCGCCACTTCCAGCGCACCAGGTGCCGGTGCCAGGTCAGCAGCGTGCCCGGGGTGACCATCCGGTGCCGACGCAGGGCGGCCGGAAGGTGCCGCGCGAGAGCGGAGAGCATGGCGCGGTCGGCCCATGACATCCGCGGTCGCTCGACCTGTCGGCGCAGTACGGAGACCTCGTGGCGCAGGGTGAGGATCTCGGCCTTGTGCGCGGCGCTGGAGCGCCCCAGCAGTGTCAGCCAGCCCAGCAGTCGGCAGAAGATCAAGTACAGCAGTCGTAGACCCACGAACCGGGATCATGCCCGGGGCACGGCCGCACACACAGCCGCTGGTCAGTCGCTGTACGGCAGTAGAGACACCCTTCAGGGGGTGAGGTAGTAGAGGTCATGTCGGGCAGGATCGTGCAGATGCCGTGCGGTGGCGTCGGCAGGGGAGACCGTCCAGGTCTTCCCGGCCGCCGGGGTGTCCCCAGGTCGGAGTGTCCTTCGCCAGTCGGAGCACGAGGAGCCGGATGGACCGGACGGTTCGCGGCTGTCCCATGCGCTTCCTACCGCTTCTCGGCAGCAGACTCAGCGCGGCGAAGGCGTTCGTCATCGTCAGGTAGGCCAAGTGGAGCAGCGCAATCGGTCATCATGCCCCGCGACCCCGACCGCCGGTGGCGAGATCGCGCGATCCGTCCTCTTACCTGCGCGGATGGACTTCTCGGCACCCACAAGGTTCCCGGCGGAGCGGTCGTGGGTGGACCACTCCACCAGCGGTTCGCCGGGGCGAGCGTGGGGTTTCCGCGTGCCCGGGGAGGCACCAAGGCCGTCTGGCTTGCGCTCTCCCCCTCGCCGGCCGAACCAGCGAAGCATCGCGGGCCTGGCCTGAGGTACGGCAGTCCCGGTGCCGGATCGGTAAGACCATGACTCACCTGAGGCTCACCCCTGCGAACGGATACTGGCGGTCATGGACGTACTGCTTGTCGAGGACGAGGTGGAACTCGCTCAGATGCTCGCCGACGGGCTGCGCGGCGAAGGCATGAACGTGCGTGTCGCCCATGACGGCGCTCGCGCCCTTGAACTGACCGCCGCGAGCGACTTCGACGTGGTGGTCCTGGACCGGGACCTGCCCGGCATCAGCGGCGACGCCGTGTGCCGTGCCCTGGTCGCCTCGGGTCACCCCGCCCGCATCCTCATGCTCACGGCGGCCGGCACCATCTCCGACCGCGTGGAGGGCCTGAGTCTGGGCGCCGACGACTACCTCGCCAAACCCTTCGCCTACGTGGAACTGGTGGCGCGCGTTCACGCGCTGGCCCGCCGACGCGGCGCGCCGGGGCCGCCCACGGTGCTGGAACGGCGTGGAGTCAGGCTGGACACGGCTCGGCGGCTCGCCGAGCGCGACGGCCGACCGCTGGGGCTCACCCGCAAGGAACTCAGCGTCCTGGAGGTGCTGCTCGCGGCGGACGGCGGCATCGTCACCGCCCGAGAACTGCTGGAGCAGGTGTGGGATCCGTACGTGACGCCCGAGACCACGGCGGTCAAGGTCGCGGTCTACCAGCTGCGCAAGAAGCTGGGCGACCCTCCGCTGATCGAGACCGTGCCCCGCTTCGGATACCGGCTGTGAAGGCCGCCCGGACCTGGAAGGCGGCTGCGACCTTGCGGCACCTGTCCCTGCGCAACCGGCTCACCCTCCTCTACAGCGGGGCCATGCTCCTGGCTGGCGGGGTGCTGCTCACACTGAACTGGCTCTCGGTCCGCCAGGCCATCGGCTCACGCGCCGCCATTCTGAAGCCCCCGGTCGACACCGCCCCGACTGTCGTCTCCCCGGCCGCCACCGCCCCGGTGCCCGCGACGCACTTCGACACGTTTGAAAGCGCCGTCCTCGGCGACCTGCTGCTGCGCTCGGGGATCGCCCTGGTGCTGATGACCGCCTGTGCGGCATTCCTGGGCCGCAGACTCGCCGGCCGCTGGATCGACCGGCTGGAAAAGGCGTACGCGGCACAGCGGGTGTTCACGGCACAGGCGTCCCACGAGCTGCGCACCCCGCTCACCCTGCAGCGAACCGCCCTGGAGGTGCCGCTCGCGCAGGGCCGGGTACCGGCCCACCTGCAACCGGCCCTGCGTCAGGCGCTGGCGGCGACCAGCCGCAGCGAGGAGCTGATCGCATCCCTTCTGGCCCTGGCCAAGGGGGAGAGCGGCACCCTGCACCCCACCCGCACCGACTTGTGCCATCTCGTTGCGGCCGCGCTGACCGACGTCAGCCCGGAAATCCAAGCGCTCTCCCTCCAAGTCCGCACGGAACTGGGTCCCGCACCCGTGGAGGGCGACGCCCCGTTGCTCGCCCAGCTGGTCAGCAATGTCGTCACCAACGCCGTCCGCCACAACGTGCCGCACGGAGAACTGCACATCGCAAGCCGCCACGATCGTGTCGAGGGGCGCAGCCAACTCATCGTCTCCAACACCGGCACAGTGCTTGACCAGGCCACGACGGCGGATCTGTTCATGCCGTTCCGCCGGGGCACACCTCGCTCGGGCGGGCCACGAGGCAGCGGACTGGGCCTGTCCGTGGTCAAGGCCGTGGCGGAGGCCCACCGTGGGTCGGTCGACGCACGGTGCCGGAAGGGCGGCGGCCTGGAGATCCGGGTGCGCCTCCCCGACCGGCTCACCTCTGCCTGATTACGACCGGAGTCGCTGGAAGCGCAGGGCCGGCAGGTGTTGGTTACCTGTGCGCATACCTCGGGGTCCGGCCCGCCGCCCGCGCGCGGGGATGCAGGAGCCGGGCGAGCGACGGGTGCCGGTCGGGTGGCCCTGACCCGACTGCCACCCTCGGCGTCACCCTAGGGACCTGTCGGTGAGCCATGGGTGAGGTGAGAAAGCGTCACCACGGCTGCGGTCTCCGGGAGACCGCCCGGTGAGTCATGGGTGAGCCGTGGTCTTACCGGGCCGACACCGCACCTGCCGTACCTCTTGTCGTGTTCGGGGCGGACGTCCCGCCCCCTTCTCGTACGGAGGTTTCGATGCGTGTGCGAACGCGGGTGTCATCCCTGGTGCTGGTCATGTCCGGTGTCCTGCTGGTCGCCGGCTGCGGCAGCGGTTCGGACGGAGGCGGCGGCAAGGACGACGTGGCTTCCGTCGACAAGAAGGGCACGTCGGCGCCCCCGGTCGACAAGGAGACGACCTACCGCAAGTACGCGAGCTGCCTGCGGGACCAGGGCATCTCCGGGGTGAAGGTCGACGACAACGGTGTGGGGCTCAGCGCCTCCAGCGCGAACGGCGAGGGCTCTGGCGGGCAGAGCGACGCGCAGGCCATCGACAAGGCCATGCAGGTGTGCAACAAGAAGGTTCCCGGCATGCAGCAACTGCAAGCCCAGCGCGATGAAAAGGCCGTGCAGGACGCCCGGAAGTTCGCCGCCTGCGCCCGCAAGAACGGTATCCCCGACATGGCCGACCCGGCCGTCGTCAACGGCGCTCCGCAGTTGAAGACGCCCGACGTTCCGCCCGAGACCTGGAACAAGGTTCTCGAGAAGTGCAAGGAGTACATGTCCGGTGGCATGGGCGTGGTCAACCCCGGGGGGAACGGCAAGTGAGCGCGACTCCCGAGGCCGGTCCTCTGGACCGACCGGGCGACAGCAACGAGTTCGAGGACGCGCCTCCCGCCGGCCGTCGTCGTGACGGCCGGCGCCGGGGGCGCCGCGCCCGGCGTGTCACCGGCGCAGTGGTGACCCTCGTCGCCGTGACCGCCATGGTGTTCGCCGCGCAGCAGCAGGGCTGGCTGGGCGGCCGGGACGGAGGCAAGGGCGAAAGCCCCGCCAAGCCCGAGGCGACCGCGGTCGTCGAGCGTACGTCCCTGTCGACCGGTATGGACGTGAAGGGCACCATCGGCTACGGGCACGAGACCGATGCCGTGGGTCGCGTCGGCGGCACCCTGACCGCCATCCGGCAGGTGGGGGACGTCGTGCGCCCCGGAGAGTGGCTGTGGGAGCGCGACGGGGTCCGCGTGCCGTACTTCCGGGGCGACCGCCCGCTGTGGCGCGTGCTGAAGAAGAACGCCTCTGGTAAGGAAATGCGCGGCGAGGACGTCCGTGACCTGAAGCGGAACCTGATCGACCTCGGCTACGCGGACGGACTGGGCCTGACCGCCGACGACACGTTCACGGACGCCACCGAGACCGCCGTGAAGCGGTGGCAGAAGCAGCTGGGCGCCCCTCAGACGGGCCAGGTCGATCCCGGCTCGGTCGTCATGCTCGACATGCCGCGCCTGCGGGTGTCACAGGCGGTGGGCGTCGTGGGGTCTTCGCTGACAGGCACGGCCCTGCTCAAGGTCACCGGCACCGACCTGGTGGCCACCGCCAAGGTCTCCTACGACCAACTGTCGCGCCTGTCACCAGGCACCCGCCTCAAGGTCGCGCTCCCCAACGGCAACACGATGAGCGGCAAGGTCACCGCGGTGGACATCACCCCCCAACAACAACAGGACGGCGGCGGACAGGGGCAGGGCGGGGACACCAAACAGCAGGCCGAGGTGACCGTTTCGCTGCAGGACCAGAAGACCGTGAAGGCGGGCGGCCTCGGGCCGGCCACTCTGACGGTGAGCGACCACACGGCCGACCGTGTGCTCGCCGTCCCGGTCACCGCGCTGCTGGCCCTCGCGGAAGGCGGCTACGGCGTCGAAGTCGTCCAGCCCGACGGGCAGCACAAGCTCGTGCCCGTGACGATCGGTCTCGTCGCCGACGCCCGAGCCGAGATCACCAAGGGCGACCTCAAGGAAGGCACCAAGGTGGTGATCCCCGAGTGAGCGCCGGAACCGCCGTCCCCGTCCTGGAACTGGTCGACGTCGTGCGCGAATTCCCCAGCGACCCGCCGACGCGCGTCCTGCACGGCCTCAACCTCACCATCGACCAGGGCGAACTCGTCGCCGTCGTCGGCCCGTCCGGTTCCGGCAAGTCCACCCTGCTCGCGCTCCTCGGCACCCTGGACCGGCCCAGCTCCGGCACCCTGGCCGTCACCGGCCACCAGGTGGACCGGCTCAGCGAGGCACAACTGGCCGTGCTGCGCGCCCGCGACATCGGCTTCGTCTTCCAGCAGTTCTTCCTCATGCCCGGACTCAGCGCGGTGGAGAACGTTGCCACCGGACTGCTGTACTCGGGCGTGGAACCCGCCGAACGTCGGCGTCGTGCCACCAATGTGCTCAAAACCGTCGGCCTCGGTCACCGGCTCCACCACAAGCCGAACCAGCTCTCCGGCGGCGAGCAGCAGCGCGTGGCCATCGCCCGGGCCGTCGTCGGCTCACCGCGGCTGCTGCTCGCGGACGAACCCACCGGTGCCCTCGACACCCACTCCGGAGAGGAGGTCGTCGAACTGCTGCGCACACTCAACTCCCGGGGGACGACCGTCGTGGTCATCACCCACGACGCCGAACTCGCCGAGTCCTTCCCGCGCCGCATCGGTATCCGCGACGGACGCATCGCCTTCGACAAGCGAGGGCCGTGGCTGTGACCTCTTCACTCACTCCCGCCTGCGGCGGCGCGCAGACCGGGCCGGTGGAACTGTTGCCACGCCCCGCCCGGCTGCGGCCCGGCGACGTCCTCCGGCAGGGAACGCTGGGACCGCGCATCCGCCGCCTGCGCGCCATGCTCTCGGCCCTCGGTATCGCCCTGGGCATCGCCGCCCTGGTCGCCGTCACCGGCGTGTCGGCCTCCAGCAAGGCCCACCTGCTGGCGCAGCTCGACAAACTCGGCAGCAACCTGCTCACCGTCTCTCCCGGCAAGGACCTCAACGGCATGGGGACGACGCTGCCGCCAGAAGCAGAGAAGATGCTCTCCCGTATCGGACCCGTCCAGCAGGTCACCGCGATCACCATGACCGACGCCAAGGTGTACCGGACCCCCTACATGCCCAAGGACCGAGATGGCGGCCTGCAGGTGGTGGGCGCCCGGCGCAATCTGTTGTCGGCGCTGCGCGGCGAAGTGCAAGCCGGACGCTGGCTGGACGCCTCCTCGGAGAAACTGCCGACCGTGGTCCTCGGCCACGACGCCGCGCAAGCCCTTGGCCTGAGCACGCCGGGCACTCGCGTGTGGATCGCCGAGCACTGGTACGCCGTCATAGGTATCCTGCGCGCCAACGAACTCGCTCCCGAGATCGACCGTTCGGTGCTGATGAGTTGGACCAACGCCGTCAAGGATCTCAAGTCCAACGGCACAGCAAGCACCGTCTACCTGCGCGCCGACCCGGACAAGGTATCCGCCGTGCAGAGTGTGGCGGGCGCCACCGCGAACCCGGCCGCACCGCAGAACGCCGCCGTCTCCCGTCCCTCCGACCTGCTCAAGGCCCGCTACGAAACCGTCTCCGGCCTCAACAGCCTCGTCATCGCCCTGGCCTCGGTCGCCCTGCTCGTGGGCGGTGTCGGAATCGCCAACACCATGGTCGTCGGTGTCATGGAGCGCCGTGGCGAGATCGGTCTACGGCGCTCGCTCGGCGCACGCACAGGACAGATCGCCACCCAGTTCCTCATCGAGGCCGCCGTCCTGGGCGCGGTGGGGGGGATCATCGGGGCGATGCTCGGTGCCCTGGGAGTCTTCGGCTACGCCACCTGGGAGAGCTGGCCCGAGGTGATTCCGATGACCATCCTGGTCATCGGACCGGCCGTCGCCATGGCGGTCGGCGTGATGGCCGGCCTCTACCCGGCACTGCGGGCCTCACGACTCGCTCCGACGGAGGCACTCCGGTCTCTGTAGCCTCGCGAGAGCGACGGACAAATGCTGGCGTCGAGCCGCCCAGCGCAAGGAACGCCAGCATTGGCAGCAGGAACGCCAACGACTCGCCGAAGCCGAACGCCCAGCAGACGACGCCGAACAGGAAGCACGATCCGCCGACGAAGATCTCGCCTCCCAGGAAGAGCGGCTCCGCCACGCCCAACGCGCGGCGCCGACTCGATCCCTGCGGCGTGCAGGATCTCCCGGACGGTCGAGGCCGCGACCTTGATTCCGAGTACGGCTAGCTCGCCGCGGATGCGGCGACACCCCCAGGTTGGGTTCTCCTTCGCCAGTAGGAGTACGAGGAGGCGGATGGACCGGACTGTTCTCGGCTGCCCCATGCGCTTGGGGCGTGAGCGTTCGGCGTGCCGGCGGCCGAGGAGCTTGCGGTGCCAGCGCAGCACGGTGTCCGGTCTCACCAGCAGTCGCATTCTGCGCAGGGTTTGCTGGGGGAGGGGGTGGAGGAGTGCGGCCAGGAAGGCCCGGTCTGCGGGCGTGAAGCGGGGGCGCGTTCCGTGGAACTGGCGCTCCAGCACGGTGAGTTGGTGCCGCAGCGCCAGGATCTCGATGTCCTTGTCCCGGTCGCTCGTCGGCAGTAGCCGCAGCGCGGCGAAGGTGTTCGTCATCGTCACGTAGGCCAAGCGGAGCAGCACGATAGATCATCATGCCCGGCAACGCCGAAAGCCGGTGGTGAACGGTACGATTCCTTTCTGACCTGCACGGATGAACTTCTCGGCACCTGCAACGCCGGCGTCTCGCTGGTGGCTCGCCTCGGCCGTCGACCCGGTCGAGGCTGCCCGCCACGCCGGGCGCAGAGTGACTGTCCTCTACCGCTTTTACGCCAAGGTGTTGGTCGGCAAGCGCGACCAAGCCAACGAGCGGATCGAGCAGACTTCTTCCGCCAGGCGTCGCCGCCCGGGTAAGCAGCCGGCTCCACCCGGCCGCTTTTACCCGGAGGCTGCCTTCAGGACGGCCGCGACGATCGGGCCTGCGTACTGGTAGCCCTCGCCGCTGTTCGGGACGGTTGCGGCGGCGGCGATGTCACCGTCGTACGCGATGAACCAGCTGTTGGGCTTGGTCTGCCCGTCGACCTCGGCGGTGCCGGTCTTCGCGCCGACGTCGCCGCTGAGTTGGGTCATCGCCGGAGCCGCTGTACCGGACCGCGCGGTCAGCTGCATCATGGAGCGGACGTCGGCCGCCACTGATGCGGGCAGCGACCGGGAAGCCTGTGCGAACGTGCGGCCGTCGAGTGACTGCGGGACGATGTAGGGCTGATGGAAGGAACCGGCCTTGACGGTCGAGACCACCGAGGCCATGGTCAGCGGGCTCATCACGTCATTGCCCTGTCCGATGTATGACATGGCTTTCATCGCGCCGGTCGCGGCGGGGACGCTGCCGTCGTTGCTGGGAACGCCGACGTTCCAGTTCATCCCGATCCCGAAGACGTCGCGCGCTTCGTTGGCCACGGCGTCGTCGGGCAGGAAGTTCGCCGTGGAGATGAAGGCCGTGTTGCAGGAGTCGGCGAAGTCCAATGCCATGGTGGGGTTCTGGCGGGAGAAGTTGTCCACGTTGTGAAAGGTCTGGCCGCCGTACTGCAGGTACTTCGGGCAGGGTAGCGGCTTGTCCGGGGCGACCTTGCCGGTCTCCAGCGCCGTTGACGCGGTGATCAGCTTGAAGGTCGAGCCTGGCGCGTAGTTGCCCGACATCGCCTTGTCGAAGCCGACGGCTGGCTGATTGGCGACGGCCAGGATCGCGCCGGTGCTCGGCTGGATGACCACCGTTGAGGCGTCCGGTCCCTTGGTCGTGATCGCCTTCTCGGCGGCGGCCTGGATGTGGGCGTCGATCGTCGTGGTGAGGGGCTTGCCCGGCGCCCCCTGCGACAGGACGCGCAGGACCTGGCCCGGCGTACCGTCTGCGCGCCTGACGCGGATCTCGGTTCCCGGGGTGCCGCCCGTCGCGGTGTCGTAGGCCTGCTGCAACTGGCTCAGTATGGAGCCGAGCGAGGGGTATCGGGAGGCCGTGAGCACGCTCCCGTTGCGGTCGACGACCTGGGGCGGGGGTGGGGCCGAGCGGTCCGTCTGCAGGGTCTGCCCGGCGCTCAGCTTCGGATACACCACGGTGGGAGCCCACTTGACCACTGGGCGTCCGGTCGCGGTGTCACGCGTGACGGTCAGCGTGGAGTCGTAGCTCCAGCTCGATGACCGGCCTCCTTGATCGAAGCGCGCCTCGGCGGAGAACGGGACGCTGGTGCCGGTCGCGGGCTTTCCGGTGAACGTCACCGAGGTGGCGTGCAGCTGGGTGCGGAACGCTGCGAGCTGGCTGGAGGCTTGCGACGCGTCGTCCGTGAGACCGGCCGCCTTCGCTGTGTCGCCGGACGACCACGCTGCGAGGAAGTCGTGCGCGGTGTTCGCCACGTCGCCGGCCGACAAGGCGGCGATCGTCTTCGACGTGCGCGCCTGTGCCAGGGCGGGAGCGTCGTGGCCTGCGGAACCGCCGTTCGGCGTGCCCTGCAGCAGGGCGTAGCCGCCGTAGCAGGCCGCGCCGAACGCGGCTGCGCAGGTCCCGCCTATGAGGGCGCCCTTGACGCCTCGCGGTATGCCCGCGTTCGTCGTGTAACGCGCGTTCCTTCCCATGGCTGCGCGCCATGCCGATCGGCCGCGACCGATCGGCCGCGGCGGCTTGCGCCGGTGCTCGCTCATGCTTCCAGCTCCTCGGGCAGACGGCTTCGCACCCGGGACGACGACGTCCCTCTAGCGGCACATGGTTCCCGACGACACCGATGTCGAACAAAAACGCAGCGTCAGATCCAGAAAGGCGGGCCTGGTTTCCAGATCAAGGTGCGGTCGAGGAGCTCATGTCTGCGGGTCTGCACCCAACGTTCCATGACCGAGTTCATCCGGGGAACGCGGATGCCCGTGGTGACAACCTCGATGCCCTCGGCGGCGAAGACAGCATCGAACGCTCAGGTGTACAGGTCAGCGCGTGCTCCGCCGGGGCTTGGAACGCAAGCCCGCGCCCGAACACGAGCATCAGACCTGGGCCGCCTTTGGGTTTCCGTCCCGGCTGGCCAAGGCCCCAGAGCTGGGCCTCGGCCAGCCTGTCACATCACGGACTTACGCGATCTTTCAGACATGCTCGAGCACGACGGTTCACATCAACCGGTCGCCGCCTCGCCGGTGAGGTGAGGCGGCGGGAGGGGGCCTGATCACGGCTGGGGCTTGTGGTGCGCGGGGATGGTGCCCCATGGTGCTGGGGTTCGCTCCTCAGGTGATGATTCCGGCGTGGGCGGTGGCGGGTTGGAAGGTGGGAGTGCCCGGGTAGGTGGCGGTGTATCCGCCGTTGAGGACGATCAGCGGCAGCTGCAGGAGGGCGTTCCAGATGGCGGTTCCTCGGGCGTCGGTGGTTGAGGTGCCCAGTTGATTGTTGCCGGTGCTGAACGTGATGGGTTGCCCCGCAATGGGTTGTCCGGTGAGTGCGTTGGTGAGGGTCGCGGTCAGAATCCCCACGTAGGGCTGGGGCGGGATGATTCTGACGATCGCGGGGGTGGCGGTCAGCGAGGTCGGGATGAGCGTGAGGAGCTGAAGGGTGTAGGTGCCGGAGGACCCGTTGAAGTTGTTGTTGCCGCTGTAGGTGGCGGTGAGGGTGTGCGAACCGGCGCTGAGAGCCGTGGTCGTGAACGTCGCGACGCCGCTTGCGTTGACGGGGCCGGTGCCCAGGAGGGTGGCGCCGTCGAAGAAGCTGACCGTGCCGGTCGGAATGCCCGCCCCCGGGGGGTTCGCGGTGACCGTCGCGGTCATGAGTACCGCCTGGCCCGGCGCGGCGGGGTTGGGCACCGCCGTGAGAGTGGTGGTGGTGCTCGCCTTGTTGACCGTCTGGGTGTCCACCAGCGAGGTCGAGCCGCTGAAACCACCGCCTCCGTTGTAGGTGGCGGTCAGCGCGTGCGAGCCGAAAGCGAGGGTTGAGACCGGCAACGTCGCTACGCCGCTTGCGTTGAGGGCAGTGGTGCTCAGGAGGGTGGCGCCGTCGAAGAAGCTGACCGTGCCGGTTGGGATGCCGGATGAGGCGGTGACCGTGGCGGTCAGGGTTTTCACCTGGCCGAAGACCGACGGGTCGGGCAGGGAGGTCAGCACGGTCGCCGTGGAAGCGGGTACGGCTGGGGTCACGGTCACGCTGTTGTCAGCGTTGTCGGTGACGTAGAGGGTCAAGTTGTCGGGAGTGACCGCCAACTCGAACGGTCCAGGACCGGTCGGAATGGTGCCCGTCACGGTGTTGGTGGCGGTGGTGATGACACTGACGGTGTTGTCGGTGTTGTTCGCCACGTAGGCGCGCAGTCCGTTCGGGGAGGTGGCCACCCCGACGGGAGCCGTTCCCACGGCGGGGGTGTGCGTCACGGTGTTGGTCGCCGTGGAGATGACGCTGACGGTGTTGTCGCCGTTGTTGGCCACGTACGCGTTGGTCCCCGCGATCGCGGCACCGAGGGGAGTGGCCCCTACCGCTACGGTCGCTGTGACGGTGTTGGTGGCCGTGGCGATGACGCTGACCGTGTTGTCACCGCTGTTGGTGACATAGGCGTGCAGGCCGTCTGGTGTGATCGCCACCCCGAGGGGAGTCGTTCCGACGGGTACGGTCGCTGTGACGGTGTTGGTGGCCGTGGCGATGACGCTGACGTTGTTGCTGCCCTCATTGGCCACATAGGCGTGCAGGCCGTCTGGTGTGATCGCCACCCCGAGGGGAGTCGTTCCGACGGGTACGGTCGCTGTGACGGTGTTGGTGGCCGTGGCGATGACGCTGACCGTGTTGTCACCGCTGTTGGTGACGTAAGCGTGCAGGCCGTCTGGTGTGATCGCCACCCCGAAGGGAGTCGTTCCGACGGGTACGGTCGCTGTGACGGTGTTGGTGGCCGTGGCGATGACGCTGACGTTGTTGCTGCCCTCATTGGCCACATAGGCGTGCAGGCCGTCCGGAGTGATCGCCACTCCGGTGGGGAAGTTGCCCACCACCACGGTCGGATCCGACTGCCCCGCAGCGAGGAGGCTCCTAACGCGGTGCAGGGCAGCGCGCTGCCGCCAAACCGACTGAAGTGCCAAGGACATGATGCACCCCCAGAGATAGATATCCGTCTGATCTGGATGGGGCTGCCATGGCGAACTGCCTGGGCCTCGAGCAGGGGGCCGACGCGCCAGCTTCAGGGACTGCCCATCCGCTTATCCGTCGCCTGTCGCCAGACAGACGGCCACAGCCACGAGGGGGATGGGCGACCCACCGGGCTTCAGTAGCACAAGTAACCCACCACGAGCGCGATAGGAAAAGCCCATAGGAGTAAACATCACCCAGATGACCCAACGGCCGCATGCTGGAGAACTCGTTGCGTCACAGAGGAAGGGATCGCCTGCGGTGGGAACGACCCCGGAGTAGGGGCGGGATGTTCTGCCTCATCCCCAGCGGTAGGGGCGCCCACGGCTATCCGATGAGCTGCCACAGGGAGCGATGTATCCCTACCTCTGGCCCTAACAACGGTAATACTATTGCATTTATAGGCTCTTCGGGTGAAGTTGCATTCTATCGGCTATTCCAGTTCTGATCGTGGTGGGTTACTTGTGTTAGTCATCTCCGGGGGTCGCCCATCCTTCTCGGGGGACTGTTCCCGTCGACTTGGTGAAACGTCGGCGGAAGCGTGGATGGGCTCACGGACTTCGGCAAGTGACCTTTGCCTGCGGCGCACTGGCTGCAACCCCCTATGCACGCAGTCCCCAGCAGTCCATCCGGATCGGTCAGACCTACGATCTCGAAGGACGCATCATGGCCAACGGATTTCACCCGAGGTGGCGGCAACTGGTCGGACTGCTACGGGGCGGGAACCGCCGCGCGCGTGTCGAGGTGTCATCAGACCCGACCGTGACGGTGGGCATCGCTCCGACCGGAGTAGCGATCACGCCCGACGGGTTACAGGCATACGTGGTCAACGACGGCAGCAACACCGTCAGCGTCATCAACACGGGCACCCTTGCCGTCACCGCTACTGTCCCTGTCGGTACAGCCCCCTTCTGGGTAGCCATCACACCCGACAGTCTCCGGGCGTACGTGACCAACTCGACGGACGGCACGGTCAGCGTCGTCGACACCGTGACCAACACGGTAGCTGCCACCGTGACCGTCGGGACCGACCCGCTCGGTGTGGCGGTCGCGGGGACGAACGTGTACGTGGCCAACGGCGGTGACGGCACGGTCAGCGTCATCAACACGTTGACCAACTTGGTGACTGCCACCGTGACCGTCGGAACCGTCCCCTTCGGTGTGGCGATCGCGGGGACCCACGCGTACGTCACCAATGCCGGTGACGGCACAGTGAGCGTCATCAACACGTTGACCAACTTGGTGACTGCCACCCTGACCGTCGGGACCGAACCGCTCGGTGTGGTGATCGCGGGGACGAACGCGTACGTGGCCAACGGCGGTGACGGCACGGTCAGCGTCATCGACACCCTTACAAATGCGGTGAGTGCCACGGTGACCGTCGGGGCCGCACCCGTCGGTGTGGCAACGGCGGGGACCCACGCTTACGTGGCCAACAACGGTGACGACACGGTCAGCGTCATCGACACCGCCACCAACACGGTCACCTTCGCGATCCCGGCTGGGCCCGGCCCCTTCGGGGTGGCAACCACGCCCGACGGTTCGACCCTCTACATCACGGAGAACTCCGACAACAGCGTGACCGTCACCAACACCGTTCCCTTCCCCACCACGACGGCGCTGACGTCGGTTCCCGATCCCTCGGTGTTCGGCCAAGCGAAAACACTCACCGCCACCGTTACGTCTCCCGTGGGCACGCCCACCGGAAGCGTGAGCTTCTTCGACGGTGCGACCCTTGTGGGTACGGGGTCGCTGAGCGGTGGTGTGGCGACGCTCAGCACGTCTTCGTTGTCGGTGGGATCGCATGCGCTGACCGCTGTCTATGGCGGCGACGTCAACTTCGCTGGCTCCACCTCGTCCGTCGATACCCAGACGGTCAACCAGGCGGCGACCATGACGGCGTTGGTGTCTGCTCCGGATCCGTCGGTGTTCGGCGAGTCGAAGACCCTCACTGCCACTGTCACCGCCACCGCACCTGGAGCCGGTACACCGACCGGGGCCGTCGACTTCTTCGATGGCGCGACCCTTGTGGGTACGGGGACGCTGAGCGGTGGTGTGGCGACGCTCAGCACGTCTTCGCTGTCGGTGGGATCACACTCCCTGAGCGCTGTCTACAGTGGCGACGCCGATTTCACCGGCTCCACCTCGCCCGTCGACACCCAGACAGTCAACCAGGCAGCCACATCAACGGCGTTGGTATCCGCCCCTGACCCATCAGTCTTCGGTGAGCCGAAGACGTTGACCGCCACCGTCACCGCGGTGGCGCCAGGGGCAGGCACTCCCACGGGGACCGTCAGCTTCTTCGACGGCGCCACCCTCCTCGGTAGCAGCGCGCTCGTCGGCGGCGTGGCGACGCTCACCGTTTCCAGCCTCGGTGCTGGCTCGCATGCACTGACCGCTGTCTACAGTGGCGGCACCGATTTCGCTGGCTCGACGTCTCCGGTGGACGCCCAGACGGTCAACCAGGCGGCAACTACAACGGCGATGACGTCGTCGCCGGATCCGTCGGTCTTCGGTGAGCCGAAGACGCTGACCGCCACCGTCGCCGTCGTGGCACCAGGGGCCGGGACCCCCACGGGGACCGTCAGCTTCTTCGACGGTGCGACCCTTGTGGGTACGGGGACGCTGAGCGGTGGTGTGGCGACGCTCAGCACGTCTTCGTTGTCGGTGGGATCGCACGCACTGACCGCTGTCTACAGTGGCGACGCCGGTTTCACCGGCTCCACCTCGCCCGTCGATACCCAGACAGTCAACCGGGCAGCCACATCAACGGCGTTGGTATCCGCCCCTGACCCATCAGTCTTCGGTGAGCCGAAGACGTTGACCGCTACCGTCGCCGTCGTGGCACCAGGCGGCGGCACGCCTACCGGAAGCGTCAGCTTCTTCGACGGCGCCACCCTCCTCGGTAGCAGCGCGCTCGTCGGCGGCGTGGCGACGCTCACCGTTTCCAGCCTCGGTGCTGGCTCGCATGCACTGACCGCTGTCTACAGTGGCGACGCCGATTTCGCTGGCTCGACGTCTCCGGTGGACGCCCAGACGGTCAACCAGGCGGCAACTACAACGGCGTTGGTGTCTGCTCCGGATCCGTCGGTGTTCGGTGAGCCGAAGACGTTGACCGCTACCGTCGCCGTCGTGGCACCAGGGGCCGGGACTCCCACGGGGACCGTCGACTTCTTCGACGGTGCGACCCTTGTGGGTACGGGGACGCTGAGCGGTGGTGTGGCGACGCTCAGCACGTCTTCGTTGTCGGTGGGATCGCATGCGCTGACCGCTGTCTATGGCGGCGACGTCAACTTCGCTGGCTCCACCTCGTCCGTCGATACCCAGACGGTCAACCAGGCGGCGACCATGACGGCGTTGGTGTCTGCTCCGGATCCGTCGGTGTTCGGCGAGTCGAAGACCCTCACTGCCACTGTCACCGCCACCGCACCTGGAGCTGGCACACCGACCGGGGCCGTCGACTTCTTCGATGGCGCGACCCTTGTGGGTACGGGGACGCTGAGCGGTGGTGTGGCGACGCTCAGCACGTCTTCGTTGTCGGTGGGATCACACTCCCTGAGCGCTGTCTACAGTGGCGACGCCGATTTCACCGGCTCCACCTCGCCCGTCGACACCCAGACAGTCAACCAGGCAGCCACATCAACGGCGTTGGTATCCGCCCCTGACCCATCAGTCTTCGGTGAGCCGAAGACGTTGACCGCCACCGTCACCGCGGTGGCGCCAGGGGCAGGCACTCCCACGGGGACCGTCAGCTTCTTCGACGGCGCCACCCTCCTCGGTAGCAGCGCGCTCGTCGGCGGCGTGGCGACGCTCACCGTTTCCAGCCTCGGTGCTGGCTCGCATGCACTGACCGCTGTCTACAGTGGCGACACCGATTTCGCTGGCTCGACGTCTCCGGTGGACACCCAGACGGTCAACCAGGCGCCAACTACAACGGCGATGACGTCGTCGCCGGATCCGTCGGTCTTCGGTGAGCCGAAGACGCTGACCGCCACCGTCACCGTCGTGGCACCAGGGGCCGGGACCCCCACGGGGACCGTCAGCTTCTTCGACGGCGCCACCCTGATCGGCACGGGGACCCTCAGCGGCGGCGTCGCAACACTCACCGTCTCCGGCCTTGGCGTCGGATCACACTCCCTGACCGCTGTCTACGGCGGTGACTCCAACTTCGCCGGCTCGACCTCCCCGGTGGACACCCAGACGGTCACCCAAGCGGCAACCACAACGGCGTTGACGTCGTCGCCGGATCCGTCGGTCTTCGGTGAGCCGAAGACGCTGACTGCCACCGTCACCGTCGTGGCACCGGGCGGCGGCACGCCTACCGGGAGCGTCGGTTTCTTCGACGGTGCGACCCTTCTGGGTACGGGCACGCTGAGCGGTGGTGTGGCGACGCTCACGACGTCTTCGCTGTCGGTGGGATCGCATTCCGTGACCGCCGTGTACGGCGGTGACTCCAACTTCAGCGGTTCGACGTCTCCGGTGGACACCCAGACGGTCAACCAGGCAGCTACATCAACGGTGTTGAGCTCGTCGCCGGACCCGTCGGTGTTCGGGCAGGCCAAAACCCTGACTGCCACCGTCACCGCCGTGGCACCGGGCGGCGGCACGCCTACCGGGAGCGTCGGTTTCTTCGACGGTGCGACCCTTGTGGGTACGGGCACGCTGAGCGGTGGTGTGGCGACGCTCACGACGTCTTCGCTGTCGGTGGGATCGCATTCCCTGACCGCCGTGTACGGCGGTGACTCCAACTTCAGCGGTTCGACGTCTCCGGTGGACACCCAGACGGTCAACCAGGCAGCTACATCAACGGTGTTGAGCTCGTCGCCGGACCCGTCGGTGTTCGGGCAGGCCAAAACCCTGACTGCCACCGTCACCGCCGTGGCACCGGGCGGCGGCACGCCTACCGGGAGCGTCGGTTTCTTCGACGGTGCGACCCTTGTGGGTACGGGCACGCTGAGCGGTGGTGTGGCGACGCTCACGACGTCTTCGCTGTCGGTGGGATCGCATTCCCTGACCGCCGTGTACGGCGGTGACTCCAACTTCAGTGGCTCGACGTCTCCGGTGGACACCCAGACGGTCAACCGGTCGGCTACATCAACGGTGTTGAGCTCGTCGCCGGACCCGTCGGTGTTCGGGCAGGCGAAGGCGCTCACCGCCACCGTCACTGTCGTCGCCCCTGGGACCGGCACTCCGACGGGGACTGTGAGCTTCTTCGACGGTGCGACCCTTCTGGGTACGGGCACGCTGAGCGGTGGTGTGGCGACGCTCACGACGTCTTCGC
>NZ_JARJBC010000023.1:0-126924 GCF_029269905.1 Streptomyces silvisoli | reverse complement strand
ACCAGCTACGGAGACTCACCCCGGCCGGACAGACCGTTCCCCGCCACACTTGGCGCCCGCATCTCGGTCACCCTTGATCTGCGTGATGGCCCCCGACAACGGCATGCGCGCATCCGTCTCCTCGGCCTACCTCTTGAGTAATGCTGGTCGAGCGGTTGGCAGGTGCGGGAAGCGGAAAGCGCCTCGCACTGCCAGCCGCTCCCCTGTACGCGTACGCACGTCGTGAGGCGCGGCCGTCGTAGGCCCCCGTAACGACCTGATGATCCATCACGGCTGTGGTCACCTGAGTCCGGTTGTTACGGAGTTCCCTCCCAAGGTGGCTGGGCGCCTGGCGGCATGGCACGGCTCGCGCGGCTGTGACTGACGACCGGGCTGGCTGACGGCAGGTCGGCGCCGCTGATCGTGCGCGCACCACCAAAGTCCCGCAGGCTGGGACTACGCCGCTTTCGCCAACGGAAGTTTCGAACTGCCCATGGCAGGCGGTGCGGATGCAGCAGAAGAGACCCCGCCTGAACCAGCTTCGGCTGTGCAGAAGGTCGCCAGATACAACCATCCGCTCCCGCGAGATGAGGGGAGAAGTGACGATGAGCCGCTCCTCTGACGAACCGCGTCCAACCACCGATCCAGATGCGCAACCCCATGGCGCACTGCCCCACGGGGGCCCACTGGGCGCCCTCGCTGACGCCGCCTGGCAGGCCGTACTCGCCGCCGGGGTCGCCGCAGTCGCGCTCGGCGTGGTGGTGCTGGTGTGGCCAGGCGCCTCGCTACGTGTGGTCGGTGTGCTGTTTGGCATCTACCTGCTGGCCACCGGGGCCTTCCACCTCGCCGCGACCTTCGGCAGCCACATTCCGGGACACCTGCGAGCACTGCACTTCGTCAGTGGTGCGCTCCTGGTGCTGCTGGGCGTGTTGTGCTTCCGCGGCGCGGCGGAGTCGATCCTGTTGCTGGCCCTGTGGATCGGGTTCGGCTGGCTGCTGCGCGGCATGCTGATCGCTGCCTCAGCGGCCTCGGCCCCGGCCATGCCCGCGCGGGGTTGGCAGATCTTCCTGGGCATCATGATGCTGCTCGCCGGGATGGTGCTGATCATCTTTCCGTTCGCCTCCATCGCCGTGCTCACCGAGGTCACCGGCATCGTGCTGGTCGTACTCGGGCTGACTGAGGTTGTCCACGGCTTCCAGCTGCGCCACCAGCTACGGAGACTCACCCCGGCCGGACAGACCGTTCCCCGCCACACTTGGCGCCCGCATCTCGGTCACCCTTGATCTGCGTGATGGCCCCCGACAACGGCATGCGCGCATCCGTCTCCTCGGCCACTCGGCTCCGCAGATCGCGTCGTACGGCTACTGATCCAGGGGGGCTGCATGGGGACTACTTTTTCCTCTCCGCCTCCTGCGGTCCATCGCCCGATCCGCCGTGTGGCCGGGGACTGGCGGTGCTGGCCGCCTCCGTGCCGCCGGGCCTTGGGGGAACATGCAGAACCTTCGTGATCTCTGCTGCCAGGGCGTTTGCCAGCGCCGGAGCAAGGGCGTTCGCCAGGGCGGTCGCGAGGGCCTGAGTAAAGAGGAGTCGTTCGATTTCCGACATGTGAGAAGGCCTAGACAGTGAAGCCGTGGCCATTTCAAGCAGAGCCGCTACAAGCGGATCTTTCCCGTACTCGCTTGCTGTCTTATGCGGGAGGCCCGTCTCCCTTACCATCTCTTCGAAGACGTCATCGATGAATTCCTGCAAAGGCTCTCGATGTGCTCCGTTGCCGGGGTCAGCCGCCATTTCACTTTCCTCAGTGGTCGGTTTTTCGATGGGCAGGAGTCAGCTTGCCCTCGCCCTGGCGTGGCAACCGGACGGAGGGCAAGCTTCTCTGCCAGAAGTTCGGAGCTCTTTCGTTCGGCCCCACCGATGACTCTTTTCCGCTACGCGGCTTCACTTCGTAGCGGGATGTCGAAGCCAGAGCGAAAGGGGCCGTCAAGTCAACGGTGCATGAGCGCGGCCATGAGCAGCGGGTTGACCGGGGGAGGCGGCGGAGGAGGCGGCGGAGCCATCGCAGGGCCAGCCGTGAGAGCCGCCATGAGCAGCGGGTTGATGGGAGGCGGCGGAGGAGGCGGCGGAGGCGCCGCGTGGCTTGTAAGCGCCGCCAGAAGCAGCGGAGCGATCGGCGACTCGCCCTGCTCCTTACGACCACGGACGAGCGCGGCCATGAGCAGCGGGTTGATCGCAGGGGGCGGCGGAGGAGGCGGAGCCACCGCAGGGCCAGCCGTGAGAGCCGCCATGAGCAGCGGGTTGATGGGAGGCGGCGGAGGAGGCGGCGGAGGCGCCGCGTGGCTTGTAAGCGCCGCCAGAAGCAGCGGGTTGATCGCAGGGGGCGGCGGAGGAGGCGGAGCCACCGCAGGGCCTCCTGCCAGCGCCGCCAAAAGCAGCGGAGCGATCGGGGACTCGCCTTCCTCCTTACGACCACGGGCGAGCGCGGCCAGGAGCAGCGGGGCGATGGGAGGTTCGTGGCGCTCCTCGCGGCGAGCCATCAAGGCGGCCAGCAGAAGGGGGCCGATGCCCTCCTCCTCGCCAGCCTCCTTCTTCTCGCGCATAGGAGCTTCCGGCATCGCTGTCATGATTGACCTTTCGGTGTGGCGATATAGCGACGTCGTTCGGTCTTGTTCCGATCAAGGGGACTTCACCTCGATACATCAGATATCATCACACCATCCGACATTGGGCACACCTCGGAGCTCGACTCGTAACCCGTATAGCGCACAAAGCCGGGGCGAAACTCGCGCACCTAGACCGTTCGAACTTGCCGTCACTGCTGACCTGTTCTAGTGAATTCCACCGTCAGCCCCAGCCGTGGACCAGCCCATTACCGCGCGGTTTCCGAAGGTTGCCCCGCCCCCACAAATCACGTAGCCAGCCGCTTCTCCCTGAACTTCAGGCGAATCCTCTGTACCTGCATCAGCTAACGACGACTCGTACGTGACCGCCCCACACCGCCGGGCCTATGAGGTTTCCTCAGTTGCTGAGTCGGCGGTAGCCGATCAGGGCCGCGGCTACGCCAACGAAGGCGGGGAAGATCAGCCTTGCGCTCGTGCAGGGAGCGTACGGCGCGGTGCGGGCGCTTCATGGTCACCAGCGGTCACTCACGGATCAACAACGCAACGGCCCCCGACCCGCGCTTCCGCGGGCCAGGGGCCGTTTCTTCCGTGTGGCGGCGGCAGGGTTCGAACCTGCGTAGGCGTAAGCCGACAGATTTACAGTCTGCTCCCTTTGGCCGCTCGGGCACACCGCCAGGAAAGTCGTTGCTCGGACCCCGCTCGCGCGGAACTCCGTGGCAACGACGTAAACGATACCTGATGACCGGGGGTGGTCCGCCACCCGGTTGATCAGCACCGCGGCGGGTGGCGATGGCTACCCTTGCGGGTACGGCCCGGGCGCGCGGCGTGTGGTCCGCACCGGTGGTGTGCGCCCGCTCGTCCCCGGTCCGTTCCCCCGAGCATCCGACGCAAGGAGCCAACTGAACATGGCCGACTCCAGTTTCGACATCGTCTCAAAGGTCGAGCGGCAGGAGGTCGACAACGCCCTCAACCAGGCCGTCAAGGAGATCTCGCAGCGCTACGACTTCAAGGGCGTCGACGCCTCGATCGCATGGTCGGGCGAGAAGATCGAGATGCGCGCCAGCGGCGAGGAGCGGGTCAAGGCGGTCCTCGACATCTTCCAGTCCAAGCTGGTCAAGCGCGGGATCTCGCTGAAGGCACTGAAGGCGGGCGACCCGCAGGCGTCCGGCAAGGAGTACAAGATCATCGCCTCCCTGGAGGAGGGGATCTCACAGGAGAACGCCAAGAAGGTCGCCAAGATCATCCGCGACGAGGGCCCGAAGGGCGTCAAGGCCCAGGTCCAGGGCGACGAACTCCGCGTCAGCTCCAAGAGCCGCGACGACCTTCAGGCTGTCATCGCCCTCCTGAAGGGCAAGGACCTGGACTTCGCGCTCCAGTTCGTCAACTACCGCTGAGCGCTGCCCCCAGAGGCCTCACCGCGACCGCGGTGAGGCCTCAGCGGGTGGCGAAGGGGCGGTCGGTGGGGACGACCTCGCGGCCCAGGGGCATCAGGGAGATCGGGATCAGCTTGAAGTTGGCGATGCCCAGCGGGATGCCGATGATCGTGAGGCACAGCGCGATGCCGGTGACGATGTGGCCGATGGCCAGCCAGAGTCCGGCGAGGATCAGCCACACCAGGTTGCCGAGGAACGAGCCGACGCCCGCGTCCCGCCGTACCACCGTGGTACGGCCGAAGGGCCACAGCGCGAAGCCCGCGATGCGGAACGCGGCGATGCCCCACGGGATCGTGATGATCAACACCAGCATCACGAGTCCGGCCACCGCGTAGCCGATGGCCATCCAGATGCCGCAGAGCAGCAGCCAGATGATGTTGAGCAGGGTCTTCACCGGCGACCTCCGGCCATTTCCTCCAGGCGGGCGATGCGCTCCGCCATCGGCGGGTGAGTGGAGAACAGCTTGGACGCGTCCGCGGCACGGAACGGGTTGGCGATCATCATGTGGCTGGTGGTCTCCAGCCGCGGCTCCGGCGGCAGCGGAAGCTGCTGGGTGCCGATCTCCAGCTTGTGCAGCGCGGAGGCCAGGGCGAGGGGGTCGCCGGTGAGCCGGGCGCCCGAGGCGTCCGCCTCGTACTCCCGGGAACGGCTGACCGCGAGCTGGATCAACGAGGCCGCGAGCGGGCCCAGGATCATCATCAGGAGCATGCCGACGATGCCGGGGCCCTCGTCGTCCTCGGAGCGGCCGATCGGGATCAGCCAGGCGAAGTTGACGAGGAACATCACCACGGAGGCGAGCGCTCCGGCGACCGACGAGATCAGGATGTCGCGGTTGTAGACATGGCTGAGCTCATGGCCGATGACACCGCGCAGCTCGCGCTCGTCCAGGATCCGCAGGATGCCCTCCGTGCAGCAGACGGCGGCGTTGCGCGGGTTGCGGCCGGTGGCGAAGGCGTTGGGGGCCTCGGTCGGGGAGATGTACAGCCGGGGCATGGGCTGCCGGGCGGCGGTCGACAGTTCGCGGACCATGCGGTACAGCGCGGGCGCCTCGAACTCGCTGACCGGGCGGGCCCGCATCGACCGCAGGGCGAGCTTGTCACTGTTCCAGTACGCGTACGCGTTGGTGCCCAGCGCCACGAGTACGGCGACGACCAGGCCGGTTCGCCCGAAGAAGCTGCCCACGATGATGATCAGCGCGGACAGTCCCCCGAGGAGTACGGCGGTCTTCAGCCCGTTGTGCCGGCGGTGCACGGTAGCCCTCCAAGACGTGCGGCGGGAACTCTCCTTCCACCCTCCAGTGGACCCTCCCGTACTGGTCAACGCCACGCGGAAGCCCCCGGTTCCCCGGGGGCCTCCCGTCTGCCGTCCCCTTACGGGTGAACCTCACGCGGGCTCTAGAACAGCGAGCCGGAGGCGAACCGCAGCACCAGTTGGGGCGCACCGGACAGCGCGACGCCGACCACCGCGGCGACCGCGATGGCGGCCGTGAGGGAGGCCGGAGCGCGCACCACCGGCGCCGCCTCTCCGGCGGTCGGCTCGGGCCGTGCGAACAGCAGGGCCGTCCAGCGCAGGTAGTAGTAGAGCGCGATCACCACGTTGACCGCCATGATCACCGCGAGCCAGCCCAGACCGGCGTCGACCGCCGAGGAGAAGACCACGACCTTGGCGAACAGCCCGATGATCCCCGGCGGCAACCCGGCCAGGCAGAGCAGGAAGAACGCCAGCGCCAGGGCGGCGAGCGGTCGCCTGGCGTACAGGGCGCGGTAGTCGGCGATACGGTTCAGCGCGTGGGAGCGCAGCACCAGCGCCGCGACCCCGAACGCGCCGAGGTTCACCACCGCGTACATCAGCGCGTACGACACCGTCGCGCCGATCTGGTGGCCCTGGTCGCTGACGTAGCCCGCGGCGGCCAGCGGGACCAGCAGATAGCCCGCCTGGCCGATCGAGGACCAGGCCAGCAGCCGCACCGCGCTGCGCGCCTGTTCAGGACGCTGGCGCAGGGCGGCCACGTTCCCCACGCTCATGGTGAGCGCGGCGAGCACGGCGAGCGCCGGACCCCACACGTCCCCGTACGGCCGGAAGCCGATGACCGTCACCAGGATCAGCCCGGAGAAGCCCGCGGCCTTGCCCACCACCGACAGGTACGCGGCGACCGGAAGCGGCGCCCCCGCATAGGTGTCCGGCACCCAGAAGTGGAAGGGCGCGACGGCGAGTTTGAACGCGAAGCCCACCAAAGTGAGCACCGCGCCGGTCCTGGCGAGGGTGGCCAGTTGTGCGGGCGCGTGGCTGAGCCCGTCGGCCACCGCGGTCAGGTGCAGGGTGCCGGTGGCCGCGTAGACGAAGCTCACGCCCAGCAGCATCACGGCCGTCGCCGTGACCGAGGACAGGAAGAACTTCAGCGCGGCCTCGCTGGACAGCCGGTCTCCGCGGCGCAGTCCGACCAGTGCGAACGACGGCAGCGAGACGACCTCCAGCGCCACCACCAGGGTCGCCAGGTCACGGGAGGCGGGCAGCAGCGCGGCGCCCGCCGCGGAGGACAGCAGCAGGAACCAGAACTCCCCTGGCGGCAGCCGGTCCTGGTTGTGCAGCGACAGCAGCGCGGTCAGCAACGCGCCGCCGATCACCAGGAGTTGGATGGCCAGTGTGAAGTGGTCCGCCACGTAACTGCAGTTGTGCGCACCGGTGGTGAGGCAGAAGGTGCTCCGGTCGCCGTTGAGCAGCGGCAGCAACGCCAGTCCCGCCAGGACCAACCCGCCCACCGCGGCCCAGCCGAGCAGCGGTTTGCGTGCCTCGTCGGTGAACAGGTCGGCGACCAGCACGGCCAGCGCGACGACCGCCAGGATCGTGGGCGGGGCGACCGCGAGCCAGTCGACGGACTGGACCAGCCCTCCGGCGAGTTCGGTCATCAGTGGCCTCCCAGCAGGGTGCGTACGGCCGGGTCGGTGAGGCCGAGGAGCGCGGCGGGCCACAGGCCCGCCAGGACGGTGAGCGCGACCAGCGGGGACCACGTGGCGAACTCGAAGCCGCGTACGTCGGCCAGCCGCACGGTCTCGGCACGGCGGTCGCCCATGCACACCCGGCGCACCACGCCGAGCAGATAGGCGGCGGTGAGCAGGGTGCCGAAGGCGGCCAGCGCCATGAACGTCAGATACGCCGGGCGGCTGAGCCCCGCCGCCGGGTGGAAGGAGCCGAACATGGCGAGCATCTCGCCCCAGAACCCGGCCAGCCCCGGCAGCCCGAGCGAGGCGACGGCGCCGAAGGCGAGCAGCCCGCCCAGGCGTGGCGCGGTGCCGTAGAGCGCGGCGCCGCCGTCTCCCGCGAGCTGGTCCAGGTCGGTGCTGCCGTAGCGCTCCTTGACCGCGCCGACCAGGAAGAACAGCAGGCCGGTGATCAGACCGTGGGCGATGTTGGCGAACAGCGCGCCGTTGACCCCGGTCGGGGTGAGCGTCGCGATGCCGAGCAGCACGAAGCCCATGTGGCCGACGGAGGAGTAGGCGATCAACCGCTTGAGGTCGCCCCCGTTGCCCTTGCGGCCGAGCGCCAGGCAGGCCAGCGAACCGTAGAGGATGCCGACGACGGCGAACGCGGCCAGATACGGCGCGAAGAAGTGCGCGCCCTGCGGTGCGATCGGCAGCACGATCCGCACCAGTCCGTAGGTGCCCATCTTCAGCAGCACACCGGCGAGCAGTACCGAACCGGTGGTGGGGGCGGCGGTGTGGGCGTCCGGCAACCAACTGTGCAGCGGCCACATCGGTGCCTTGACGGCCAGGCCGAGGCCGATGGCGAGCACCGCGATGATCTGGGTGCTGTGGCTGAGCTTCGAGCCGTTGTCAGTGGCCAGTGCCACCATGTCGAAGGTGCCTGCCTTGAGCCCGATCAACAGCAGGCCCAGCAGCATGACGACGGAGCCGAGCAGCGTGTAGAGGATGAACCGGAAGGCGGCGCGGTCCACCCAGGAACGGGCGCGAAGCACTTCCTCAGAAGGGTGGTGGCCGGAGACGGGCGAGCCCTCGCCGCCCCACCGGGCGATGAGGAAGTACATCGGGATGAGCACCATCTCGAACGCCAGGAAGAACAGCATCAGGTCGAGCACCGCGAAGGTGCCCAGGGTGCCGGCCTCCAGGACGAGGAGGAGTGCGACGAACGCCTTGGGGGTGGGCCCCTCGGGCGTCTTGAAGTAGGCGTGCAGAGCGCACAGGAAGGTCAGCAGCGCGGTGAGGACGATCAGCGGAAGCGAGACGCCGTCCACCCCGAGGTGGATACGGATGTGCAGCGCCGGAATCCAGCTGAGGTCGGTGGTGCCCTGCATACGCGCCGAGTGGCCGTAGTCGAACCCGGCCGCCAGCACGATCGACAGCAGCAGTACCGCACCGGTGACGGACACGCCGTGCCGTAGCACGGCCTGGTCGGGGTCGCGGCCCTTGAGCCCGGGCGGCGCGGGCAGCAGGGCGCCGATCGCGCCCAGCAGGGGCAGGACGACCAGCGCCACGAGGGCGTACTGCAAGGCGGTGGCGTTCACGGCTCAGGCTCCGGTGGCGACGAGGACGGCGAGGACGACGGCGCCGGCGAGCAGTGCGCTGAGGTAGGTCTGCACATTGCCGGTCTGTGCGCGGCGGACCACCGCGCCCAGCAGCCGGGGGGTGGCTCCTGCGCCCTGTACGTACGTCTCGACGACCTCGCGGTCGAGGAAGCGGACAAGGCTGGCCGCGGCGAGCACGGGACGGACGAACAGCGCCGAGTACACGGCGTCGAGGTGGAAGCCGTGTGCCGCGTGCCGGTGCAGCGGGCCGAGGAGCAGTCGGCCCGGGTCGGCGGGGTCGGGGGCGGCGGCGATGTCGCCGTACGTCCGCTCATGGGTGGCGATGGCGACCGCCTCGGTGGCGCCGGGTTCGGGCTCGACATCGGTGATCACGGCCAGCGGAGCGCGGCGCGCCGCGGTGACCCGCCAGGCCGCGCTGGTGACCGCGACTCCGACCAGTGCCAGGCCGAGCCCGACGATCGAGGTGGTCAGGGTGGGGGTGAGCGGCGTGCCGTCGAACCACTTCGGCAGCGCGCCGACGGTCACACCCAGGGCCAGTGCGGGGATCGCCAGCACCCACAGCACCGCGTTCATCACCACCGGCTGCCGGTGCGCCTCCGGGGCCTGACCGCCGCTGCCGCGGAAGACCAGCAGATACAGCCGGGTCGCGTAGGCCGCGGTGAGCAGGGCGGTGGCCAGGCCCGCGATGAGTACCGTCCAGCCGACCGCCACCGGTACGTGCGGCTGGTGGCCGCCCGCGGCGTGTTCGGCGGCGCGCAGCACGGACTCCTTGGAGAAGAACCCGGAGAACGGCGGCAGCGCGGCCAGCGCGGCCAGCGCGATGGTGAACGTCCACATCGCGTCCGGCACCCGGTCGCGCAGGTCGCGCATCCGGGACATGGCGGCCAGCGAGTTGGTGCCCGCGGCGTGGATCAGCACGCCCGCGCCGAGGAACAGCAGGGCCTTGAACGCACCGTGGCTGAGCAGGTGGAAGACGGCGGCGCTACGGTCGCCGACGGCCAGCGCACCGGTCATGTAGCCGAGCTGCCCGATGGTGGAGTACGCCAGGACGCGCTTGATGTCGTCCTGCGCCAGCGCGGCGAGCGCCGAGCCGATCATGGTGACCGCTGCCATGACCGCCAGTACGGCCAGCGCGGCGGCGGACAGCGCGAAGACCGGCAGCAGCCGGGCGATGAAGTAGACACCGGCCGCGACCATGGTGGCCGCGTGGATCAGCGCGGAGACCGGGGTGGGGCCCGCCATCGCGTCCGGCAGCCAGGTGTGCAGCGGGAACTGCGCGGACTTGCCCGCCACGCCGCCGAGCAGCAGCAGCGCGATCAGCGTGGGGTGGTGCAGTTGCCCGCCGGCGGCCGCGGTGAGGACGCCGTTGATCCGGAACGTCCCCGCGTCCGCGGCGAGCGCGAAGATGCCGATCAGGAACGGCACGTCGCCGAGCTTGGTGACCAGGAACGCCTTGATCGACGCCGATCGGGCCTGCGGGGTCTCCCAGTAGTGCCCGACCAGGAAGTACGAGCAGATACCCATGACCTCCCAGCCGACCAGCAGCACCATCAGGTCGCCCGAGTAGACGACCAGCAGCATCGCCGCCGTGAACAGCGAGACCAGGGCCGCGTACGACGGATAGCGCGGATCGTCGCGCAGATAGCCGGTGGAGTAGATCTGCACGCAGGTCGCCACCAGCCCCACCAGCACCGCGATCAGCACCGAGAAGCCGTCGAGGTGCAGCGCCAGGTCGATGGGGACGGAGCCGGTCGGGGTGAGCCGGGTGCCCGCGTCGGTCGCCGGGCCGGTGCCCTGGCGTACCGCCACCAGCGCGGCGAGGACGAACGCGGCGAGTGTGGGCAGCACCGCCAGCGGCCGTACGAAGCCGGGCGCCCGGCGGCCCAGCAGCAGCCCGGCGGCGGCGCCCAGGAACGGTAGGAGGGGGACGAGGGCGGCGAGGGTCGTCAGGGTCACGCGGTCTGCTCCCTGGCGCGAAGTGCCTGCTCAGCGGCGGTGTCGGCGGGATTGTCAGTGGAGGGTGCGATGCTGGCGGAGCCAGCGTCGGGAAGGGTCCCGGTGTCGGCCAGATCGGTGAGCTTGTCCACGTCCGAGGTGCCCCGGTTGCGGTAGACGAGCAGCACGATCGCCAGGCCGATGCCGATCTCCGCGGCGGCGATGGTGATGGTGAACAGGGTGAGCGCCTGGCCCGCGTGCAGGGTGTCGCGGAGCCAGACGTCGAAGGCCACGAGGTTGAGGTTGACGGCGTTGAGCATCAGCTCGACGGACATCAGGACAAGGATCGCGTTGCGCCGGGCGAGGACCCCGTACAGGCCGACGCAGAACAGGAGGACGGCGAGGACGGCCGGATAGGCGAGGTGCATCAGCTCTCCCCGGTCTTCCGCTTGGACAGCGCACCGAGCCCGGACAGCGCTCCGAGCTTGGCCGAGGCGGCACGCCTGGCCGGGGCGCCCTGCTTGGACAGCACGATCGCGCCGACGAGCGCGGCCAGCAGCAGTACGGACAGCGCCTCGAACGGCAGCACCCAGTGCCGGAAGAGGACCGTGCCGGTCACCTTGGTCGATCCCTGGGCGGCGCCACCCAGGTCGATCCAGGTCGAGCGGAACGCGTCCACGACCACCCACACCAGCGTGGCCGCGGCGGCCACGGCCACGGTGAGCGCCACCCAGCCGTTGCCGGAATCGGCGTCCGGGGAGCGGCCGATGGGGGCCCTGGTGAGCATCAGCCCGAACAGAAGGAGGACGACCACGGAACCGACATAGATCAACACCTGTACCCAGGCGATGAACTCGGCGGTCAGCAGCAGGTACTCGATGGCGAGTCCGCCCAGTGCCACCACCAACCACAGTGCCGCGTGCACCAGTTGCCTGGTGGTCACGGTGACCAGGGCCGCGCCGAGCGTGGCGATCCCGACGAGCACGAAGGCGATCTCCACCCCGGACGGCGACATGAAGCCGGGGTGTCCTACGGCGAGGGTCATGCGTCTCCCTCCCGTGGCTCCGTCTCCTGGGCGGCCTCCTGCGCGGCGGCCAGCTTCTCCGCCGTCTTGCGGGCGGCGGCGATCTCCTTCGGCTCCTCGGCACCGGGGTCGAGGGCGGGCGGAGTCGGCACCGTCCACATCCACTGGCGGAGCTTGTCCCGCTCGTGGGTCAGCTCCCGGATGTCGGTCTCGGCGTACTCGAACTCCGGCGACCAGAACAGCGCGTCGAAAGGACAGACCTCGATGCAGATACCGCAGTACATGCACAGCGAGAAGTCGATGGCGAAGCGGTCCAGGACGTTGCGGCTGCGCTCCCGTCCGCCGGGCGCGGCGGGCGGCACCGTCTCCTTGTGGGAGTCGATGTAGATGCACCAGTCCGGGCACTCGCGGGCGCACAGCATGCAGACCGTGCAGTTCTCCTCGAACAGCGCGATCACCCCGCGGCTGCGCGGCGGCAGTTGCGGCGCGGCGTCCGGGTACTGGTGGGTGACCGAGCGACGGGTCATCGTCCGCAGGGTGACGGCCAGCCCCTTGGCCAGCCCGTGTCCGGGAACGGGACTCATGCGAGCACCTCGCTTCGCTCGGTGCGGCAATCGCCCAGGACGCACCTTTCCATGATTGGCTCGCTCATGAGATCACCACCTTGACGATGCCGGTGAGCGCGATCTGGGCGAGGGCGAGCGGGATCAGCACGGTCCAGGCGAGCTTCTGCAACTGGTCCTCACGCAGCCGTGGATAGCTCACCCGCAGCCAGATGACGACGAAGGCGAGCAACGCGGTCTTCACCAGGGTCCACAGCCAGCCGAGGCTGCCGGACAGCGGTCCGTGCCAACCGCCGAGGAACAGCACGGTGGTGAGCGCGCACAGCACGACGATGCCCGCGTACTCGGCGAGCAGGAACAGCGCGAACCGCAGTCCGGTGTACTCGGTGTAGGCGCCGAAGATGATCTCGGAGTCGGCGACCGGCATGTCGAACGGCGGACGTTGCAGTTCCGCGAGGCCCGCGGTGAAGAACACCAGCCCGCCGACGATCTGCCAGGGGATCCACCACCAGTGGAAGGCCTGCACGATCCCGGGCAGTGAGACCGTACCCGCCGCCATCGCGACCGATCCCGCGGCGAGCAGCATCGGCAGCTCGTAGGCCATGAGTTGGGCGGCGGTCCGCAAAGCGCCCAGAAGGGAGAACTTGTTGGCCGAGGCCCAGCCCGCCATGAGTGAACCGAGCACGCCGACGCCCATCACGGCGAGCACGAAGAACAACCCGGCGTCGATGGCCTGCCCGACGAACCCGTTCGGGCCGACCGGGATGGCGATCAGCACCAGCAGGTACGGCAACAGGGAGACCGCCGGGGCGAGTTGGAAGATCCGACGGTCGGCGCCCGCCGGAACCACGTCTTCCTTCTGCGCGAACTTCACGCCGTCCGCGACGAGTTGTGCCCAGCCGTGGAAGCCGCCCGCGTACATCGGACCGAGTCGGCCCTGCATATGGGCCATGACCTTGTGCTCGGTCTGACCGACGACCAGCGGCAGCACCAGGAAGACCACCAGGACGGCGACCAGCCGCAAAACGACGTCAAGGGTGCCGTTCACTGCGTGTCGTCTCCTTCGTCGCTCGGGCCTTCGGTCGTGTCGGTCCCAGGCCGCGGTTCGGCGGCGCCGGGCTCCTGCGCGGCCGGTTGCGTAGCCTCCGGTTCCGGCGCGCCCTGCTTGGCGGCACCCGTTCGCGGCGGCGCTTCCGGCGTGGCGGGCCCCGGTTCCGGCGCCTCCGGCTGCGCGGGCTGCGGCTCCGCGGCCTCCGGCTTCGCCGGTTCCGTGGTCTGCCGGGGCTGGTTCCACGGCGCGTCGGAAGTGCGCCTGCGCGCAGCCGGACGCTCCGGGGCGGGCCCGCCCTCGGCCGAGGGCTCCACGGCGGCGCGCTGGCTGGCCGAGCCCTCGGAGACGCTGCGGGCACGCCGCGCCGGGCGCTCGGCGGCCGCACCCGCGGCCGCCGCCTGGCTGGCCGAGCCCTCGGAGACACTGCGGGTGCGCCGCGCCGGGCGCTCGCCGGCTGCGGCAGCGCGGGCGGGGCGGGCCGGGGCGGGCGGGAGTTGGCCCTTGAGCGGCCCCCACTCGTTGGGGTCGGGCACGCCGGGCGGCAGCATCTGCCGCCGCTTCGGGCCCCCGTGCGCGGCTCCCGCCGCGGGCTCCCCAGGCTCCTTCGCACCCGGCCAGGGCTTGGCCACCCGCGCCGCCAAAACGAAGTCCTTGCGCAGTGGATGCCCCTCGAAGCCGTCGGGGAGCAGCAGTGGAACCAGGTGCGGGTGGCCGGTGAAGCCGACGCCGAACATCTCGTGCGTCTCCCGCTCGTGCCAGGCGGCACCGGCGTAGACCCCGGTGGCGGTGGGCAGTTCGGGCGCGTCGTGCGGCACGGTGGTGCGCAGCACGAGGTGCCGGACGCTGCCGTGCCCGGGCGCGGCGACGTGCGCGCAGACCAGGAAGCCGGTACCGGGCTCATCGACCGCGCTCAGCCAGTCGAAGTAGGTGCAGCCCAGCTCGTCGCGAGCGGTCTCCAGCGCGGCGATCCAGGAGGCGGCCGGGACGTCCACGGTGAGCAGGCCGTACGCCTCCTCCGCCGTCGCCTCCGCGCCGAAGATCTCGGCGGCGGCCTCGGGCAGCCGGTCGAACGCGGTCATCTGCCGCCCTCCCCGGCCGGTGCGTCCGCCGAGGGCGCGGGCGGCGCGGGCACCAGTCCGCTGCTCAACGCGGCGGCCGACGGCCGCCCGGCGCCCGCACCGTCCCCGTACCGCTCGCTGAGCGACTCGCGGGCGATCTTCTCCTGGAGCTTGAGGATGCCCTGGAGCAGGGCCTCGGGCCGCGGCGGGCAGCCGGGCACGTAGACGTCGACCGGGATGATCTGGTCGACGCCCTTGGTGACGGAGTACGAATCCCAGTACGGGCCGCCGCAGTTGGAGCAGGCGCCGAAGGAGATGACGTACTTCGGTTCCGGCATCTGCTCGTAGAGCCGCTTGACCGCGGGCGCCATCTTGTCGGTCACGGTGCCGGAGACGATCATCAGGTCCGCCTGCCGGGGACCGGGGGCGAACGGGATGACCCCGAGCCGGATGAAGTCGTGGCGGGCCATCGACGCGGCGATGAACTCGATCGCGCAGCAGGCCAGGCCGAAGTTGAAGACCCACAGGCTGTAGCGGCGGCCCCAGTTGAGCACCACCTTCATCGGCTCGGGGGCCAGCCGGGCCAGCGTGCCGAGCCGCCTGGGCTCCAGCAGCGGCAGGGGGGTGGTCTGCGGCGTCACGTCCATTCCAGGACGCCCTTCTTCCATGCGTACAGCAGCCCGACGGCGAGGAAGCCGATGAAGACGAACATCTCCACCAGCGTGGTGCCGCCGAACCCGGGTGCGGCGAAGACCGTCGCCCACGGGAACAGATAGATCGCGTCCACGGCGAAGATCACGTAGAGGAAGGAGTAGACGTAGTAGCGGATCTGCGTCTGCGCCCAGCCCTCGCCGACCGGGTCGACACCGCACTCGTACGTCAGCATCTTCTCCCGCGTCGGCGCCACCGGCCGCAGCAGGTGGCCGGCCGCGAACGCCACGGCGACGAAGAGTACGCCGACGACGGCTACCAGGCCGACGACGGAGTAGGCGTGGAAGTACCCCGCCGCCAGGTGCGCGTCAAACGCGCCCCTGACACCGCCCACGGCGTCGGCGCTCGCCACGGTGGCCACGGTCGCCTCCGGCACGTCCGCCCCTCGTTCCTCTTCCGTCCCAGTGTCCCGTCCAGCGTCCGGGACGATGTCTGGGAGGTTTCTTTAGACTCTTTAGACGATCTGTACGCACGCGAGTCTATGGCCTGCCCAGGACGGCGGACCGCCGAGGGACGCGGGTGCGTACGACCGCTGGTGGGGAAAACCCCACCTTGTCCCCCCAACACCCCCCATGGCGCCGCCCCCGACGAGCCGGGCAGTCTTACATCATGAACACCCGTGCCCTGGACGAGACCGCCCCCGAGAGTGCCCAGGACGACGAGTCCCAGCCGCTGCCGCCGACGCGGCTGGCGTTCGGCGCGGCGACGTGGAAGGAGATCGCGCATCTCCTGCTGAACCTGCCGGTGGACCTGGTCTGCTTCGCCTACGTCGTGATCATCCTCACCCTGGGCATCGGTCTGTCGGTGACGGTGATCGGTCTGCCGCTGCTCGCGGGCGGGCTGCTGGGCTGCCGGCTGCTGGGCCGGATGGAGCGGGCCCGGGTGCGCGGGCTGCTGGGGGTGCGGATCGACGAGCCGCGGCGGCTGCGGTCCCGGGACGGCGGCTTCTTCGGCTGGCTGTGGGCCACGATCAAGGATCCGGTGGCCTGGCGGCACGCGCTGTACTTCTTCATCCGGCTGCCGTGGGGCGTGCTGACCTTCGCGCTGGCGGTGGTCCTGCTGCTCGTCGGCTGGCCGGTGCTGCCGTGGGTGGCCCGCGGGCTGGGCAACGCCGACCGGGCGATGGCCCGGGGTCTGCTGTCGCCGTCGGACGAACTGGAGCGGCGGATCGCCGAGTTGGAGAGCGACCGGGGCACGGTCGTCGACACCGCCGCCGCCGACCTGCGCCGTATCGAACGCGATCTGCACGACGGCGCCCAGGCCCGGCTCGTCGCCCTCGCCATGGACCTCGGCCTGGCCAAGGAGAAGCTCACCGAGGACCCGGAGGCGGCCGCCCGGATGGTCGGCGAGGCGCACGGCGAGGTGAAGCTGGCTCTCCAGGAGCTGCGCGACCTGGCCCGCGGCATCCATCCGGCGGTGCTCACCGACCGGGGCCTGGACGCCGCGCTGTCCTCGGTGGCGGCGCGCTGCACGGTGCCGGTGCGGGTGGTCGCCGACCTGCCGACCCGCCCGGCCGCGGCGATCGAGGGCATCGCCTACTTCACCGTCTCCGAACTGCTCACCAACATCAGCAAGCACAGCGGTGCCAGCAGCGGCAGCGTGGACGTGTGGCGCTCCGACGAGCGGCTGCTGATCCAGGTGCGGGACGACGGCCGGGGCGGCGCCTCCGCCGACACGGGCAGCGGACTGGCGGGCCTGGCCGAGCGGCTGGACGCGGTGGACGGGCTGCTGGTGGTCGACTCCCCGCGCGGCGGCCCGACCACCATCACAGCCGAACTGCCCTGGCGGGACCGGGAGAACGCCGGAGCTGCGCGGTAGGGATATCCCCCGCCCCAAGACGCCGATCCGCACCATGGGCCGAGGCCGCCCGTTCCACGACGCTGGAAGCACACCGAACCACAGTGAGTAGGACGGACACGAACGATGGCGACCGGCTATCCCGACACGCGGTATCCCGACCACACGCGCTCCCGGGTGCCCGCGGTGCTGCGTGCCCCGTTGGAGGGCCGCACCTGGCGCGAGTTCCTGTACCTGATCCTCAACCTGCCGATGGGCGTCGTCGGCTTCGTCTACGTGGTGACGATGCTGTCCTGCGGCGCCGGACTGCTGATCACCTTCCTCGGGGTGCCGGTGCTGGCCGCGATGCTGGCGGGCTGCCTGGGCCTGGGCCATGTGGAGCGGGGCCGGGCCCGGGGGCTGCTGCGGCTGGACGTCGCTGATCCGGAACCGGTGCGGCGCGGCCGCGGGCTGATGGCCTGGGTGGGCGGCCTGTTCAAGTCCGGCACCTCGTGGCGGCATGTGCTCTACGCGTTCCTGCTGTTCCCCTGGGGCGTTTTCACCTTCTGCGTCTCCGTGGTGCTGTGGACGTACGGCTGGGCGGCGCTGACCTATCCGCTGTGGCAGTGGGTCTTCCCGGCCTACGTCCACCAGCCGGGGCTCCAGCTGTACGGGGACGTCGACCATTCCGTCTACCTGGACGGCCCGGTCAGGGTCGCGCTCACCTCGCTGGCCGGGCTGCTGCTGGTGCTGGGCACGCCGTGGGTGATCCGCGGTCTGGCCGCCGTGGACCGGCTGATGGTCTCCGTGCTGCTCGGCCCGTCCCGGCTGGCCACCCGGGTGCACGAGCTGGAGACGGACCGCGGCACGGTGGTGGACACCGCCGCCGCCGACCTGCGCCGCATCGAACGCGATCTGCACGACGGCGCCCAGGCCCGGCTCGTCGCCCTCGCCATGGACCTCGGCCTGGCCAAGGAGAAGCTCACCGAGGACCCGGAGGCGGCCGCCCGGATGGTGGACGAGGCGCACGGCGAGGTGAAGACCGCGCTCCAGGAGCTGCGCGACCTGGCCCGCGGCATCCACCCGGCGATCCTCACCGACCGCGGGCTGGGCCCGGCACTGTCCGCGGTGGCGGCGCGCTGCACGGTCCCGGTGAACGTCACCGTCGAGCTGCCCGCCCGACCGGTGCCCGCGATCGAGGGCATCGCCTACTTCACCGTCTCCGAGCTGCTCACCAACGTCAGCAAGCACAGCGGGGCCAGCCGGGCCACCGTCGACATCTGGCGGGCGGAGGGCCGGATGCTGCTCCAGGTGGCCGACAACGGCCGCGGCGGCGCCTCAGCCGACGCGGGCAGCGGCCTGGCGGGCCTGGCCGAGCGCCTGGACGCGGTCGACGGCCTGCTCGTCGTCGACTCCCCGCCCGGCGGCCCCACCCGCATCACCGCCGAGCTTCCCTGGCGGGCGTGAGCCGAGGACAGCGCCTTCCCCCGAATCCTGGGATGCTGGACGGCGAAAGCCGACCGGCATGGGCAAGAGGACCTGGGGGAAGCGAGCAGTGGTGGACAGGGTGCGGGTGGTCATCGCCGAGGATTCGGTACTGCTTCGGGAGGGCCTGACCCGGCTGCTGACCGACCGGGGGCACGAGGTCGTCGCGGGCGTCGGCGACGCGGAGGCGCTGCTCAAGGTGGTCGGCGAACTGGCCGACGAGGACGCGCTGCCGGACGTCGTGGTGGCCGACGTGCGGATGCCGCCCACCCACACCGACGAGGGCGTCAGGGCGGCCGTGCGGCTGCGCCGCGACCATCCGTCGGTGGGCGTGCTGGTGCTGTCGCAGTACGTGGAGGAGCAGTACGCCACCGAGCTGCTGGCCGGATCGAGCCGCGGAGTGGGCTATCTGCTCAAGGACCGGGTGGCCGAGGTCCGCGAGTTCGTGGACGCGGTGGTACGGGTGGCCGCGGGCGGCACCGCGCTCGACCCGGAGGTGGTCGCCCAGCTGCTGGGCCGCAGCCGCAAGCAGGACGTACTGGCCGGGCTGACCCCGCGCGAGCGGGAGGTGCTGGGGCTGATGGCCGAGGGCCGGACGAACTCGGCGATCGCCAAGCAGCTGGTGGTCTCCGACGGTGCCGTGGAGAAGCACGTGAGCAACATCTTCCTGAAGCTGGGGCTGGCGCCCAGTGACGGGGATCACCGTCGTGTTCTGGCCGTTCTCACTTACCTGAACTCCTGAGGGCCTGACACGGTGTCACCCGAGCCGACGGCCGCGCGGTCGGCGGTCATGCGAAATGGCCGGATTTCCACCCCGTGAAGGGCCGCAAGCAGGACTAAAGGGCGTCGTGACAGCGTTGTACTGACTTGGCGTCCAGCAAGCGAAATGCGCCAGGAAGGTCACCCTTACCGACGTAACATGGGCCGCGGTACCGGCGGTAAGGCAGTGATCCTTCGTCCGCGAGCCGCCGCCTCGAAGGAGGTCCAGTTCAGTGACCAGCCAGGTCAGTAGCCCGGCCGAGCCGCCGGCGCTCGGTGAGCAGCGCAAGCCAGGCAAGGAGATCAGGCGCCTGGACCGGGTGATCGTCCGGTTCGCGGGTGATTCCGGGGACGGCATGCAGCTCACCGGTGACCGCTTCACCTCCGAGACGGCCTCGTTCGGCAATGACCTGTCGACGCTGCCGAACTTCCCGGCCGAGATCAGGGCGCCCGCCGGGACGCTGCCGGGTGTCTCGTCGTTCCAGGTGCACTTCGCCGACCACGACATCCTCACCCCGGGCGACCGCCCGGACGTGCTGGTCGCGATGAACCCGGCGGCGTTGAAGGCCAATGTGGCCGACCTGCCGCGCGGCGCGGAGATCATCGTGAACACCGACGAGTTCACCAAGCGCGCGATGGCCAAGGTCGGCTACACCACCTCCCCGCTGGAGGACGGCGCCCTGCAGGCCTACAACGTCCACCCGGTTCCGTTGACCACCATGACGGTGGAGGCGCTCAAGGACTTCGGGCTGACCCGAAAGGAGGCCGAGCGCAGCAAGAACATGTTCGCGCTCGGGCTGCTGTCGTGGATGTACCACCGTCCCACGGCCGGAACCGAGACGTTCTTGCGCACGAAATTCGCCAGGAAGCCGGAACTGGCCGAGGCGAACATCACCGCGTTCCGCGCGGGCTGGAACTTCGGCGAGACCACCGAGGACTTCGCGGTCACCTACGAGGTGGCGCCCGCCCAGGCCGCGTTCGCGCCGGGGGTGTACCGCAACATCTCCGGGAACCTGGCGCTGGCCTACGGCCTGGTCGCCGCCTCGCAGCAGGCCGACCTGCCGCTGTTCCTCGGCTCGTACCCGATCACCCCGGCCAGCGACATCCTGCACGAGCTGTCCAAGCACAAGAACTTCGGTGTGCGCACCTTCCAGGCCGAGGACGAGATCGCGGGCATCGGCGCCGCCCTCGGCGCGGCCTTCGGCGGCTCGCTGGCGGTCACCACCACCTCCGGCCCCGGTGTCGCGCTCAAGAGCGAGACCATCGGGTTGGCCGTCTCCCTTGAGCTGCCGCTGCTGATCGTCGACATCCAGCGCGGCGGCCCGTCCACCGGCCTGCCCACCAAGACCGAGCAGGCCGACCTGCTCCAGGCCATGTACGGCCGCAACGGCGAGGCACCGGTCCCCATCATCGCGCCCGCCACCCCCGGCGACTGCTTCGACGCCGCCCTGGAAGCCGCCCGCATCGCACTGACCTACCGCACCCCGGTCTTCCTGCTCTCCGACGGCTACCTCGCCAACGGATCCGAGCCCTGGCGCGTCCCCGACGTCAGCGAACTGCCGGACCTGCGCGTCCAGTTCGCCACCACCCCCAACCACACCGACGCCGACGGCAACCAGCACTTCTGGCCCTACCTGCGCGACCCGCGCACCCTGGCCCGCCCCTGGGCCGTACCCGGCACACCCGGCCTTGAGCACCGCATCGGCGGCATCGAGAAACAAGACGGCACCGGCAACATCTCCTACGACCCGGCCAACCACGACCTGATGGTCCGCACCCGCCAGGCCAAGATCGACGGCATCGAGGTGCCCGACATCACGGTCGACGACCCCACCGGCACCGCCCGCACCCTGGTCATCGGCTGGGGCTCCACCTACGGCCCGATCACCGCGGCCGTGCGCCGCACCCGGCAGACCGGCAGCCAGATCGCCCAGGCCCACCTACGCCACCTCAACCCCTTCCCCACCAACCTCGGCGAGGTCCTGGCCCGGTACCGCAACATCATCGTCCCGGAGATGAACCTCGGCCAGCTCGCCCACCTGCTGCGCGCCAGATACCTGGTCGACGCCGCCTGCCACACCCAGGTCACCGGCCTTCCGTTCAAGGCCGAACAACTCGCCGCCCGCCTCCAGGAGGCCGTGGCACAAGGCCTTACGAAGGAGGCCGCCGATGTCCGCTGACGCGCTCTCGCTGATCCCCAAAGCCGACGCCAAGCAGTCGATGAAGGACTTCAAGTCCGACCAGGAAGTCCGCTGGTGCCCCGGCTGCGGTGACTACGCCATCCTCGCCGCTGTCCAGGGCTTCCTGCCCGAACTCGGCCTGGCCCGCGAGAACATCGTCTTCATCTCCGGCATCGGCTGCTCCTCCCGCTTCCCCTACTACGTCAACACCTACGGGATGCACTCCATCCACGGCCGCGCCCCCGCCATCGCCACCGGACTGGCCACCACCCGACGCGACCTGTCCGTGTGGGTCGTCACCGGCGACGGCGACGCGCTGTCCATCGGCGGCAACCACCTCATCCACGCCCTACGCCGCAACGTCAACCTCAAAATCCTGCTCTTCAACAACCGCATCTACGGCCTGACCAAAGGCCAGTACTCCCCCACCTCAGAAGTCGGGAAGATCACCAAGTCCACCCCCATGGGCTCCCTCGACGCACCGTTCAACCCGGTCTCGCTGGCCCTCGGCGCCGAAGCCTCCTTCGTCGCCCGCACCATCGACTCCGACCGCAAACACCTCACCGAGGTCCTACGCCAAGCCGCCGCCCACCCCGGCACCGCCCTGGTCGAGATCTACCAGAACTGCAACATCTTCAACGACGGCGCCTTCGACGACCTCAAGGACAACAGCACCGCCCCAGAAACCCTCATCCGCCTCGAACACGGCCAACCCATCCGCTTCGGCGCCAACAACACCAAAGGCGTGGTACGCGACCCCGCCACCGGCGACCTGCACATCACCGAGGTCACCGGCAGCAACGAAACCGACATCCTCGTCCACGACGCCCACGCCACCACCCCCACCACCGCCTTCGCCCTGTCCCGACTCGCCGACCCGCAGACCCTGCACCACACCCCCATCGGCGTACTACGCAGCGTCCAACGCCCGGTCTACGACGACACCATGGCCGACCAGCTCGACACCGCCATCGAACACAAGGGCAAAGGCGACCTCGCCACCCTCCTCACCGGCAACGACACCTGGACCGTCACCGGCTGAACACGG
Source organism: Streptomyces silvisoli (assembly GCF_029269905.1). Taxonomy (NCBI): domain Bacteria; kingdom Bacillati; phylum Actinomycetota; class Actinomycetes; order Kitasatosporales; family Streptomycetaceae; genus Streptomyces; species Streptomyces silvisoli. The sequence continues at coordinate 104,764 of NZ_JARJBC010000023.1, read as the reverse complement.
GTATGACGCATCGCACGGGTGCCCGGTCGTCGCGTCTACAAGACACGGCGACCGGGCACCCGTATGTGTATGTCTATGGCCACCACTACCGAGACCTCCGCGCCCCGTGACAAGGTCAGCTACCGCGTCAAGCGACTGCTGCTCGGGCCGCCGCTGATCACCGAGCAGTTGTCAGAGGAGAAGCTCTCCAACCCGATCGCGCTCGGCGTGCTCGCGTCCGACTGCATGTCCTCCACCGCGTACGGCTCCGAGGAGATGCTGCGGATCCTGGTCCCGGTGATCGGAGTCGCGGCGTTCTCCATGCTGATGCCGCTCACCGGCGTCATCATCTTCGTCCTGTTGCTGCTGACCCTCTCCTACCGCGATGTGGTGACCGTCTACACCCGGGCGGGCGGCTCCTATGTCGTCGCACGGGAGAACTTCGGCCCGAACATCGCGCAGATCGCCGCCGTGGCGCTGCTGATCGACTACATCGTCACCGTCGCCGTGCAGACCGCGGCCGGAACCGACGCGATCATCTCGCTGGCCCACCTGATCGGCCATGGCTACACCGGGCTCGACCACTACAAGACGCCGATCAGCGTGGTGGTGGTACTGATCCTGATGTACGGGAACCTGCGCGGCATCCGCGAGGCGGGACGGGCGTTCGCCGCGCCCGCCTACCTGTTCATGTTCGCGGTCGCCATGATGCTGGTGGTGGGCGTGATCCGGTTCATGGCCGACGGCCATCTGCCGCACGCCAACCTCCACGCGCCCGGCGCCCTGCACCTGGGCACGCCGGGCAGCGGACTGCTGTACGGCGCGACGCTGTTCATCGTGCTGCGCGCGTTCGCCAACGGCGGTTCGTCACTGACCGGTCTTGAGGCGATCTCCAACGGCGTCTCGGCGTTCCGCGAGCCGCAGGGCGTCAACGCCCGCCGCACCCTGATCGCGATGAGCATCGCGCTGGCCATCATGGTCTTCGGGGTTTCCACCCTCGCGTACTTCACCCACGCCGTCCCCTACTCCGACGGCAACCCGACCGTCATCGCCCAGGAAGCGCACCTGCTGTTCGGCAACGGCTGGCTCGGTACCGTCGGCTTGATCTACGTGCAGTTGGCCACCGCGCTGATCCTCTACACCGGGGCCAACACCCCGTACACCGGCTTTCCGTTCCTGGCCAGCTTCGTGGCCGAAGACAGCTTCCTGCCACGTCAGTTCATGCGGCGCGGGCATCGACTGGCGTTCTCCAACGGGATCGTGGTGCTCACCGCACTGGCGCTGTCGCTGCTGATCGTCACCCGCGGCAACGTCGACAAGCTGGTGTCGCTGTACGCGATCGGTGTGTTCACCGGCTTCACCATGGCCGCCTCCGGACTGTTCGCCTACCACCTCAGGCGCCAGGAGTCCGGCCGCACCTGGAAGTTGGCGGTCAACCTGGCGGCGGCCATCGCCTCCGCACTGGTCGTGCTGATCTTCGCGATCACCAAGTTCACCGAGGGCGCCTGGCTGGTGGTGGTGCTCTTCCCGATCGGCGTGTGGGCGCTGATCCGCATCAACCGGCAGTACCGCGCCGAGGCGACAGCCATGGAGACCATGCCGGTACCGGGTGCCGACCGGCCGACCTGGCGGCGGCACATCGTCTATGTCCTGGTGGACAGCCTGGACCTGGCCACCCTCAAGGCACTGCGCTACGCGCACCGGCTACGTCCCGACGAGGTACGGGCGCTGCACTTCATGGTCGACGACAAGCACGCCCGGCAGCTGATGGACAACTGGGAGGACACCGCGGGCACCACGGTGCCGCTGGAGGTGGTGGCCTGCCCGGACCGGCGGCTGCGCCGCGCGGTGGCGGATCTGGCCGACCGCACCACCAGCGACGGCCAGACGGCGCTGACCCTGCTGCTGCCGCGGCGCACCTACGCCCCGGTGATCGGCAAGATCCTGCACCGGGGCACCGGTGACGCGCTGGCCAAGGCGGTCGAGGACCTGCCGAACGTGGCGGTCACGGTCCTTCCGTTCGACGTCGAACGGGCGGTCCGGACGCTGGAGGCCGGTCGCCCGCCCGCCCCGTAACAGCGTCATGGGGCGCGGTTGGTTCTGCACCGCCGGTCTCCGCCCTCGTGGTCGCTCACCGTCGCGGCGGATGTTCTTCTTCCGCCGCGACGGCGCGCAACCACGACGTGGCGGTCCGGCGGTGCCCAACCGGCCGCACCCGCGCCGGGATCACGCGGTGATGTCCCGGGTGGTGAACCGCGCCCACGCGGCGGAGCCGAAGACCGCCGCGTACAGGGCCTGGACTTCCAGGTTCTTCGCCAGGCCGTCCCACATCACCGGCGTGCGCAGCAGATCCGCGAAGCTCAGCCAGTAGTGCGAGAACAAGTACGGCTGGATGGCGTGCAGTTGCGGCACGCCATCCATGATCTGCACGGAGATCAGCACGCCGACCGTGCTGGCCATGGCGGCGATGCCGCTGTCCGTCAGCGTTGAGATGAACAGACCGAGCGCCGCGATGCCGACCAGCGACACGGCGACCACCCCCGCGATCACCGCCGCTCGCAACAGCCCGTCGGAGAACGAAACGGTGACCCCGGAGATCAGTGTGACATCGCCGAGCGGAAACAGCACCGCTCCCACCAGCAGCGCGGAGGCCGCCACCACCAGCGTGGCGACCAGGCAGAAGGCCATCACCGCGGCGTACTTGACCAACAGCAGCCGAGTCCGCCCGGCAGGAGCCACCAGCAGATAGCGCAGCGTCCCGGCGCCGGCCTCACCGGCGATCGCGTCGCCCGCGATGACGCCGATCGCCATCGGCAGGAAGAACGGCAGCGTCACCGCGAGCGCGGTGAACACCAGGAACAGGCCGTTGTTGGTGACCTCGGCGATGAACGCCGGTCCGCCCCCGCCGTGATCGCCGTGCGTCTGCAGTCTGACCGCGATGCCGACCAGCACCGGCACCGCCGCCAGCACTCCCAGCAGCACCAGGGTCCGCCAGCGGCGGAACACCGTACCCAGTTCGCTGCGCAGCAGCCCGAGCGTCCACAGCGGGCTCGGGGTGCGGACCAGCGGTTCAGCCAGCGACATCGAAGCCCTCCCCGGTCAGCGCCACGAAGGCGTCCTCCAGCGAGGCCCGCTGCCTGCCGAAGCCGCGCACCCGGACCCCGGCGGCCACCAGCGCCGCGTTCAGCACCGCCAAGTCCGGTGCGTCGTCGGGCAGTTCACCGCTGACCTCGTCGCCGTCCGCGGTCAGCACGGACAGCCCGTGCTCCTTCAGCACCCGTCCCGCCTCGGCCGGGTCGGGGGTGGTGACGGTCAGCCGGCCGCGTACGCCCGCGGACAGCTCGGCGACGGCGCCCTGGACGATCAGACGGCCACGGGACATCACCGCGGCGTGGGTGCACACCTGCTCGATCTCGTCCAGCAGGTGCGAGGAGAGGAACACCGTGGTGCCGTCCGCCGCCAACTCCCTGACCAGGCCGCGGATCTCCCGCATGCCCTGGGGGTCAAGGCCGTTGGTGGGCTCGTCCAGCACCAGCAGTTCACGCGGCTGGAGCAGCGCCGAGGCCAGGCCAAGGCGCTGCTTCATGCCGAGCGAGTACGCCCGCGCCTTCTTGCCCGCGGCGGCGGCCAGCCCGACCCGCTCCAGCGCCGCGTCCACCCGCGCCCCTCGGGTACGCGGGTCGGCCGTCGGATCGGCGGCGTCGAACCGTACGAGGTTGTCGCGGCCGGTGAGGAACGGATACAGCGCGGGTCCCTCGATCAGCGCGCCGACCCTGGGCAGCACCCGGCGAGCGGCCCGCGGCATCGGCTCGCCGAGCAGATAGCCGCCGCCCGAGGTGGGCTCGATCAGCCCCAGCAGCATGCGGATCGTGGTCGTCTTCCCCGAGCCGTTGGGACCGAGGAAGCCGAACACGCTGCCGCGCGGAACGGTCAACTCCAGCCCGTCGACGGCGAGCTGCCCGCCACGGAACCGTTTGGTCAGGCCGTGAGTGGCGATCGCGGCCTGGCGGGCGGGCGGCCCAGCCGCCCGCCCGTCGCCCGCCACCGCACTCAACGGAGGCGCTTCGCGCCGCTGTTCCACTAACCGGCCGCCGAATCGGCTGCCCGGACCAGCGCGTCCTGGTTGACGGCGCCCGCGAAGACCGCGCCCTTGTCGGTGATCAGCACGTTGACCAGCCGGGTGTTGATGACCGTGCCGGTGCCGAAGCCGCCCTTGACCTGGTGGCCGAAGGAGCCGAGCAGACCCTCGACACTCTGGCTCTGGCCGCCCTTGGCGCTGGGCAGTTGGCCGTTCGCGGACTTCAGCTCCGCGACGGAGCTCCAGTCCTTGCCGATCACGTTCAGGCCGGACAGGCCGCCGTGGCCCTGGGGTCCCTGGTTCTCACCGCTGTCCTTGCCCTCGGTGACCTTGGCACCCTTGGGCACCGAGAAGTCGAAGGTGCTGGCGGCGGGCTTGCCGAAGTCCACCTTGGTGTAGCCGATGTCCACCGCCGCGGCGCCGCCGCCCTTCGGGGTGAGGGTGAACTTCAGCGGTACGCCGTTGGCCGCGTCGACCGCCACCCGGATCGAGTCGACGGTGCTGTCCGCCTGCTTGGGCTTGATCAGCAGCTGGTAGGCCTGCTGGCCGGCCACCTCGGCGGTGCCGTCCACGCTGACCGAGGTGCTCGGGCCGACGTTCTTCAGCGCCTGCCTGACCGCTTCCTGCGGGGTGGCGGGGGCCTGCTCGGCCCGGTGCGAACGGGGGCCGTGCTTGGCGTTCTTGTCCGCTGTCTGGTGGTACACCGCGTTGCTGGCGCTGTCGTACGCCCACATCTGGTCGCCGTTGTGCACGACCGTGTACTCGGACGTGCTGTCGACGATCGACACCCGCTGGCGGTCCGGGCCGTCGGCCGCCACCCGCAGCGTGTGCGTACCCGAGAGCAGTTCGGTGAGCCTGGCCTGCGGATCGGCGGCCGAGCCGTCGCCGCCCTTGCCGCCACCGTGCTGGCCGAACGGTCCGGCACCGCCGGTCGCGCCGCCCATGGCGCCGCCGACCAGCCCCTGCGGCAGGCCGAGGTCGGTGGTGACCTGGACCGAGCCGGAGACCGTCTGGACCTTGGACGTCGCTATCTTGTCCAGCAGTTGCTCGGCGGTGATGTTCGGCAGAGAGGGACTGCCACCGGTGCTGGCCAGGGCGGTGCCCAGGCCGATCGTGGCCGCCGCCACGCCCGCGATGGCGACCGGCACGCCGTACCGGACCAGCTTGCGGGAGCGCGGGAAGCCGTCACCGCCGTCCCCCTCGAACCCTGCGTACCCTCCGAAGTCCCGTTCGGGCTGCGGCGGTTGGATCGGTGCCATTGCCTAGTACCTCCGTTGTTGGCGGCGGCCCGGCTCCTGGCACGCCGGACCGCGTTCGCACTCGTCCACCCTTCGGGCCCATTGTCACCCGAGCCCCCTGTGGATGGTGCTGTCAATCCCACCAAACAGAGGCGTGCCGCCACATCCGCCCACGGGATCAACCAGATGTACGCCCCGGGGATGACGGACCCTGACAGTCCCGCGGCTAGCCCGCCCGGTAGACCACCGCGTCGCACAGGGCGACCAGCGCCTGCTTCGCGGCACTCTCCGGAAGCGGGCCCAGCGCCGCGCGGGCCGCGTCGGCGTACCGCACGGTGTCCCTGCGCGCCTGTTCGAGAGCCGGGTGGGCGCGCAACAGCCGCAACGCCTCGGCGTGCCGCGCGTCGTCGCTGAGGTCGCCGTCCAGGAGTTCCACGAGCCGACGGTCCTCCGGCGACGCCGCGGCGCCGGCCCGCGCCACCTGGTCCCTCACGTGCAGCACCGGCAGCGTCGGGATGCCCTCGCGCAGATCGGTGCCCGGCGTCTTGCCGGATTCATGGGTGTCGCTGGCGATGTCCAGGACGTCGTCGGCCAGCTGGAACGCCACGCCCATCCGCTCGCCGTACTGGGTGAGGGTGTCCACCACCGACTCGGGGGCGCCGGACATCATCGCGCCGAACCGGGTGGAGACGGCGACCAGCGAACCGGTCTTCCCGGCGATGACGTCGAGGTAGTGCTCGATCGGGTCACGCCCGTCGCGCGGCCCGGCGGTCTCCAGGATCTGACCGGTGACCAGGCGCTCGAACGCCTCCGCCTGGATGCGCACCGCCTCCGGGCCGAGATCGGCCAGGGTGTGCGAGGCACGGGCGAACAGGAAGTCACCGGTGAGCACGGCGACGGAGTTGTCCCACCGGGCGTTGGCGCTCGGCACGCCCCGGCGGACGTTCGCCTCGTCCATCACGTCGTCGTGGTACAGGGTGGCGAGATGGGTGAGTTCCACGACCACCGCGGACGGGACCACACCCGGCGCGTGCGGGTCCCCGAACTGCGCTGCCAGCAGCACCAGCAGCGGTCGGAACCGCTTGCCGCCCGCCCGCACCAGATGCTGTGCCGCCTCGGTGATGAACGGTACGTCGCTCTTGGTGGCTTCCAGCAGGCCCTCCTCGACATCCGCAAGACCCGCGCGGATGTCGGTGTCGAGGACCTGGTCGCGCACGCTCAGCCCGAAGGGCCCGACGACGGTCACGAGGGGAACTCCTGTCGCTGATTCGGTCACGTGGCCTCAGTGCCATTGGTTGCAGCGTATCCGGTCGCCTGTGGATCACCATGGGCTGGTCCGGTTCGCCGCCATGTGGCCGTGGCCGATGACCTGCGTCTGCGACGCCTTTGCCCTCCTCCCGCCCTTTTCCGTCCCCTACGCGGAACCCGCTTCCCCACCGCACACTTCACGCCATTCCACGCCCTGGCAGGGGTTTCGTCACTTGGGGGGCAAGCCCCCAAGCCCCTGGGGGCGTCGGGCACTACGGCCGTCCCAGACCGCCGGTCCGCGCCATCGCGGTGACCCGCCGTCGCCGTCGCGGCGCGAACGGACGACCCCGAGCGCCGGCCCTACGCCGCCGCCCGAACCGCCTCCGCCACCCGGGGCGAAGCGAACGACGTACCGCACACGAACCGCATCAGCGGACCGAACGTCGCCGCCGACGGCAGACCGGTGAAGTACAGACCGGGCACGGAGGCCTGGAAGCCTCGGTCCAGCCAGGGGGAGCCGCCGCTGCGGGTCAGCCGGGCGCGCAGCTCAGGGCTGAGGAACCCGAGCGCGCCGAGGTCGACGCGGTAACCCGTGGCCGCCACCACATGGTCCGCCGCGAGCTGACCGGCGCGGCCCCCGGGCCCGCTGGTCGACAGCACGACGCGCCCCGCGTCGTCCACCCGTGCCCCGGTGAGCACTCTGCCCTGCAGCACCGGAACCCGCCCCGCGACCCGTTCCTTCAGCCACCACGCGCCACGCGGCCCCAGCACCTTCCGCACCAGCCACAGCCTGCTCTGCTCCGGCAGATAGCGGAACGCCGCCGGCCCCGGCACATTGCTGAACGCGTACAGCGACCAGGCCCGGCCGACCGGCGAGTCCGGCTTCCACTGCAGGCCGTCGCGCGGCGGCGCGCCGAACCCCACCGCCCCGGTGCGCCGCGCCACCACCCGTACCGACGCGCCCGCCTCGTGCAGCAGCGCCGCGCTCTCCAGCGCGGACTGCCCGGCGCCGACCACCAGCACCTCGCGGTCGGCGAACCGCGCGAAGTCGGTGTGCTGCGAGCTGTGCGAGACCGGTCCGGTCGCCGACGGCCCGTCCGGTGTCACCCCGCGCAGCAGCGACGGCACGTGTGCGAACCCGCTCAGCCCGCTGGCCACCACCACCGCGCTCGCCGCCAGTTCCTCGCCGGAGTCCAGCTTCAGCCGGAACTCACCGGCCCCCCGGTCCACCGAGACCACCTGGACCCGTTCCACCTCGGGCACCAGCCGCTCCTGGAACCACCTCCCGTAGCGCACGAAGAAGTCCAGGGTGACCAGGTCTCGCTCGGTGACCAGCCGCGGCTCCCCCACCGCGTCGCAGAAGTCCTGGATGGTGTGGCCGGGGTGCGGCGCCGAGATGGTCGACGCGCTCGGGGTCGATTTGAGCACCATGCGGGCCGGCATGGTGTCCGTCCAGTTCGACAGCGGGGTACCGAAGACCCGTACCGTGACGCCGCGCCCCTTCAGGTGCGCGGCGGTTGACAAGCCGTACGGCCCGGCACCGATCACCACCACAGGCTTCATATCTGATCCCTCCCGGAAACGGTCGTTCTACGGCCCTGCCACATCTGGAACAGGTGCTTCACGCCCGGCCGCACGAAGCGGGCGAGCATGGTGAAGAAGGGCTTGATGTCGTCGGGTGCCAGCCAGGCCAGTTCCGTGCCGTGCGCCCGGCGCGGTGCGTGCGGCGTGGTGTAGCCGCTGCGCCGGTAGACGAGCATCGCGGGCAGGTCGATGTTCTCGACCGTGAACCGCCGCCCGTTGAGCTGCTCGCCCTCCGGCACCCGCTGTCCGGTCAGGTCCAGGTGCTGGGCCCGGACCACGTCGATCCCGGCGGTGTTCTCGAACAGGCGGAACTGCGCGCCCATCCGGGGGTTGAAGTCCAGCAGCTTGTACCGCCCGTCGCGGCGGTCGTAGCGCCAGTCCAGGTCGACGATGCCCGAGAAGCCGATGTGCTTTATGAACTCACCGGCCAACGTGGTCAGTTCCGGGTTGGGCACCGCGTACGCGCATGCCGTCATGCCCGCGTGCGGGGGCCAGGAGCGCACCTTGACCCCGGTGAACAGGGTGCGCGCGGCGTGGTCCGCGTCCACGTAGGCGTGCACGATCCAGTCCTCGGCCTCCTCGCGCGGCAGGTACTCCTGGAGGATGACCCCGGGCCGTTCGCCCCAGCCGCGGGCCAGTGTCAGCAGCTCGCCCGGCCCGGCGATCCGGGTGGTGCCGGGCACCGCGGGGGACCGGCGGCGCTCGAAGGCCTCCCGGTTCTTGGCCACCACGGGGAACCGCGCGGTGGCGGCGAACTCCTCGATGTCGGCGTACGAGTCGGGGAAGGCGGACTTCGGCGCCGGTACCCCGTGGGTGACGCACAGTTCGTAGAGCCCCTGCTTGCTGGCGAGCCGCCGGGGCAGCCGCGGGTCGGTGCGCGGGAGGAGGAACTGATCGCCCAGCGCGTCGGCGTGCTCCGCGATCAGTACCGCCGCCTCCTCGTCGGTCGGCAGCAGCACGGTGGGCCTGCCGATCCGGCGTCCGATCCGCCGCAGCCCCTCGACCAGCCGGTCCGGGCGTTCCAGGCCGGTGGTCGGCCAGACGAACCCCTTGGTGAGATAACGCGAGGACGCTGCCGGGGTGAACCGGTCCTCGGTTATGGCGTACATCGGTACGCCAAGCCTGCCGAGGCTCCGGATGGCTCCAACGCCCCCGTGGTGCAGTGGATAGTTGCCGATTTTGACGATGAGGCCCGGGACGGACCTGTCCAGCGCGAACAACGGCATGCTCGCCACTTATCCCCCCTGGCCACGCAGAGTAAGGGCGTGCTCCCCCACCGTGGCGACCCGTCAGGACGCTACTGGCGAATTCACCCTCGCGGCAACCAGTTTCGGGATATTGCGATGCCTTTAGAGATCATTCCGCCGAGTACCAGCATGACCGGACATAGGCCCAGCAACCCGGCACACGCGCGTAGAACCACCGGGGAACTGTCCGTCCCCGCCCTCCGGTTGGCTGTTCACCGATAAACGTTCGAGAAGGAACTTTGGGCGGATTGAACACGCTTTGGGTGGTTTCCGTATGCCCAAGTGCACCCTCCGGACCATGGGCGCACCCGTGCCCGTGGATCTCCGGGGCGGGGGCACAACTGTCCCGCCGAGCGTAGGAGGGAGGTCATCATGAGCATCTTCGGACGGTTCGGGCGGCGGCACGGTGACGACGGCCACCGCAGGTTCGACCACCGAGGGCGCCACCACGGTCGTGGCCGGCGCTGCGGAGGCGGCGGCTGGTACTACTGACCGCGCCGCGAGGGGTTCCTCACCGCGGGGGTGGCGGCGCGCAGCCACCCCCGCGTAGCCCGTGACCGGACGCGGCTGAGGAGGCGACCGGGTTGGACACCGCACGGAAACGGTCCGTCACCACACCGGCCACCGCGGACGACCCGCTGGTGGCGCCGGCCCCCGCGGTCTCGCCGCGCGAGGTCTTCCGCCGCTTCTGGCCCTGGGTACGCACGGACCGCCGCTGGCTGCTGGCCGCTACGGCGCTGCTCGCCGCGGGGGCGGGCGGTGAGGTGGTCACCGTCTGGCTGTTCAAGGACCTGATCGACCAGGTGCTGGTGCCCAGGCGGTTCGCCGCGTTCTGGCCGCTGGCCGGATGGATGGCCGCCGTGGCCGCGCTGACCGGGCTGCTGACCTTCCTCGGCGACTACACCGCGACCTGGGTCGCGGAACGTTTCATCCTGCGGCTGCGCACCGCGTGCGTGGCCCATCTGCACACCCTGCCGCCGGACACGCTGCGCACCCGCTGGCACGGCGACGTACTGGCCCGGCTGACCTCCGACATCGAACGCGTCGAGTCCTTCGTCGCCTCCGGGGTGATCGACGTGGCCTCGGCGCTGATCAGCCTGGTGTTCTTCGCCACCGCGGCACTCTTCCTGAGCTGGCCCCTCGCGCTCGCGGTGTTCGTGGTCAGCCCGGTGTTCTGGCTCAGCGCACGGCACTTCGGCGGCCGGGTGCAGCGGCTGTCCCGGGAGGCGAGGCGGCGCGACGGCCGGGTCACCGCGGTGCTTGAGGAGAGCCTCGCCAACGCGTCCGTGGCGCACGCCTACAACCAGCAGCGGCGCGAGATCGGCCGGATCCGCCGGGAGGGCGAGGCGCTGCTGCGGGCCGAACTGGCCACCGCTCGGGTGGCCGCCGCGTACCCGGCGGTACTGGACGTGCTGGAGGTCCTCGGCGGCCTCACCGTGGTCGGGCTCGGTGCCTTCGAACTCAGCCGGGGCGCGCTCACCGTGGGCGGACTGCTCGCCTTCGCCGCGTTCCTCACCCAGTTGTTCGGTCCCATCCAGCAACTGTCCGGGCTGGCAACGGCGTTCGGCGCGGCGAGCGCAGGCGCGGAACGGATCATCGACCTGACCCGGCTGCGCTCCCCCGTCAACGACCGCCCGGCGGCGGCACCGTTGCGCGCGGTGCGGGGCGAGCTGAGCTGTACCGGGGTGCGGGCGTCGTACACCACGGGGGACGGGGCGCCGGTGCTGCGGGACGTGACGTTCCGGGTGGCGCCGGGTGGGGTGCTCGCCGTGACGGGGCCGAGCGGGGCGGGCAAGTCGACGCTGGCCAAGCTGTTGGTGCGGTTCATGGATCCGGACGCGGGCGCGGTGCTCCTGGACGGCGTCGACCTGCGGGACGCGACGCTGGTGTCCGTGCGGCAGGCGGTGACGCTGCTGCCGCAGGCCTCGCAGTTGTTCTCCGCGTCCATCCGCGACAACATCGCCTACGGCCGCCCGGACGCCACCGACGACGAGATCGTCCAGGCCGCCAGGGACGCCGACGCGGACGAATTCATCAGCGCCCTGCCGGACGGCTACCACTCGGTACTGGGCGAGCACGGCCTCCAGCTCTCCGGCGGCCAGATCCGCCGCGTCACCATCGCCCGCGCCTTCCTGCGGGCCACGCCGGTGCTGGTACTGGACGAGCCCACCGCGGGCCTCGACCACGCGGCGGCGCTCCGCGTCTTCGGGCCACTGCGCCGCCTGATGGCGGGCCGCACGACGGTACTGATCACCCACGCCCCCGAACTGGCCGCACTGGCCGACGCGGTGCTCCGGCTCAACGCCGACGGAACACCGGCGGACTCCCCACCAGCCGGACGTCGTACGGGGTGCTACGACGGTCCGGCGGCGCGAGCGGGACGCTGATCGGCACACAGGTGGCGGCGGTCGCTGCTACCTTGTCGTGTCCTGATCGACAGTGGAGGAGAAGGACGTGCGCAACGCAGCGCGGATCACGGGGGCGGCGATTGTGGCCGCCGTGCTGGTGAGTGGGTGCGGCAGCAGCAAGAACGACGGCAAGCAGTCGGACGCCACGCCTTCGGCGACCGCGTCCCAGGCCGCGCCGTCCGCCAGCGCGCCGGTGGTCAGGCTTGACGGGACGTGGGCCGGGGACAACGCGGACGGCGTGAAGTCGCTCACCGTCGTCGGCGACAAGGCGGCCATCGCGGGCAAGACGGTGTGCGCGGGCGCCACCGTGGTGGTCGGAGGGCAGACGCTGCTGCACCTCAAGTGCGCGGACCACAGCACCGATCACGCCAATGGCGTGGTGACGCCCGGCTCGGACGGCAAGACGCTCTCCGTCAACTGGGGTTCCAGCACGGACACGTTCAGCCGCACGGCGACCAAGCCGATCATCCCCAGCATCGACAAGCTGAAGCAGTAAGTCCTGCGGCAAGGACCGCCCGCGCGCCTCGGGTGTCGCGCGGGCGGCTGCGAACCGGGGAGCGGCCGGATCAGCGCCGGGCGACAGCCCATTGAGCCTTACCACTCGCTGCTACGCGCGCCTTCTGGCGTCTGCGGGCCTCACAGGCCGACCCGTCAGTGCAGACCACATCCGTGACCCGTTCGGCATCGCCCAACTCGTCAACCAGCACGCGACGCCTGCGACTGAGGGCAGCGAGGTCCATCAGGTCGTGGCAGCGGTCACAATGGTGTTGGGAGTAGCGGGACCTCACCACACGCTTCCGATCGGTAGGAGGCGTGATCCGGAACGTCACGTGCTTGCCGTTGCTACGGACGCCGAATACGAATTCGTCTCCCCGGTGCAGACTCAGCACCGCCGCCCGGTAGTTGCACCACGTGTACCACCCCCGCCAGGAGCGGCGCTCGTCGGCCGTCATCCGCAGCACCCTGATGGCTTTGGCCATGCCGATGACGGCATCTCTGGCCGCGACGAACTCGATTTCCGGCACGCCGTTGCGCATCAGCGTGTACAGGCGATCACTGGCCACTGACGCCCTCCCAGCACGGGCACTTGGCGCGAGCCTCGATCCATTTCGCCAACTGGGCCGCCGCCGCGACGTCCAGGCCGCCCAGCTCGAACCGTGATCCCCTGCCGCTGAGGACCTGGAACAAGGCCGGGGCCTGGATGCCGGTCATGGCGATGGCCTCACGCAACGCCCGCTTGGCCGCGACAGCCGCCTCGGCGGCGTCAGGTGTATGCGCGTCTGTGGACATACGTGCCCCCAACCCGATGGCATGGAGTGATCAACTGCACACATTGCGCGTCCAGTTGCTCGTAGGATGCGCCCTCAACGCGCGCCATGCAAGTGCATGAATGAAGCAAGTGCACTAACGAGTGACGCGAGTTGGAACGCGACTAGGTGGGAGACTGGGGATGGGAGCGCATCCGTAGGGGAGATAGGGGATCGCCAGTTGAGCAGCCCAACAGTGCTTCGGTTCGTGCTCGGTATCGAACTGCGCAAGCTTCGCGAAGCGAGCAAGCTGACGGGCCACCAGGTTGCCGCACGTCTGGGCTGGTCTCACTCGAAGGTGAGCCGGATCGAGAAGGGCGAGAGCCCACTCGCCGAAGTTGATGTGCCGCCGCTTCTGGCGCTGTACGGCGTCACGGATGCCGCTGAGGTCCGTCAGATCACCGCGCTGGCCCGACAGAGTCGCCAGCAAGGCTGGTGGCACTCCTACGGCGACGCTCTGCCGAACTGGTTTCGCGCATACGTGGGATTTGAAGCCGATGCGTCAGTAATTGAGACGTACGAGGCCGAGTTGATCCCAGGCCTGCTACAGACCGAGGAGTACGCGCGAGAGGTCATCCGCGCTATGAGCCCGGAACTCAACGCGGAAGACGCCGAGCGCCGCACCGCCGCTCGTCTGCAACGGCAAGAGATCCTGACGGGCAACACCCCGCCCCTGATCTGGGCAGTCCTGAACGAGTCAACGATCCGCAGAGTCGTCAGATCCTCGGCGACCATGCGCAGGCAACTCGCTCATCTGGTGACCGTTGCGGATACGTCCCCCAACGTCACCGTGCAGGTCCTCCCGTTCGACGCTGGCGCGCATGCCAGCATGGGGTACAGCTTCTCCATCATGTCCTTCGCTAGCCTGCCGATGAGCATCGTGTACTCGGAGGGCGCCACCAGCGCGACTTACATGGACAAAGACTCTGACGTAAGCCGTCATAAAGACATCTTCGGGCGACTCAAGAGAGCGGCGCTTCCGCCGGACCGGTCGGTTGCGCTGGTGAATCGAATTGCAGAGGAGCACAACGATGCGTGAAGTTGCGGATGGCCTGGCCTGGTTCAAGAGCACATACAGCAACGGTGCCGGCAACTGCGTTGAGATAGCCGCGACGACAGGCTCAGCCTATGTGCGTGACTCCAAGGACCCTCACGGGCCAGCACTCAGGTTCAGCGCTGACGCCTGGTTCTCCTTCGTCCAGGCCGTCAAGGACGACGAAATCGCCTGACACCGCACAGAAGCCCCCGCTTGCGGGGGCTTCTGTCGGCGAGACGCGGGCCGTTTACACCTACCGCACGAAGACGCTGGCCTTCCCCGCCAGGTCCAGGAAGTACTGCGGCGCCACGCCCAGCACGAGCGTCACCGCAGCGCCCACCGTGATGGCCGTGATGGTCAGGGGGCTCGGCACGGCCACCGAGGGTCCGCCCGGCTGCGGTTCGCTGAAGAACATCAGGACGATGACCCTGATGTAGAAGAACGCGGCGACCGCCGACGAGATCACACCGATGATCACCAGCGGTACCGCACCCGCCTGCGCCGCCGCCTTGAACACCGCGAACTTACCGGCGAAGCCGGACGTCAGCGGGATGCCCGCGAAGGCCAGCAGGAACACCGCGAAGACCGCGGCCACCAACGGGGAGCGGCGGCCCAGACCGGCCCACCGGGACAGGTGGGTCGCCTCGCCGCCCGCGTCCCGTACTAGCGTCACCACCGCGAAGGCGCCCAGCGTCACGAACGAGTACGCGGCCAGGTAGAACAGCACCGAGGAGACACCGTCCGGCGAGACCGCGATCACGCCCGCGAGGATGAAGCCGGCGTGGGCGATGGACGAGTACGCCAGCAGCCGCTTCACGTCCGTCTGGGTCACCGCGACCACCGCGCCGATGACCATCGTCGCGATGGCCACCCCCCACATCACCGGCCGCCAGTCCCAGCGCAGCCCCGGCAGCACCACGTACAGCAGCCGCAGCAGCGCGCCGAACGCGGCGACCTTCGTGGCGGCGGCCATGAAGCCGGTCACCGGGGTCGGCGCGCCCTGGTAGACGTCCGGCGTCCACATGTGGAACGGCACCGCCGCCACCTTGAACAGCAGGCCCACCACCACCATCGAACCGCCGATCAGCAACAGGGCGTCGTTCGCCGTGGTGTTGGCCAGCGCCGGGGTCATCCTGGCCGTGCCGTTGACCACGTCCGCGATCCCGCCGTACGAGATGGTCCCGGCGTACCCGTACAGCAGCGCCACGCCGAACAGCAGGATGGCCGAGGAGAACGCGCCCAGCAGGAAGTACTTGACCGCCGACTCCTGGGAGAGCAGACGGTGCCGCCGGGCCAGCGCGCACAGCAGGTACAGCGGCAGGGAGAACACCTCAAGCGAGACGAACAGGGTCAACAGGTCGTTCGCGGCAGGGAAGATCATCATGCCGCCCACCGCGAACAGCAGCAGCGGGAAGACCTCGGTGGTGGTGAACCCGGCCCGTACCGCACGCTTCTCCTGCTCACTGCCGGGCACCGTGGAGCCCTGGGCGGCGAAGGAGTCCACCCGTCGGCCGTGCGCCAGCGGATCGAGCCGGCGCTCCGCGAAGGTGAACGCGGCGACCAGTGCCACCAGCACGATGGTGCCCTGGAGGAACAGCGCTGGACCGTCCACCGCGACCGCCCCCATCGCCGCGATGTGCGACTTGGTGCTGGCGTAGCCGTCGGCGGCCAGGGCGACGATCGCCGCGAACGCCGCGGCGAGCCCGACCACCGAGACGCCCAACTGCGCGATGTAGCGGCTGCGTCGGGGCAGCAGGGCCTCGACCAGGACGCCGAGGACCGCCGCACCGAAGACGATCAGCACCGGTGAGAGCTGGGCGTACTCGATCTTCGGGGTCGGGATCCGGTCCAACGGCAGCGCGGGATCCGCCGCCGTTGTCCACAGGCTGTGGATGACACCCGTCACTTCGCGGTCTCCTTCGCTGCGGCGGTGAGCGACGCGTTGATCTGCGGCGCGGGATCGGTCCGGTGGACGTCGGAGAGGGTGTCCTTGACCGCCGGGTTGATCAGGTCGGTGACCGGTTTCGGATAGACCCCGAGGAGGACCAGCAACGCGATCAGCGGTGCCACCACGGCCAGTTCACGCGCCTTGAGGTCCTTCATGCCCTCGATGCCCGCCTTCACCGGGCCGGTCATGGTGCGCTGGTAGAGCACCAGCACGTACAGCGCCGCCAGCACGATGCCCAGCGTGGCGATCACCCCGGCCGCCGGATAGCGGCTGAAGGTGCCCACCAGCACCAGGAACTCGCTGACGAACGGCGCGAGTCCGGGCAGGGAGAGGGTGGCCAGGCCGCCCACCAGGAACGTGCCCGCCAGCAGCGGGGCCACCTTCTGCACCCCGCCGAAGTCGGAGATCAACCGCGAACCGCGCCGGGTGATCAGGAAGCCCGCGACCAGCAGCAACGCGGCCGTGGAGATGCCGTGGTTGACCATGTAGAGGGTGGCGCCGCCCTGGCCCTGGGAGGTCATCGCGAAGATGCCCAGGATGATGAAGCCGAAGTGTGAGATGGACGCGTAGGCGATCAGCCGCTTGATGTCCCGCTGGCCCACGGCGAGCAGCGCACCGTAGATGATCCCGATCACCGACAGCACCAGGATCACCGGGGTCGCCCACTTCGACGCCTCGGGGAACAGCTGGATGCAGTACCGCAGCATCGCGAAGGTGCCGACCTTGTCGACCACCGCGGTCAGCAGCACGGCGACCGGAGCGGTGGATTCGCCCATCGCGTTGGGCAGCCAGGTGTGCAGCGGCCACAGCGGCGCCTTGACGGCGAAGGCGAAGAAGAAGCCGAGGAAGATCCACCGCTCGGCGGTGGTGGACAGCCGGAGTTGGCCGCTGGCCCGCGCCTGGAGGATCTGCGGCAGCGAGAACGTGCCGTGGCCGCCGAGTTGGTGTGCGGTGACCGCGTACAGTCCGATCACCGCGGCCAGCATGATCAGCCCGCCTACCAGGTTGTAGAGCAGGAACTTCACCGCCGCGTAGGAGCGT
Source organism: Streptomyces silvisoli (assembly GCF_029269905.1). Lineage (NCBI taxonomy): Bacteria > Bacillati > Actinomycetota > Actinomycetes > Kitasatosporales > Streptomycetaceae > Streptomyces > Streptomyces silvisoli. The sequence goes on along the minus strand of NZ_JARJBC010000023.1, from coordinate 87,650 downwards.
TGTTTGGCCTGTTCGTCCTCGCCCTTCGCCCCCGCGCGGTCCCCGAAGCCGCCGATGAGGAAGTACATCGGGATCAGCATGGCTTCGAAGAAGATGTAGAAGAGGAAGACGTCGGTGGACTCGAACGAGATCACCACCATCGCCTCGACCAGCAGGATCAGCGCGAAGAACCCCTGTGTGGGGCGCCAGTTGCGGTTCGGGGTGTGTCCGTCCAGCACGTCGGCGTCATGCCAGCCCGCCAGCATCACGAACGGTACGAGCACCGCCGCCAACAGCACCAGCACCACGGCGATGCCGTCCACACCGAGTTCGTAGCGGACCCCGAAGTCCGCGATCCACGCGTGCGATTCGGTGAGTTGGTAGCGGGCGCCGCCCGGCGTGAACCGGGCCGCGTCCACCGCCGCCAGCACCAGGGTGGCCAGCGAGAAGCCGAGCGCCAGCCACTTGGCGGCGGTGCGCCGCCCGGCCGGTACCGCGGCGGTGGCGATCGCGCCGACCGCGGGGACCGCGGCGGTCACGGTGAGCAGGGGAAACGCCATGGCTATCAGACCGCCCTCATCAGCAGGGTCGCGGCAATCACGACCGCCGTACCACCGAGCATCGAGACCGCGTACGACCGGACGTAGCCGTTCTGCACCTGGCGCAGCCGGGCCGACAGTCCGCCGACCGAGGCGGCCGTGCCGTTGACCGCGCCGTCCACCAGCGAGTGGTCGAGGTAGACCAGGCTGCGGGTGAGGTGTTCACCGCCGCGCACCAGCACGACGTGGTTGAAGTCGTCCTGGAGCAGATCGCGCCGCGCCGCCCGGGTGAGCAGCGAACCGCGCGGCGCGGTGACCGGCACCGGCGCCCGCCCGTACTGCGCCCAGGCCAGCGCGGCACCGACGGCCAGCACCACCAGGGTGGCCGCGGTGACCTCCCAGGTGGAGACCGGCGAGTGCCCCTCGCTGTGCCCGGTCACCGGCTCAAGCCACTTCAGGAACGCCGAGTTGATGCTGAACAGCCCACCTGCGAGCACCGAGCCGACGGCGAGGACGACCATGGGGATGGTCATGGACTTCGGGGACTCGTGGGGATGCGGCAGCTCTCCCGGGTGCACCTCGATGCCCGGCTCGACGCTGGGCGCCTTGTCCGGGTCGGGCGCGGGCTGCCACCGCGGTTCGCCGAAGAACGTCATCACCATGACCCGGGTCATGTAGTACGCGGTGATGCCCGCGCCCAGCAGCGCGACCCCGCCGAGGATCCAGCCCTCGGTGCCGCCCTTGGCGAACGCCGCCTCGATGATCTTGTCCTTGGACCAGAAGCCGGACAGTCCGGGGAAGCCGATGATCGCCAGGTAGCCGAGGCCGAAGGTGACATAGGTGATCGGCATGTACTTGCGCAGCCCGCCGTACCTGCGCATGTCGACCTCGTCGTTCATCGCGTGCATCACGGAACCGGCGCCGAGGAACAGGCCCGCCTTGAAGAAGCCGTGGGTGACCAGGTGCATGATGGCGAAGACGTAGCCGATCGGGCCGAGTCCGGCGGCCAGCATCATGTAGCCGATCTGCGACATGGTCGATCCGGCCAGCGCCTTCTTGATGTCGTCCTTGGCGCAACCGACGATCGCACCGAACATCAACGTGACCGCGCCGACCACGCAGACCGCGAGCTGTGCCGTGGGCGCCGCGTTGAAGATGGCGCCGGAGCGGGTCACCAGGTAGACGCCCGCGGTGACCATGGTCGCCGCGTGGATCAGCGCCGAGACCGGCGTCGGGCCCTCCATCGCGTCCCCGAGCCAGGACTGCAGTGGCACCTGGGCCGACTTGCCGCACGCGCCGAGCAGCAGCAGCAGGCCGACGACGGTGAGCTTGGCCTGGCTGGCGCTGGCGGCGTGGGAGAACACCGGGGCGAAGGAGAAGGTGCCGAACGTGGTGAACAGCACCATGATCGCGATCGACAGACCCATGTCGCCGACCCGGTTGACGATGAACGCCTTCTTCGCCGCGGTCGCCGCGCTCGGCTTGTGCTGCCAGAAGCCGATCAGCAGGTACGAGGCGAGACCGACCCCCTCCCAACCCACGTACAGCAGCAGGTAGTTGTCGGCGAGCACCAGCAGCAGCATCGCCGCCAGGAAGAGGTTGAGGTAGCCGAAGAAGCGGCGGCGGTTCTCGTCGTGTGCCATGTAGCCGACCGAATAGATGTGGATCAGCGTGCCCACACCGGTGATCAGCAGCACGAACGTCATGGAGAGCTGGTCCAGTTGGAAGGCGACGTCCGCCCGGAAGCCACCGACCGGCACCCAGCTGAACAGGTGCGAGGTGAGGGTGCGCTGGCCGGTGGGCCTGCCCAGCATGTGGACGAACAGCGCCGCGCCGAGCGCGAAGGAGACCGCGGCCAGCAGGCAGCCGATCCAGTGGCCTACCCGATCGAGCCGACGCCCTCCGACGAGCAGTACGCCCGCGCCGAGAAGTGGAGCCCCGATGAGGGCTCCGATGAGGTGATCCACGTCAACTGCCCCTATCTACAGCTTCATCAGGCTGGCGTCGTCGACCGAGGCCGAGTGGCGGGAGCGGAAGAACGTCACGATGATCGCCAGGCCGACCACCACCTCGGCGGCCGCGACGACCATGGTGAAGAACGCGAAGATCTGGCCGTCGAGGTTGCCGTGCAGCCGGGCGAAGGTGACGAAGGCCAGGTTGCAGGCGTTGAGCATCAACTCGACGCACATGAAGACGATGATCGCGTTCCGCCGGATCAGCACGCCGGCTCCGCCGATGGTGAACAACAGGGCAGACAGGTAAAGGTAGTTGATCGGGTTCACTTCGCCGCCCCGTTCGCCGAGTTCGCACCGTTCGCCGAGTTCGCTCCGTTCGCCGAGTTCGCTCCGTTCGCCGGTGCGGGGCCCGACTCCCCTTCGCCCTCGGCGTGCCGCTCGGAGCGCTGCTCCAACTCCCTGAGACTCTCCAGTGCCTCACCGCTGACGTCCCGGATCTGGCCACGGGCGCGCAGCGTCTTGCTGACGGACAGCTCGGCGGGTGTGCCATCGGGCAGCAGCCCGGGGATGTCCACCGCGTTGTGCCGGGCATATACGCCGGGCGCGGGCAGCGGTGGCACCTGGGCGCCCTCCCGCACTCGCCGCTCGGCCAACTCGCGCTGCGTGGCGGCACGTTCGGTGCGCTCCCGGTGGGTGAGCACCATCGCACCGACGGCCGCGGTGATCAGCAGCGCGCCGGTGATCTCGAAGGCCCACACGTACGTGGTGAAGATCAGCCGCGCCAAGCCCTCCACGTTCCCACCGGAGTTGGCCTGTCCCAGGCCGGTGAAGCTGTGCACCGAGGCGTTGCCGAGCCCTGCGATCAGCAGGACGCCGAAGCCGATGCCGACCAGCGCGGCCATCCAGCGCTGCCCCCTGATGGTCTCCCGCAGGGAGTCAGCGGCGGTGATGCCGACCAGCATGACGACGAAGAGGAACAGCATCATGATCGCGCCGGTGTAGACCACGATCTGCACGACGCCCAGGAAGTACGCGCCGTTCGCCAGGTAGAAGACGGCCAGTATGATCATGGTGCCCGCCAGCGACAACGCGCTGTGCACGGCCTTCTTCATCGCCACTGTGCCTAGCGCGCCGAGCACCGCGACGATTCCGAGCAACCAGAACTGGACGGCCTCGCCGGTGGATGTCGTCATGCGTCGGCCTCCTCGGCCTTCCTGGCGTCGTCCGGCCGTTCGCCCTTGGAGACGGCGACCTGCCGGGCCGTGCCGGGCGCGGCCTCGGTGACCAGGCCGCGGTAGTAGTCCTGTTCGGTCATGCCCGGGAAGATGGCGTGCGGGGTGTCCACCATCGACTCGTCGAGGCCCGCGAGCAGCTCCTCCTTGGTGTAGATGAGCGACTCCCGGGTGCGGTCGGCGAGTTCGTACTCGTTGGTCATGGTCAGTGCCCGGGTGGGGCAGGCCTCGATGCACAGGCCGCACAGGATGCAGCGGGCGTAGTTGATCTGGTAGACGCGGCCGTAGCGCTCACCGGGCGAGTAGCGTTCCTCGTCGGTGTTGTCCGCGCCCTCGACGTAGATGGCGTCGGCCGGACAGGCCCAGGCGCACAGCTCGCAGCCGATGCACTTCTCCAGCCCGTCCGGATGCCGGTTGAGCTGATGGCGGCCGTGGAAACGGGGCGCGACCGGCTTCTTGTACTCGGGGTACTGCTCGGTCAGCCGCTTCTTGAACATGGCCTTGAAGGTCACGCCGAACCCGGCCACGGGATTCTGCCAGCGGGTACGGGACTCCTCGTCCTGGGGTTCGCGGTCAGGCATTGCCGCCCTCCTGCTCCTTGTCCGGCGTATCGGCGGTGTCCGTGGCGTTGACCAACTGCCGTTCACCGCGCGGCCTTCGGCGCGGTACCGGCGGCAGGGCCTGCCCGGGCCGCGGCGGTACGGGGAAGCCGCCCGCCATCGGGTCGAACCGGTCCCCGGGGGCGCCCGGCTCCGCGGCGGCCTTGTGACCGCGGTCGCGCAGCACGTCGACCACCAGCGAGAGCAGCAGCAGCGCCAGGATCCCGCCGCCCACGTACAGCACGATCCGCTGGAAGTCGTAGTTCTCGTTGCGCAGCGCGCGCACCGTGGCGACCAGCATCAGCCAGACCATGGAGACCGGGATCAGCACCTTCCAGCCCAGCTTCATGAACTGGTCGTAGCGCATTCGCGGCAGCGTGCCGCGCAGCCAGATGAAGAAGAACAGCAGCAGCTGGATCTTGATGGTGATCCACAGCAGCGGCCACCAGCCGTGGTTCGCGCCCGCCCAGAAGGTGCTGATCGGCCAGGGGGCCCGCCAGCCGCCGAGGAACAGGGTGGTCGCGATGGCTGAGACGGTGACCATGTTGACGTACTCGGCCAGCATGAACAGCGCGAACTTGATGGACGAGTACTCGGTGTTGAACCCGCCGACCAGTTCGCCCTCCGCCTCGGGCAGGTCGAACGGCGCCCGGTTGGTCTCACCGACCATCGCCACGATGTAGACGATGAACGAGACCGGCAGCAACACCACGTACCACTTGTCGTGTTGACTGGCGACGATCTGCGAGGTCGACATCGAGTGCGAGTAGAGGAACACCGCGGCGAACGAGATGCCCATGGCGATCTCGTAGGAGATCATCTGCGCTGTCGAACGCAGCCCGCCGAGCAACGGATACGTCGAACCCGACGACCAACCCGCCAGCACCACGCCGTAGATGCCCACCGACGCCACGGCGAGGACGTACAGCACAGCCACCGGCAGGTCGGTGAGCTGCATCGGGGTACGGGTGCCGAAGATCGAGATCTCGTTGTCCGCCGGGCCGAACGGGATGACCGCGAAGGCCATGAAGGCCGGGATGGCCGCGACGATGGGCGCCAGGACGTACACCACCTTGTCGGCGCCCTTGACGACGATGTCCTCCTTGAGCATCAGCTTCACACCGTCGGCGAGGGACTGCAGCATCCCCCAGGGGCCGTGCCGGTTGGGGCCGATGCGCAACTGCATCCAGGCGACGACCTTGCGCTCCCAGACGATGGAGAACAGCACCGTCAGCATCGCGAAGGCGAAGCAGAAGATCGCCTTGATGATGATCAGCCACCATGGATCGCGGCCGAAGACACCCAGGTTCTGCGCCGCGAGACCCTGCACGGCGGACAGTCCGGATACCGCTGGAGTGATCACTTGGCCACCTCCCGCACGGCCGCGCCGACCGACACCAACCGGCCCGGCAGCACACCGAGTTCGTCGTACACCCCGGAGCCCGTGGAGTTGAGCGGCAGCCACACCACCCGGTCCGGCATCGCGGTCGTCCGCAGCGGCAGCGTCACGCTCCCGGCCGGGCCGGTCACCGTCAGCTCGGCGCCGTCCTTGACTCCGACCTCCTCGGCGGTGGCCGCGGACAGCCGGGCGACCGCCGCGTGCCGGGTACCGGCCAGCGCGTCGTCGCCCTCCTGCAACCGGCCCAGGTCCAGCAGCAGCCGGTGCCCGGCCAGCACCGCCTCGCCCGCCCCCGGCCTGGCCAGCGGACGCGACGACTCCAGCGGGTCGGCGGGGCGCGCGCCGTCCCAGGGGGCCAGTCCGCGCAGTTCACGCCGCACGGCCTGCACATCGGGCAGGCCCAGACCCGCCGCACCGGACATGGCGTCCGCGATCATGTGCAGCACCCGCACATCGGAGAGCCGGTACCGGCTGGTCGCCTGATCCGGCTTGATAGCGGCCTCGAACGGACGGACCCGGCCCTCCCAGTCGAGGAACGTCCCGGCCTTCTCCTCCACCGCCGCGACCGGGAAGACCACATCGGCCCGCCGGGTCACCTCGCTCGGCCGCTGCTCCAGGCTGACCAGGAACCCGACCTGGTCCAGCGCCTCCCTGGCCCGGGCCGGATCCGGCAGGTCCACCACCTCGACCCCGGCCACCAGCAGCGCGGACAGCTCACCGCCCGCCGCCGCGGCCACGATCTGGTCCGCGTCCCGGCCGAAGCGGTGCGGCAGTTCGGCCACTCCCCACAGCGCCGCGACCTCCTCACGGGCCCGCGGATCGGTCAACGGCCGCCCGCCGGGCAGCAGCCCCGGCAGCGCACCGGCCTCCAGCGCGCCGCGCTCACCGGCCCGCCGCGGGATCCAGGCCAGCCGGGCGCCGGTCGCCGTGGCCAGCCGGGCGGCCGAGGTCAGCGCGCCCGGCACCCCGGCCAGCCGCTCACCGACCAGGATCACCGCACCGTCCTGCCGCAGCGCCTCGGACGCCGCCGCACCGTCCTCGTCCAGACCGACCCCGCTGGCCAGCGCGTCCAGCCACTCGGGCTCGGTGCCCGGGGCGGCCAGCAGGAGCGTTCCGCCCGCCCTCACCAGGCCCCGGGTGGCGAAGGGGGCGATCCCGAAGGTCCGCTGGCCACGCTTGCGGTGCGCCTTGCGCAGCCGCAGGAAGACACCGGGCGCCTCCTCCTCGGCCTCAAGTCCGGCCAGCAGCACGGCCGGAGCCTGTTCCAGCGAGGTGTACGTGACCCCGTCGCCGTCGAGGTCGCGACCGCGTCCGGCCACCCGGGCGGCCAGGAAGTCGGCCTCCTCGGCGCTGTGCACCCGGGCCCGGAAGTCCACGTCGTTGGTGCCCAGCACGACCCGGGCGAACTTCGCGTACGCGTAGGCGTCCTCGACGGTCAACCGGCCGCCGGTCAGCACACCCGTCCGGCCGCGTGCCGCCAGCAGTCCGCGGGCGGCGGTCTCCAGCGCCTCGGGCCAACTCGCCGGACGCAGTTCGCCGTTCTCCCTGACCAGCGGATGGGTCAGCCGGTCCGGGCGCTGGGCGTAGCGGAACGCGAAGCGGCCCTTGTCGCACAGCCACTCCTCGTTGACCTCCGGGTCGTTGGCGGCCAGCCGCCGCATGGTCCTGCCACGCCGGTGGTCGGTACGGGTGGCGCAGCCGCCCGCGCAGTGCTCGCACACGCTCGGCGAGGAGACCAGGTCGAACGGCCGGGACCGGAAGCGGTACGCGGCCGAGGTCAGCGCGCCCACCGGGCAGATCTGGATGGTGTTGCCGGAGAAGTAGGACTCGAACGGCTCGCCCTCGCCGATGCCCACCTGCTCCAGCGCGCCGCGCTCCAGCAGCTCGATCATCGGGTCTCCGGCGATCTGCTCGGAGAACCGGGTGCACCGTGCGCACAGCACACAGCGCTCCCGGTCCAGCAGGATCTGCGGGGAGATCGGGATCGGCTTCTCGTAGGTGCGCTTGCGGCCCTCGAAGCGGGTGTCGGCCTGGCCGGTGGACATCGCCTGGTTCTGCAGCGGGCACTCACCGCCCTTGTCGCAGACCGGGCAGTCCAACGGGTGGTTGATCAGCAGCAGTTCCATCACACCGCGCTGCGCCTTCTCGGCGACCGGCGAGGTGAGTTGGGTCCTGACCACCATGCCGTCGGTGCAGGTGATGGTGCAGGACGCCATCGGCTTGCGCTGGCCCTCCACCTCCACGATGCACTGGCGGCAGGCGCCGACCGGGTCGAGCAGCGGATGGTCGCAGAACCGAGGGATCTCGATGCCGACCATCTCGGCGGCGCGGATCACCAGGGTGCCCTTGGGCACCGAGAACTCGATGCCGTCGATGGTGACGGCCACGAGGTCTTCTGGCGGCACCGCCGCTTCCTTTCCGCCTCCGGAGGGGGCGCCGGTTGCGAGTGTCACGCGTTCACCTCCAGGTGCGGCTGGTGCGCCCACACGGTCGACAGGGCCGGGTCGAAGGGGCAGCCCTGCTCGGTGATGTGGCGCTCGTACTCATCGCGGAAGTACTTCAGCGAGGAGAAGATGGGGCTGGCGGCGCCGTCGCCGAGCGCGCAGAAGGACTTGCCGTTGACGTTGTCGGCGATGTCCAGCAGCTTGTCCAGGTCCTCCGGGCGGCCCTTGCCCGCTTCGAGGTCCCGGAGCAACTGCACCATCCAGTACGTCCCCTCGCGGCACGGTGTGCACTTGCCGCAGGACTCATGGGCGTAGAACTCGGTCCAGCGGGTGACCGCCCGCACCACGCAGGTGGTCTCGTCGAAGCACTGGAGCGCCTTGGTGCCGAGCATCGATCCGGCTGCGCCCACGCCCTCGTAGTCCAGTGGTACGTCGAGGTGTTCGTCGGTGAGCAGCGGGGTGGAGGAACCGCCCGGCGTCCAGAACTTCAGCCGGTGGCCGGGACGCATCCCGCCGCTGATGTCGAGGAGTTGGCGTAGCGTGATGCCCAACGGGCCCTCGTACTGGCCGGGGTTGGCGACATGGCCCGAGAGCGAGTACAGCGTGAAGCCGGGGGACTTCTCGCTGCCCATCGACCGGAACCATTCCTTACCCCTGGTGAGGATGGCGGGAACCGAAGCGATGGATTCGACGTTGTTCACCACAGTGGGGCACGCGTACAGACCGGCGACCGCTGGGAAGGGGGGACGCAACCGGGGCTGGCCGCGGCGTCCTTCGAGGGAGTCCAGCAGCGCCGTCTCCTCACCGCAGATGTAGGCGCCCGCGCCAGCGTGCACGGTCAGCTCCAGGTCGAAGCCGGAGCCCTGGATGTCACGGCCGAGGTATCCGGCGCCGTACGCCTCGGCGACCGCGTGGTGCAGCCGCCGCAGCACCGGGACCACCTCGCCGCGCAGGTAGATGAAGGCGTGGTTGGAGCGGATGGCGTGGCAGGCGATCACGATGCCCTCGATGAGGGCGTGCGGATTGGCGAAGAGCAGGGGGATGTCCTTGCACGTACCGGGTTCGGACTCGTCGGCGTTGACCACGAGGTAGTGCGGTTTGCCGTCACCCTGCGGGATGAACTGCCACTTCATTCCGGTCGGGAAGCCCGCGCCGCCCCGGCCGCGCAGGCCGGAGTCCTTCACCAGTGCGATCACGTCGTCGGGTGCCATGGCGAGCGCCTTGCGCAGGCCCTGGTAGCCGTCATGGCGTTGATAGGTCTCCAGGGTCCAGGACTCGGGCTCGTCCCAGAACGCGGAGAGGACCGGGGAGAGCACCTTCTCCGGGCTGGTCTCGTTGACGGCGGCTGCCACGGTCATTCCTCACCCTCCCCGCCCTCGCACGGCGAGATCCCGCCTTCGCGTGGCGAGACGATTCGCCCGGGGGCCGTTTCGCCCTTGGCCAGCCGCAGCCCGACCAGGGTGGCGGGACCGGCGCCGCCGGTGGCCTCCACCGCGCCCGGCCGGGTGTCGGGGAAGCCGGCGAGCATCCGCGCGGTCTCCCGGAAGGTGCACAGCGGCGCGCCCCGGGTCGGCCGGACCGGCCTTCCGGCGCGCAGGTCGTCCACCAGGCGCCTGGCCGAGTCGGGGGTCTGGTTGTCGAAGAACTCCCAGTTGACCATCACCACCGGGGCGTAGTCGCAGGCCGCGTTGCACTCGATGTGCTGCAACGTGACCTTGCCGTCCCCGGTGGTCTCGTCGTTGCCGATGCCGAGGTGCCGCTGGAGCTCCTCGAAGATGGCGTCACCGCCCATCACCGCGCACAGCGTGTTGGTGCACACCCCGACCTGGTACTCCCCGGAGGGCTTGCGCCGGTACATGGAGTAGAAGGTGGAGACGGCGGTCACCTCGGCGGTGGTCAGTTCCAGCAGCTCCGCGCAGAAGCGGACGCCGGTGCGGCTGACGTAGCCCTCCTCGGCTTGTACCAGGTGCAGCAGCGGCAGCAGCGCGGAGCGGGTGTCCGGGTAGCGGGCGATCACCTCCCGTGCGTCCGCCTCCAGCCTGGCACGCACCTCGGCCGGATAGTCGGGTGGCGGCATCTCGGGGATGCCGAGCGATACCGGGGGTTCGGTTGTCACCGGTCGACGCCTCCCATGACGGGGTCGATGGACGCCACCGCGACGATGACATCGGCGACCATGCCGCCCTCGCACATCGCCGCCATGGTTTGCAGGTTGGTGAAGGACGGGTCGCGGAAGTGCACCCGGTGCGGTCGGGTGCCGCCGTCGCTGACGACATGCACGCCCAGTTCGCCCTTGGCCGATTCCACGGCCGTGTACGCCTGGCCGGGCGGCACCCGGAAACCCTCGGTGACCAGCTTGAAGTGGTGGATCAGGGCCTCCATCGAGGTGCCCATGATCTTCTTGATGTGGTCCAGCGAGTTGCCCAGCCCGTCCGGGCCGAGGGCGAGTTGCGCGGGCCAGGCGATCTTCTTGTCGGCGACCATCACCGGGCCCGGCTCCAGCCGGTCCAGGCACTGTTCGACGATCCGCAGCGACTGCCGCATCTCCTCCAGCCGCACCAGGAACCGGCCGTAGGAGTCACAGGTGTCAGCGGTCGGTACGTCGAAGTCGTAGTCCTGGTAGCCGCAGTACGGCTGTGCCTTGCGCAGGTCGTGCGGGAGCCCGGCGGCGCGCAGGATCGGTCCCGTGGCGCCCAGCGCCATGCACCCGGCCAGGTCGAGGTAGCCGACGTCCTGCATCCGGCCCTTGAACACCGGGTTGCCGGTGGCGAGTTTGTCGTACTCGGGGAGGTTCTTGCGGAACTTCTTCACCAGTTCGCGTACATGGTCCACGGCGCCGGGCGGCAGGTCCTGGGCGAGGCCGCCGGGGCGGATGTAGGCGTGGTTCATCCGCAGGCCGGTGATCAACTCGAAGGCGTCCAGGATGAGTTCGCGGTCCCGGAACCCGTAGATCATGATCGTGGTGGCGCCCAGCTCCATGCCGCCGGTGGCGATGGCGACCAGGTGCGAGGAGATCCGGTTGAGCTCCATCATCAGCACGCGGATGACGCTGGCCCGCTCCGGGATCTGGTCGGTGATGCCCAGCAGCTTCTCCACCGCGAGCGCGTAGGCGGCCTCGTTGAACAGCGGCGTGAGGTAGTCCATGCGGGTCACGAACGTCGACCCCTGGGTCCACGTCCGGTACTCCATGTTCTTCTCGATGCCGGTGTGCAGATAGCCGATGCCGCACCGGGCCTCGGTGACCGTCTCGCCCTCGATCTCCAGGATCAGCCGGAGCACGCCGTGGGTGGACGGGTGCTGGGGGCCCATGTTGACGACGATGTGCTCGTCGTCCGCCTTGCCCACGGTTTCAGCGAGTTCGTCCCAGTCACCGCCGGTGACGGTGAAGACCCGGCCCTCGGTGGTGACGCGTTCCTCGGCCTGCTGGGGTGCGTGCGGTTGCTCATACGAAGCGGTCACGAGTACGACCTCCGCTGGTCGGGAGCCGGGATCTGGGCGCCCTTGTACTCGACGGGGACGCCGCCGAGCGGGTAGTCCTTGCGCTGCGGATGGCCCTGCCAGTCGTCGGGCATCATGATCCGGGTGAGCGCCGGATGATCGTCGAAGACGATGCCGAAGAAGTCGTAGGTCTCGCGCTCGTGCCAGTCGTTGGTCGGATAGACGGAGACGATCGACGGCACGTGCGGATCGGCGTCCGGGGCGCTGACCTCAAGCCTGATCAACCGGTTGTGAGTGATCGACCGCAGGTGGTAGACGGCGTGCAGCTCCCGGCCCTTGTCGCCGGGGAAGTGGACTCCGCTCACCCCGGTGCACAGCTCGAAGCGCAGTGCCGGGTCGTCACGCAGGGTCCTGGCCACCCGGGGCAGGTGTTCGCGTGCGACGTGGAAGGTGATCTCGCCGCGGTCCACGACCGTCTTCTCGATCGCGTTCTCCGGGACCAGCCCCTGTTCCTCCAGGGCGCCTTCCAGCTCGTCGGCGACCTCGTCGAACCAGCCGCCGTACGGCCGGGACGACGCGCCGGGCATCCGCACCGGCCGCACCAGCCCACCGTAACCGGACGTATCCCCACCGTTGTTGGCGCCGAACATGCCGCGCTGGACGCGGACCGCCTCGCCCTGGTCACCGCGCTGACCGGGCAGGTTGGTGGCGTTGACGTCCTTGTCGGGGTTGACGCCGTTGGCGTCCTGGGAATTGGAGTCGCTCACCGTGCCACCTCGTTCGCTTCTCCGCCCACGCGGCGCAGAAGTGCGGCTTTCCTGATCCTCTGCGGCCCGGCGGCCGCGTGCGCGTCGCTCACCGTGCCACCTCGTTCGCTTCTCCGCCCACGCGGCGCAGAAGTGCGGCTTTCCTGATCGTCTGCGGCCCGGCGGCCGCGTGCGCGTCGCTCACCTGAGCAGCCCCTTCATTTCAATAGTCGGGACCGCCTTCAGGGCCGCTTCCTCCGCCAGGCGCTCGTCTTCCTGGCGGTTCACGCCGAGCTTCTCGTTCTGGATCTTGCGGTGCAGCTTGATGATCGCGTCGAGCAGCATCTCGGGCCGCGGGGGGCAGCCGGGCAGATAGATGTCGACGGGGACGATGTGGTCGACGCCCTGGACGATGGCGTAGTTGTTGAACATCCCGCCGCTGGAGGCGCACACGCCCATGGAGATGACCCACTTGGGGTTCGGCATCTGGTCGTAGACCTGCCGCAGCACCGGGGCCATCTTCTGGCTGACCCGCCCGGCCACGATCATCAGGTCCGCCTGCCGGGGCGAGCCGCGGAAGACCTCCATGCCGAACCGGGCCATGTCGTAGCGACCGGCGCCGGTGGTCATCATCTCGATGGCGCAGCAGGCCAGACCGAACGTCGCCGGAAAGACCGACGCCTTGCGCACCCAGCCCGCGGCTTGCTCGACGGTCGTGAGCAGAAAGCCGCTCGGCAGCTTCTCCTCGATACCCATAGCGTTTGCCCCTGTCCTAAATGCCCGGGTTCATCCATTGTGACTCGGTTGCTCAGTCCCACTCCAGGCCCCCGCGCCGCCACACATAGGCGTAGGCGACGAAGACAGTGAGGACGAACAGCAGCATTTCGACGAGTCCGAACAGCCCGAGGGCGTCGAAGCTGACCGCCCAGGGGTAGAGGAAGACGATCTCGATGTCGAAGACGATGAAGAGCATCGCCGTCAGGTAGTACTTGATCGGGAAGCGCCCGCCTCCGGCCGGCTGCGGTGTCGGCTCGATACCGCACTCATAGGCGTCCAGCTTCGCCCGGTTGTACCTCTTCGGCCCGGTACGTCGGGCCATGTCCACGGAGAAGATCGCGAACCCCGCCGCCAGGGCTCCGAGCACGAGGATGGGGACGTAGGTGTTCACCGCCCTCGCTCCTTCCAGTCGGCGTTGACTGACAGATCGTTCCTATGTGAGGCAGTTCACAAGCCCGAACCGCCTGCATCCTATGCCCGCCGGTCTGTGATCTGCGACACGGCGTACGCCAACAGCTTTGTGATCTCTACCACCTGACAGTGGATCACACGCCCGCGAAGGGGTCGATCTTCGTACGGGAAGCACTCAGATGATCACCAATGGTGACGCGAGACGGGGTAACCGCAGGTCACGCGGGTCTGTCGCATTATCAAGCCACCGCCGTCAACGCAAAGTTGGACCGGCGACCCGCACGTGGTATAGCGACACAGGACCGTTGGGACGGGCGTGCCGCCGGGTGAACCGGGACACGCCGCGCTGACCATGCCGTACTTGGGGTTCGCGCGATTGTGAACGCGAGTACACGCAAACGGACTCGAAGGCTCCAGAAAGCCCAACGCAAGATCAAAGCCCGGCATTGCGACCGGGGCTCGCGAAACTGTGGCGTACCTTACGTTTTTTGTACGCGCCCAGGAATTCCTGATAGCCATATTGGCCATGTCCCCAACGCAGACCCGCGCCCCGCAGTCCGATCCCCACATACGCAGCCGTCGGCACGCCCGACATACGCCGCCAAACTGGGTCAAACGCGCCGGAGTTGCCGGTGGTGTGATCGGAGCCGTCGCCCTCACCGGTGCCGCTTCCCCCGCGCAGGCCAGCAGCCCCAGCGACCAGACGCCCAACGAGGTCACCCAGACCCTCGACCTCTCCCAGCTGCGTGCCGCCGACGCCACCGCTCAGGCCGTCATCACGTACCAGCTCCAGGCCGCCCAGGACCAGGCCGTCTCCGCCGCCTCCCAGGTCGCCAAGCAGCACAAGGAAGCCGACGAGCAGAAGGCCGCCGAGGCCAAGGCCGCCGCCGAGCACGCGGCCGCCCAGCAGGCCGCTTCCCGTGACGCGCAGCGTGCTCCGCTCTCCACCGACTCGGGCAGTTCGTCCGTTTCCTCCTCGTCTTCGGTGGCCTCGTCCACCAGCGGCAGCATCTCCAGCGTCCTGAGCTTCCTTCAGGCGCAGCTCGGCAAGGCGTACGTGATGGGCTCCACCGGCCCCAACGCCTACGACTGCTCCGGTCTGGTCCAGGCCGCGTTCCGCACCATCGGCGTCGACCTGCCGCGCGTCTCCCAGGACCAGTCGACCGCGGGCACCCAGGTCTCCCTCAGCGACCTCCAGCCCGGCGACATCCTCTACTGGGGCAGCGCGGGCAGCGCCTACCACGTCGCCGTCTACGTCGGTAACGGCAACTTCATCGGCGCCCAGAACCCGAGCAGCGGCGTCGTCGAGCACCCGCTGTCGTACGACGAGCCGACCGGCGCGGTCCGCGTCGCCTGAACCTCCTGACGGCGGACCCACCACAGCACACGGCTTGGACTAGCCCACGGTGATCGCGCCGATGGTCAGGGAGTGCACGGTCGGGCCCGCGCAGTGGTCGTGCCGCCAGGGGATGAACAGGGCCGCCTTCTGGTTCGGGGGGTAGACCCGCAGGCCCTGGGCGGCAGACAGCTGGCACTGGCCGGGGTCGTAGCCGCCGACGCCGTTGCTGTCGTGCAGCACCGCGCTCGCCTTGCCGCCGTGCGCGCGCAGGGTGACCGTCGTGACGTGGTCGCCGGTGCGCACCGCGGCGTTGCCGGACTGGACGCCGCCCTGCTTCACGTAGGAGACGCCCGGGAAGCCGGTGAGCGTGCAGGTGCTGCCGGAGGCGTTGGTGAAGACGATCTTGGAGTAGTACTGGCCGGCGCCGACGTCCGGGTTCTCCTGGTCCGCCTTCAGCTGGCCGGTCGTGCAGGCGTGCCCCCCGGCGGAGCCCTGCGCGGAGGTCTGGGTGCCCTGGGCCGTGGACGAACCGGAACCGGTGGCGCTGCTGCCGGAACCGCCGGTGCTGGAGGCGTTGGCCGAACCACTGCCGGTGCCGATGGATGCGTTGGCCGAACCGTTCCCCGACGAGCACGCCGTGAGCGCGAGCGCGCCGACGGCGGCGAGGACGGCGGCCTGGGTCGCGACGGCGGGTATCCGCCGACGGGCGGTCGTGGAACGCATCGTTACTCCTCCTGGACGTCTGGCAGCCCATGTCCCTGAACGGCACCTACCCCGTACCGATGCCTAGACGCTCTCACTCCGAAAAGGGATAAGTCAGTAGCTGTTACGCGCCTGTAGCGGAAGCCGACCGGCTTCGGGACACTGCGCCTGGCCCGCCGGACGGGTGATGGCCACGCCACCGTTGACGTCGAGCACGTAGCCGACCCCGCGCACCGTGTGGATCAGCCGAGGTCGGCCGCCCGCCTCGGTCTTGCGGCGCAGGTACATCACGTAGACGTCCAGCGCGTTGGTGGTCGGCCGGTCATGCTCGCTCCACAGCGCGCTGAGCATCTGCTCACGGGCGAGCGGCTTGCGCGGATACGACAGGAACAGTTCCAGCAGCTCGAACTCGGTGCGCGTCAGGCTGAGTTCCGCCCCGTCCCGGGTTACGGTGCGCGACGGAGTGTGCATCCGCAATCCGCCGTAGGTGAGCACGGACTCCTGCTGGGCCGCGGCGGCTCGGCGCAGCAGTACCGCGATCCGGGCGAGCAGTTCCTCGTTGACGAACGGCTTGGTCAGGTAGTCGTCGGCCCCGGCCTCCAGACCCGTGACGCAGTCGCCCACGGTGTCCCGGGCGGTGAGCATCAGCACCGGCACCTCGTTGCCCCGCGCCCGCAGGCGGCGGCAGACGGTCAGGCCGTCGGTGCCCGGCAGCAGCACATCCAGCACCACGAGGTCCGGGCGGTGCGTCTCCAGTGCCCGAAGGGCCTGCTCGCCGTCCATCGCCAGCAGCACCTCGTAGCCGCGCCGCTGCAGGATGAGTTCCAGGGCGTGGCGGATCGCCGGTTCGTCGTCAACCACGAGGACACAGGTCACCGGGGCCTCCTTCGATCGCTGGGGGCCGCACAAAGCGGCGCGGGGTCCCTCCAGGGGGTACGTAAATCGGTCACGCCGGGGCCTCCTGCCGCGCGGAGTGCAGTTCCGCGTAGACGCTTCGGCGGCCCAGCAGTTCCGCGTGCCCGCCGTGCTCCACCAGGCGTCCGCCGTCGAGCACGAGGATCCGGTCGGCGTCCGGGGCCAGCTGCAGATCGTGGGTGATCATGATCGTGGTGCGGCCCGCCATCAGCCGGCGCAGCGGGCCGATGACCCGGCGGGCGGCGACCGCGTCCAGACCCGCGGTCGGCTCGTCCAGCACGAGCACCCGGGCGTCGCGCAGCATCGCGCGGGCGATGGCGATGCGCTGCAGCTGACCGCCGGAGAGCCGGGCGGTGTGCGGGTCGATCAGGGTGTCGTAGCCGTCCGGCAGGGCGGTGACGAAGTCATGGGCGTCGGCGTCGCGGGCCGCCTCGACGATCTCCGCCCGACTGGCGCCCGGCCGCCCGCAGCCGATGTTCTCGGCGATGGTGTCGTGCAGGATCAGGGTCTGCTGCGGCAGCAGGGCGACGTGGCGGCGCAGGAAGCCCAACGGCAGCGCGTCCAGCGGTACCCCGTCCAGGCGCACGGTGCCGGTGTCCGGGTCGTAGAAGCGCAGCAGCAGCTTGGCGAACGTGGACTTGCCCGCACCGCTGGGGCCGGTGACCAGCACCAGTTCGCCGGGCCGGGCCTCGAAGCTGATCCCCCTCAGGGCGTCGCACGCGGCGCCCGGGTAGCGGAAGCCGACGTCGGTGAGCGTGACGGTGCCGTGTACGCGCCGGGGGTTGACGGGGTGCGGCGGATCGCTGACTGCGGGTTCGGTGTCCAGGATCTCCAGCAGCCGCTCGGCGCCCGCGGTGGCCGCCTGGAGGGTCAGCCCCAGGTTGCCCAGCGACTGGATGGGCGGATAGAGGTAGCCGAGGAAGGCGGCGAAGGCGAGCAGCTGCCCGATCGTCAGCCGGTGCTGGGCGATCTGCCAGGCGCCGAGTCCGATCACCGCCAGCACGCACAGGGTCTCCACGACCTGGACGATCTGCTGGTACAGCTCGGTCAGCCGGGCGCCGGTCACCGAGGCCCGCAGCCAGGCGCGGGCCTCACGGCGCAGCCGCCTCTCCTCGGCGCGCTTACGGTTGTACGCCTGGGTGAGCACGATGTTGCCCAGCGACTCCTCAAGCACCGAGGTGATCGCCCCGTCCGCGGCCCGTTCCGCCCGGGCCACGCGTTTGATCCGACCGGAGAACCGTCTCGCCGCGAGCCAGAACAGCGGTGCCAGGCAGAAGGTGGCCAGCGCCAGTTGCCAGCACAGCCAGAGCGCGGCGGCGGCGTAGAACACCACGCTGAACAGGGCCGAGATGGTGCCGACCACACCGGTGAGCACCAGTTGCTCGATGACCGCGACGTCTCCGGTGAGCCGCTCGACCAGGTCGCCGAGCCGGTGCCGGGCGAAGAAGTCCGGAGGCAGGTCCTGGAGGTGGCCGAAGACCCGGGCGCGTAGCCGCATCACGAAGCGCTCGGCGGTCCACACCGCCAGCGAGTTGCCCAGGTACCCGATGATCGCGCCCAGGACCGTCACCGCGAGCCACTCTCCGGCCGGGTGCCAGAAGGCGGCTACCGAACCGGTGCGCAGGGCGTGGTCGGTCAGCTCGCTGAACAGCAGGATGGCGGCGGTCTCACCGAGCGCGGCCAGTACGACGCACACGCAGATGACCGCGAGCCAGCGGCGGTCGCCCTTCACCAACGGCCAGAAGCGGCGGAACGCCTGCCGCACAGCGACGCCGCTGGCCCGCTGGGTGTTTTCCTCGCTTTCCGCGCCCTCGGCGTGTTCCGGGTTTTCTTCTTCCGCGCCAATTCGCTTTTCGGAATCGCGCTCCTGGTAACCGCTCAACGCCACCCCACTTGCGCCGTGGACGAGTTGACGGCGGGACCGCGGCGTGCCCCGCCGCGGTCCCGCCGGTTATGGCTCGATCAGCAAACGGGGCGACGGCGCGGGTGGCGCCGCCGGTCCACCGGCTTGTGGCACTCGTGCTTGGGCTCGCCCACCGGACGGTGCTTCTTCGGGGGCTCCGGGTGACGACGCTTGACGACGATCGGAACGATCCTACGGAAAGTCATGATGTCCTCCGCATTCAATGGCCAACCCGACTGCTGCCGGATTTCCGCCGCCTGCTTCCGGCGGCGACAGAAAGAACGCTACACGGCCGGCGGAGCCCAGGAAGCCAATTCCCGTGAATTAGGGCTTAGAGATATATGAGGTTTTCTAAGAATACCTTTTCAACCCATGAGAATTCGCTCTCGTGTACTACTGAACCCCATCTGACCTGCGGAAACGTTGAGACGGAGCCGCTTTTGGCAGCTCTGGAACGCCCTGGAAATCACCCTGTCGGGCTGCAACCGTTCCCGTCGTCCAGGCGTCATTGAGAGCAGGGTGTGGTGTATTCAGAAAAGCCCGCACCGGGCAATCAAATACCGAACAGGTTCCTACCTGCCGTGACCGGAGTTGACCGTATCGGTTATTGGTGCGCGCACCGTCAGGCGCGCGGGGCCACCTTGCTCAGGCCGTTGATGATGCGGTCCATCGCGTCGCCACCGGTCGGATCGGTGAGGTTGGCCAGCAGCTTCAGCGTGAACCGCATCAGCATCGGGTGGGTCAGCCCGCGCTGGGCGGCCAGCTTCATGATCTTCGGGTTGCCGATGAGCTTCACGAACGCGCGGCCCAGCGTGTAGTAGCCGCCGTAGGTGTCCTTCAACACCTTCGGGTAGTGCTGAAGTGCCAGCTCCCGCTGGGCGGTTGTGGCCCGCGCGGCGGCCTGGACGATGACGTCGGCGGCGATCTGGCCGGACTCCATCGCGTACGCGATGCCCTCGCCGTTGAACGGGTTGACCAGCCCGCCCGCGTCGCCGACCAGCAGCAGACCGCGGGTGTAGTGCGGCTGGCGGTTGAACGCCATGGGCAGCGCCGCACCGCGGATCGGACCGGTCATGTTCTCCGGGGTGTACCCCCAGTCCTCCGGCATCGAGGCGCACCACGCCTTGAGCACCTCGCGCCAGTCCAACTCCTTGAACGCGGCGGAGGTGTTGAGCACCCCGAGCCCGACGTTGCTCGTACCGTCGCCCATGCCGAAGATCCAGCCGTAGCCGGGCAGCAGCCGGTCCTGCGGGCCGCGCCGGTCCCACAACTCCAGCCAGGACTCCAGGTAGTCGTCGTCGTGCCGCGGGCTGGTGAAGTACGTACGCACCGCGACGCCCATCGGGCGGTCCTCGCGGCGGTGCAGGCCCATGGCGAGGGAGAGCCGGGTGGAGTTGCCGTCGGCGGCGACCACCAGCGGGGCGTGGAAGGTGACCGGCGCCTTCTCCTCGCCCAGCTTGGCCTCGACACCGGTGATCCGGCCGGTACGGGCGTCGGTCAGCGGGGCGCCGACGTTGCAGCGCTCGTACAGCCGGGCGCCCGCCTTCTCCGCCTGCCGGGCCAGTTGCTCGTCGAAGTCGTCGCGCTTGCGCACCAGACCGTAGTCCGGGTACGAGGCCAGGTCCGGCCAGTCGAGTTGCATGCGCACCCCGCCGCCGATGATCCGCAGCCCCTTGTTGCGCAGCCAGCCCGCTTCCTCGGAGATGTCGATGCCCATGCCGACCAGTTGCTTGACCGCGCGGGGCGTCAGGCCGTCACCGCACACCTTCTCGCGCGGGAAGGCGGTCTTCTCCAACAGCAGCACGTCGAGCCCGGACTTGGCGAGGTGGTAAGCGGTGGCCGAACCGGCCGGACCGGCGCCGACCACGATCACATCGGCGGTGCGCTCGGACGTGGCGGTGGTCTCGCTCACGACGGATCTCCCGATGGCTCGGTTGCTACGTGCCGGGCACGCCGGGCACTGGACATGTGCGGCAAGTCTATTCAGGGCCCCTCGGCGGCCCTGGCGCCGGGCTCGCCGGCGTGCGGGGCTACGGCTTGAAGCCGCGGTGCAGGGCCACCACGCCGCCGGTCAGGTTGCGCCAGGCGACCCTCGTCCAACCGGCCTCGCGCAGCCGGGCGGCCAGGCCCGGCTGGTCCGGCCAGGCGCGGATCGACTCGGCGAGGTAGACGTACGCCTCCGGGTTGCTGCTGACCGCGGTGGCGACCGGCGGCAGGGCGCGCATCAGGTACTCGGTGTAGACGGTGCGGAACGGCGCCCACGTGGGATGGCTGAACTCACAGATCACCACCCGGCCGCCGGGCCGGGTCACCCGCAGCATCTCGGCGAGGGCCGTGCCGTGGTCCTGCACGTTGCGCAGCCCGAAGGAGATGGTGACCGCGTCGAAGGTGTCGTCCGCGAACGGCAGCTTCGTCGCGTCGCCCGCGGTCAGCGGCAGCCGCGGATGGCGCCGCTTGCCCTCGCGCAGCATGCCCAGCGAGAAGTCGCACGGCACGACCTGCGCGCCCGCGTCGAGGTACGGCAGCGAGGAGGTGCCGGTACCGGCGGCCAGGTCCAGCACCCGCTCACCTGGGCGGGCGTCCACGGCGCGGGCCACCGCCTTGCGCCACACCCGGGCCTGCCCCAGCGACAGCACGTCGTTGGTCAGGTCGTACTTGGCCGCCACGTCGTCGAACATCGACGCGACTTCCGACGGCTGCTTGTCCAGGGAGGCTCGGGTCACGCTGCCCATTGTCCACGGCGGCGCGGGGCCTTCCCCACCCGCCCACCCGTTTGACCTCGCGCTCACGCCGGGGCTGGCTGGGTTCGGTCAGCGGAACTCGCGCAGCCGCAGCCGTACGCCGACGGCGGCCAGCGCCAGCGCCACCGCCGTACCGGCGATGACCAGGACCAGCGACGAGTCCAACTCCGACTGACCGCTGGAGACCGCGTCGGCGAACGCGTGGTCGTTGATCGCGATGTCGTCCTTCATCGCGTCGTCCCACTGCTGGAACGTGTAGTTCGAACCGCCCCTGGCCCAGCTGGTGTTGAGACGGATGGCCTGGTCGAGCCGTCCGGCGGCGACGTACTCGCGGGTGGTGTGGTCGACGTGCTCGTAGTCCACCCAGGCGGACAGCGCGCGCTCGGCGGCCGAACCCTCGCCGGGGAAGGTGATGTTGCGGAACTCGGTGCCCAGGTAGCCGCCGAACCGCACATCGTTGTGGTCGGCGAGGTAGGCCTGCCGCGCGGCGGCGACGTCCGAGGAGTACGTCGCCGGACCTGAGCCGTCGATCTTGGCGATCTCCTGGGACTTTACGAAGAAGGCGTCCGAGTACTGGCCGCTGCGCTGGGCGTCCAGCAGGTTGCGGCTCTCGTCGGCGTTGGCGTCGTAGCCCACCGCGCGGGCGGCCGACAGCGCGACCACCGAGTCGAAGGCGTCGTGCCGGGCGATGCCCAGCTGGTGCTGCTCGTCGCCGGACATGGTGACGGCGGTGCCGATGACCGCCGCACACAGCAGGGTCGCGCCGGCCAGCGCCGGGTTGACCAGCCGGCGGAAGCGCCCGGTGATGAACACCTGCAGCGCGACGAGCGCGCCGAGGGTGAGCAGGCCCAGGCCGAGCGCGGCCCACCGCAGATCGGACAGCAGCCCGCGCTCGTCGTCGTAAGTGGCCGTGAACGACGCGTTGTTGGCGTTGATCAACTTGTTCGCCGCCGGAAGCAGCGAATCCCGCATCAGGTCGGTGGCCTGGCGGTACGCGGTGAGGGCGGCCGGCGCCGGGTGCCCAGCGGGTGCGCCGGCCTGGTCGTTGAGCGAGGTGGCCCGGGAGGCGAGTTCCTCGTACTGGCCGAGCCCGTCCAGGATCCCCACCAGCGCGTTCTGCGCCGCGGCGTCGCTACCGGCGGAGCGGGTGGCGCCCTGCAGCTCGGTGCTGACCGAGTCACGGTCCTGGGCGTAGAGCTTCCGCGCCTGCGCGCGGGCACCGGCCAGGTCCGTCGCGTTGCCGAAGACCAGGATGTTCGCGGTCTCGGCGTCCATGTCGGTGAGGGCCAGGTACAGCCCGGACGCGTGCCGCACCTGCGGGGCCAGCCGCTGCTGGATGCCGGTCCAACTGCCGCTGGTGTGGGCCGGGATCGCGGCGCACAGCGCGCCGAGCGCGATGACCAGGGCCAGGACCACCGTCAGCGCGGCGCGCAGCGTCGCGGGGACACTGCGGCGGCGCGGGCGTGTTGCGCGCGGCTGCCGGCTGGGGGCGGGTGTGCGGCTGGGTGGCGTCGGCACCTTCGCGCTCGCCCGCGTTCGCGTCTGCGTCGCCGCCTCGGTGACGCGCCTGCCAGCAGTCGTGATGGTCTCCGCCACCGCGCCGCACCTCCCCCGTTACGGATCACCCTGACGGGTGAGATGCGGGTGGAGCGGGGCCTTGACGCGTCCCTGATGTCGAACAGGGTTGCCTTTACGGCACGTTGACGCTTCCGCTGGGACTTCCCTGGTTTCCCTTCCGCCCACCGATTGCTTCGGCCTTTCGCCTGCCGTTGCGCACGGTTGGTCCGGCGGGTGGGCGTACTCCCAACTCGCGCTCCCGCAAAAGCCGATGCCAATCGGGCGGGTGGGGGGAACCTACGCCCGGCGGTGTACCGCGCGGCCCGCGACGACCGTCGCCACACACGTGCCCGCGTCGTCGAAGACCGCGAGATCCGCGCGGGCGGACGGGACCAGCTCCGCGGGCCGCCCGAGAGCGGCCAAGACCGTGAGCCCGCTGCGCCGCGCGGCGTCCCGCAGGTCCGGGTCCGCGACCCGGTCCGCCAGCACCGCCGTGGCCCCCGACCGCAGCACCGCGTAGACCCGCTCCCGCGGCGTGGGCGCCGCGGGAAGCTCACCCTCGTGCACCAGGGCGGGCCCGACCGTGCCGGGCCAACTGCGCACCCGCGCCTGCGGATACCGCTCCCGCAGTTCCTCCAGCGGGCCGACCTCCGCCACCCGGTCGTCCCGTACCGCCACCGCGTCCCCGGGCACGGCCCGGCCGTCCGCCGTGCGCCGCAGTGCGGCGCCGACGTGGATCGTCAGCATCCGCGCGCCTACGAGGCGTCGATCAGCTTCAACTCGGGGTGCGCGGTGCCCCCTTCGAGCGCGGTGGACGAAAGGTGCGAGACCACGTGGTCGTTGACCGGGTCGTTCGCCGGGTCGTCGTGCACGACCAGGTGCTCGTAGGTCGTCGCCCGCTGCGCCGGCACCCGCCCCGCGGTACGGATCAGGTGGATCAACTCCGCCAGGTTGGAGCGGTGCTTGGCCCCGGCCGAGGAGACCACGTTCTCCTCCAGCATCACCGAGCCGAGGTCGTCCGCCCCGTAGTGCAGGGAGAGTTGGCCCGCCTCCTTGCCGGTGGTGAGCCAGGAGCCCTGGATGTGCGCGACGTTGTCCAGGAACAGCCGCGCGATGGCGATCATCCGCAGGTACTCGAAGACCGTCGCCTGCGTCTGGCCCTTGAGGTGGTTGTTCTCCGGCTGGTACGTGTACGGGATGAACGCCCGGAAGCCACCGGTGCGGTCCTGTACGTCACGGATCATGCGCAGGTGCTCGATGCGTTCGGCGTTGGTCTCGCCGGTGCCCATCAGCATGGTGGAGGTGGACTCCACGCCCAGGTTGTGCGCGGTCTCCATGATCTCCAGCCACCGCTCACCGGACTCCTTGAGCGGCGCGATCGCCTTGCGCGGCCGCTCCGGCAGGAGTTCCGCGCCGGCGCCCGCGAACGAGTCCAGGCCCGCGGCGTGGATCCGGCGGATCGCCTCCTCGACGCTCACCCCGGAGATCCGCGCCATGTGCTCCACCTCGGAAGCGCCGAGGGAGTGGATCACCAGCTGCGGAAAGTCCTTCTTGATCGCCGCGAAGTGCTTCTCGTAGTACTCCACGCCGAAGTCGGGGTGGTGGCCGCCCTGGAACATGATCTGGGTACCGCCCAGTTCGACGGTCTCCGCGCAGCGCCGCAGGATGTCGTCGAGGTCACGGGTCCAGCCCTTGTCGCTCTTGGGCGGAGCGTAGAAGGCACAGAACTTGCACGCGGTGACGCACACGTTCGTGTAGTTGATGTTCCGCTCGATGATGTACGTGGCGATGTGCGCGGTGTCGGCGTAGCGGCGGCGGCGAGCGGCGTCGGCGGCCTGGCCGAGCGCGTGCAGCGGAGCGTTCCGGTAGAGCTCCAGTGCCTCCTGCGGGGTGATCCGTCCCCCGGCGGCGGCGCGGTCCAGTACGGATTGCATGGTTCCTCCGGAGGCGAAGCGGTGTGGCCTTCGGCCAGGGTATCGTCCGGTACTTTTCGCCCGGCCGCCCACCCGTCGCCGTTCGGTCACCCGCCCGCGGCGGCTCCGGTTCGTACCACCGCGGTGCCCGCGGCCAGCACCACCAGCAGCAGCCCGGCCATGGCGAAACCCATGTCCCGTCCGAGGTTCAGGCTCGCCTTGGTGCCGGACACCGGAAGAACCCCTTCCGCGGGGTCGTAGACCACCGGGATCGGCCGCGCGGCGGCGCTGCCCAGGCCCGCGCAGGTGCGGTTGTCGGTGAGCAGTTCCCTGACCTGGCCGTCGGGCAGCTGGACGTAGCAGGTGGGCGAGGGCGCGGTGCCGTTGGTGTGCGTCCAGGTCTGGCTGTAGGCGGTGGCGGTGGCCTGCCGGCCCCAGATGTCGAGGTAGGCGCGCGGGCTGCCGTAGACCACGCCCAGCAGCAGCACCGGAAGCCCGACCCAGGCGAGGATGGCGGCGGCCCTGTGGCCGGGCGCCTCCGGCATTCCGCGCATCACCCACACCCCATGCACCATCAGCAACGCCAGCACCACGGCCAGGGTGGTGGCCCTGTTGCCCGCCAGCGTCAGCAGCCAGCACAGCGCCCCGGCCGCCAGGTCGAACAGCAGCACAAGGGTCCAGCGCCTGATCACCCGGCGGGTCAGCGGCGTGTGGTCGGCGGGGCGCGGCAGCCGGTCGGGCGGCCAGGTGGTGCGCACCATCCGCTGGGTGTCGTCGGTGGTGAACTCCGCGACGATGGCGTGCACCCGCTCGTCGCCGTCCTCGCCCCTCGCCATCTCGCGCAGCCTGGGCAGGCCGAACCCGGCGCGCCGCAGCGCCCGGATCGCCTTGACGTTCAGCGCCTCCAGCAGTTCGTCGGCGGAGGGACGTTTCTTCTCGCTCACCGGCCACGCTCCCGCCTCGCCCATGTCGGTTACCGCGTATGTTCCACGTACGCAGTCTGGCAACCCGTCAGGGGACGGCGGCGGATGCCCGTGCGCGCCGTGCCGCGTCTCGCCGTCCCGGCGGATGCCCGGCGACGGGACGCGCCACGGCGCGGGGGCGCGGACTAGGCCGTGCGGGGTCCGGTGTAGGCCTCCGGCTGGTAGAGCTCCACTGCCACGTCCGGCGCGAAGCCAGTGGTGTCGCCGACCCGGCGGGCGAACTCGGCGATGCCGGTCAGCTGGTCGCGGCCGAGCGAGAAGTCGAGCGTGGTGAAGTAGCGCCGCAGCAGTTCGGCGTCGAACGTCTCCCAGCGCGCCGCCTGCTCGGCGGCCTTCTCCACCTCTTCCAGGGAGAGGTCGCGGGAGGCCAGGAACGCCTTGTGCACCTCGAACACGGCGCGCGGGCGGGTGGCCAGGTAGTCGCGGCGGGCCGCCCAGACCGCGAAGACGAACGGCAGCCCGGTCCACTCCTTCCACATCAGCCCCAGATCGTGCACCTCAAGGCCGAGCCGAGGCGCGTCGTGCAGGGTGGCGCGCAGCGCGGCGTCTCCGATCAGCACGGCGGCCTGCGCCTCCTGCATCATCAGCCCGAGGTCGGGCGGGCAGGTGTAGTAGTCCGGGGCGACGCCGATCCGCTCCGCCAGCAGCAACTGGGCGAGGCGAACGGAGGTGCGGGAGGTGGAGCCGAGCGCCACCTTGGCGCCGTCCAGCTGGTCGAGCGGAACCTGACTGACGATCACGCAGGACATCACCGGGCCGTCGCAGCCCACCGCGATGTCCGGCAGCACGACCAGGTCGTCCGCGTGCCGCAGGAACTCCACCAGCGAGATCGGGCCGATGTCGAGGTCGCCGCGGACCAGCATGTCGTTGAGCTCGTCCGGGGTGTCCTTGGTCAACTCCAGGTCGAGCAGCGTCCCCGTTCGGGCGAGTCCCCAGTAGAGGGGGAGGCAGTTCAGGAACTGGATGTGACCCACCCGGGGGCGGTTCGGACGGTGGTGGCGGGGGTCGGTGGCGGATGCGGCCGGTGCAGGCGTAAACGCAGAATTGTCCACATCGGGAGGCTAGCCGCGACCGATCCCGATCTTGTCACGGGGCGGTCCGGAAGCGGCCGCTCGGGCGGTTTTGGCCGACGTCAAGAGGCTGGGACACGCCATGGCCGGAGATCTTCGACCTCTTCCCCGGTTCAGTTGTGCCGTGCTACCCTCAACGCAAGTTGCAGTTTGGTTTCCCTTGCAGTACAGAGCCTGCGGAGCATGTGACGCCGCAGGCTTTTGTAGTTTTCAGACTTCTTTGCAGGTTCTGGAGCAGGGCGACCCTTGGCCCAAGGAGGGCTTTATGGCTACCGGAACCGTGAAGTGGTTCAACGCTGAAAAGGGCTTCGGCTTCATCGCCCAGGACGGCGGGGGCCCCGACGTCTTCGTTCACTACTCCGCGATCAACGCCGCTGGCTTCCGCTCCCTCGAGGAGAACCAGAGCGTGACCTTCGACGTCACCCAGGGCCCGAAGGGCCCGCAGGCCGAGAACGTCACCCCGGCGTAATCGCGTCCGATACGCAGTACCCAAGGAGCCCCGCGCAGCGCGCGGGGCTCCTGCCTTTTCCGGGCGCGCGAGTTTTCCCTCCGCACGCGTCTGGCGGTATCGGGTCCCGGCCGGGAAAATCCCTGAGCGCGGACGAACCCGTACGTCACCCAGGGCAGTTGGGAGAGCCGCCGCCATGACCCGCACGATCTCGCGCACCCGGCGCGCCGTCCTCGCCGCACTCACCGCACTCGCGATGAGCGCCGCCCTGCCGCCGGCCGCCGCCACCGCTACGCCGTCGGCACGGTGGGACTGGCCCCCAAGTGCGCGCCCTCGGCCGGGTTCCCCACCGGAACCGCCGTCGAGGGCAACCTGATCAACCAGGCGCTGCTGCGCGGCTGGGCGGTCGCGGTCACCGACTACGAGCTGGTCGGCGACCCGGGCGTGGAGACCTACACGGTGGGCCGGGCCGAGGGCCAGGCGGTACTGGACGCCGCCCGCGCGGCCGAGCGCCTGCCCGGCACCGGTCTGGACGCCGACAGCCCGGTCGGCATCATGGGCTACTCGCAGGGCGGCCAGGCCGCCGGATGGGCCGCCGAACTGCACCACGGCTACGCGCCCGACCTGAACGTCCAGGGCACCGCCACCGGCGGCGTGCCCGCCGACCTGCTGAAGGTCGCCGACTACAACAACGGCAACATCGGCGCGGGCCTGATCCTGATGGCCGGTGTCGGCCACGACACCGCCTACCCCGAGCTCGACCTGGCCAAGTACCTGAACGCCAAGGGACGTTACTACGTAGACCTGGACAAGACGCAGTGCGTGGCCGAGGACACCATCGCGGCGGCGTTCAAGACCGTCGACGAGGTGACGGTCACCGACCCGCTGGTCCAGCCCGACTGGCAGCGGCGGCTGCGCGCGGACCAACTGGGCACCCACGCCCCCGACGCCCCGGTCCACCTGTACCAGGCGACCGACGACGAGCTGATCCCTTACCCGGTGGCCGCCCAACTGCGCCGCGAGTGGTGCGGCGAGGGCGGCACCGTGTGGTGGCGGGAGCTGCCGCTGATGGGGCACGTGGAGGGCGCGGTCGCGGGCTCGCCGCTGGCCATGGACTGGCTGGCGGAGCGCTTCGCGGGCCGACCCGCGGACGGCAACTGCTGAACGCGGTACGGGAGTTCGGCGCCCGCCTCGCCGAACTCCCGTACCACCGGTTGGCGCTCAGCAGAAGAAGGCGTTCATCCCGTCGACATCCGACAGATACGTCTCGATAGCCGCGATCTTTCCGTCCCGTAGAAAGCACACGGTGGCCAGGTATTCGTCCAGCCGCACACCGTTGCGTTCCGCGGTGTTGTGCAGTGACAGCGCCAGGTTGTCGCGGCTGACCAGAACGCGCTGGAAGTCGAAATTCACGCCGTATCCGGCGATCAGCCGGGCACGCTCCACCACCGCGTCCGCGCCGACCACCCGACCGGAAATCCGGTTGTCGCCGGGCAGCGTCCAGCTGGCGTCGTCGGTGAGCAGTGAACGGATCAATTCCCAGTCGGCGGTGACAAGGCCGGTGTGGAACGCGGTGGCCAGTGCGAGTTTCTCGTCAGTAGTGAGCATGTAGCCAGCATCAACGCCCGTCCACCAAAAGGGAAATACCGGATTTGGTGCCGGTTCATGCGCCCCGTGCATAACCCTGGGAAGAGGGACAATCTCCGGGTGACCATCGACGAACTGCGCTGGTTCCTCACGCTCGCCGAGACCGAGCATGTGACCGAGGCGGCGGCGCGGCTACGGATAGCCCAGCCGACGCTGTCGCGGGCGCTGCTGCGACTGGAACGGCAGGTCGGCGCCCGGCTGTTCGACCGCGACCGGCACCGGCTACGCCTCAACGACTACGGCCGGATCTTCCGGCGGCACGCACAGCGGGCGCTGGACGAGCTGGACGCGGCGCAGGGCCGCATCGCCACGCTGCTCGCCCCGCCGCGGGAGACACTCGGCCTGGCCTTCGTGCACTCGCTCGGCAGCTGGCTGGTGCCCCGGCTGCTCGGCGCGTACGCCCAGGACTCCCCCGGCGCGCGCTTCACGTTGCACCAGGACTCGGCCGGGGCCGTGCTGGAGCTGCTGCGGGACGGCACCGCGGAGGCCGCGATCACCAGCCCGCGGCCGTCCGACCCGCAGCTCGGCTGGTTGCCGCTGCGCGACGAGCGGTTGGGGCTCGCGGTGCCCGCCGACCACCGGCTCGCCGACCGCGACACCGTCCGGCTGGACGAGCTGACGGACGAGCGGCTCATCATCATGCGCCCGGCGCTGGGACTGCGGCAGATCACCTGCCAGCTGTTCCACCGGGCCGGGGTGACTCCCGACGTGGTGTCCGAGTGCGCCGAGGTCTCCACCATCAACGGCCTGGTGGCCGCCGGGCTCGGCGTCGCCGTGGTCCCGGCGGGCGACGGCGGCCCACCGCCCGCCAGGGTCCGGCTGGTGCCGATCGCCGACCAGGACGCGTACCGCACCATCGGTCTGGCCTGGCACCAGGGCCGACCGGGCAGCACGGCGGGCCGCCGGTTCCGGGAGTTCGCCGCCCGCTACGCCCGCGGCGCCGAGCCGGTCTGACGGTTGGCGTACGGTTCCTCGATCCGCTGGGCGGTGCGGCCCGCAGCGCCGAGCCGCCGGTGTGACGGCCGCGCCCATGGGCACGGCGACGGCCCGCACGGCACGGCCCGACCGAGTGGTCAACTAGGATGCAGCGCGACCGAGTTGGGGTGACATGTCATGCGACATGGGCGTCTCTGGCACGACCAGGCGAGTTACCGGCGGTAGACACATGCTGCCCGGCAGGAAACAGGCCCACGGTTCGCCGCCCCCTAAGCCCCGACCGGCGTATGACGCAAGAGCGTGAACCCGTACCACCGTCCGGGGGATTGGCCGTGTCTCCCCCTGCCACCTCAGGGTTTCCGACGACCGGTCCGCGCATGCTGGGCGCACCCCTTCGCACACGAGCGCACGCTCACGCACGAGAACTGAGGTCCCTATGCGCCGCCTCGCCGTAGCAATCGGAGTCGTCGGACTCCTGTGTGTACCCGCAGTTCCCGCCCAGGCCGACACCGGCATGCCGACCGGCCGCGGCCACCACACGATGCTCGTCCCCGACGCCAAGGGCCGCGTGGTCGCCCGGCACAGTGTGGTGATCAGGAGCGGGCCGAGCACCCGGTACCAGGCCGTCGGCCACCTGGACAGCGGCCGGGTCGTCCGCATCGTCTGCAAGGTCCGCGGCCAGCGGGTCCGCGGCAACGCGATCTGGTACAAGCTGGACACCCGCCAGCGCGAGTGGGTGAGCGCCAGCTACGTCAAGAACGTGGGCCGGCTCCCCCGCTGGTGCCGCAACGTCACCACGCTGCCCAGCCTGCCGGGCCACAAGCAGCACCTGCGCCCCGGCCACCGCCCGTCCCGGCCGATGCCCGGCCAGCGCCCGCAGGCGATGCCCAGCCAGAGCCCCAGCATCCTGCCGGGCAACGTGGCCGCCACCCCCGGCCAGGCCTCGCCCAGCGCGATGCCCAGCGCCACCGCGCAGAACTCCACCGTCACCCACCGCGCCCGTATCCACCACGACTGACGCGTGCTGACGGGTGTGCCCCTGCCGCGGACAGCGGCAGGGGCACCGCTGTTCAACGGCGCCGGGCGTGAACCCGCAGCCACTCGCGGTGCGTCGACTGCCGAGCGTGGTCGGCCACGTCGAACCCGGCCGCGTCCAGCAGCTCGGCGAGCGCCTCGTACCGGTGCAGTACGTACCAGCGCCGGCGCGAGGGCCCATAGGCCCGCTCGTCCCACCCCTCGCCGTCGCCCTCGGCGACGCTGAGCAGCAACTCGCCACCCGCCCGCAGCACCCGCCCGAACTCACCGAGTACCACCGGCACTTCGGGCCGCGGTACGTGCAGCAGCGCGGCCACACACCACACCGCGTCCAGCGCCCCCGCGTCCACCGGCAGCGCCCGCATGTCGGCCTGCACCAGCCCCGGCACCCCGGCCGCGGTGAGCATCGCCCGCGACAGGTCGAACCCGGTGACGTCGAAGCCGCGCTCCCGCAACATCCGGGTGTGATGCCCGGGGCCGCAGCCGATGTCCGCTATCCGCGCCCCGGCGGGCAGCCGCCCGGCCAGGCGCTCCAACTCAGCACCCATCCACGCCGGGGGCGTACTCCACTGCCGCGCGTACTCGGCCGCGATGCCGTCATACGCGGCGCGCGTCGCCACGGTGGGATCGATCACGCCAACACCCTACGGCGCGACGGAAGTTCACCCGGCGGCGGCCTCCGATCGTCTGGCAAACAGCGTCGAACCTGGACCCGCCCTCCTGCGACAGCTTGGCAGTGCCCCAGCAACGACGAGAGGCCCTCACCGACTGGCGAGGGCCTCTCGAAGGGCGTAACTACGCAGCCGCGGCGACCCGCTCCGGTTCGTCCGAGCCGTCCAGGTCGAACTCGCCGTCGGCCGCGTCGAAGGCCTCCCGGTCCAGCAGCCGCTCACGGGCGGCCACCAGGATCGGGATGACCGACTGCCCGGCGACGTTCGTCGCCGTGCGCATCATGTCCAGGATCGGGTCGATGGCCAGCAGCAGACCGACGCCCTCCAGGGGGAGGCCGAGCGTGGACAGGGTGAGGGTGAGCATCACGACCGCGCCGGTCAGTCCGGCGGTGGCGGCGGAGCCGATGACCGAGACGAAGGCGATCAGCACGTAGTCGCCTATGCCCAGGTGGATGCCGAAGACCTCGGCGATGAAGATCGCGGAGATCGCCGGGTAGATCGCGGCACAGCCGTCCATCTTGGTCGTGGCGCCGAACGGCACCGCGAACGAGGCGTACTCGCGCGGCACGCCCAGCCGCTCGGTGACCCGCTGGGTGACCGGCATGGTGCCGACCGAGGAGCGGGAGACGAAGGCGAGCTGGATCGCGGGCCAGGCCCCGCGGAAGAACCGCAGCGGACTGACCTTGGCCACGGTGGCCAGCAGCAGCGGGTAGACGCCGAACATCACCAGCGCGCAGCCGACGTAGACATCGACGGTGAACGTCGCGTACTGCTTGATCAGGTCCCAGCCGTAGGTGTTGATCGCGTTGCCGATCAGGCCCAGCGTGCCCAGCGGAGCGAGCCGGATGACCCACCACAGCGCCTTCTGCAGCAGTTCCAGGACACTGCCGCTGAGGGTGAGCAACGGCTGTGCCCTCTCACCGAGTTGCAGCGCCGCGATGCCGACGACGGCCGCCATGAAGACGATCTGCAACACGTTGAGCTGGGTGAACGGCGTGATGATGTCGGTCGGGACGATGCCGGTGAGGAAGTCCAGCCAGGAGCCGGTGTGTTGCGGCTTGGAACCGTTGGCCGCGGTCAGTCCGGTGCCCGAACCGGGGTGGGTGAGCAGCCCGATCGCCAGGCCGATGACGACCGCGATCAGCGAGGTGGCCATGAACCACAGCAGGGTGCGGGTGGCCAGCCGGGCGGCGTTGGAGACGTTGCGCAGGTTGGTGATGGACACCACGATCGCGAAGAAGACCAGCGGGGCGACCGCCAGCTTCAGCAGCTGGACGAAGAGGTGGCCGATCTGCGCCAGGGTGCTGCCCAGCCATGCGATGTCCTGGCTGTGCGCCAGCCAGCCGAGCAACGCGCCACCGACGAGACCCAACAGGATCTGGGCCCAGAACGGGATCCTGGGTATTCGACGTGACGTACCGGTAGGCGCTGCTTGGGTGGCGGAAGAGGACATGTCGGTCACGCTAACACTCGTACTTTGACAACCCCAAAGCGATTCTTTGGGATTGCGATGACAAGAGACACCAACGCCCCGCAAGGGAAGGGTGATTCCCTCGCGGGGCGTGGTGAAGTGCGTGACGACCGTCACATGTTGAGGCTCAGCCGCTCTGCGCGCTGCGCGCCGCGTCGTCGGCGGCGTCCTCGTCACCGGCCTTGGCGTCGAAGGCCCGGCGGGTGCGGTCCACCCGCTCCGAGATCTGCGCGGACGCCTGGTCACGTACCTTGCGCAGCAACGCGTAGCTCAGCGCCCCGGAGATGACCAGCGCGAGCAGCAGCACCCACAGCAGGTTGGAGCTGCCGAGCCCGGACGGGAGGACACGCAGGTAGACGAGGCCCCAGATGACGGCGAAGCTCGCCACGAACAGGCCAAGGCGCATCGCGGTATAGCGGAGCATGGCGCTCGGCTTCCAGCTCACGACGTTTCCACTCTTTCCTCGTCCGTACGGTACATACCCCACCAGTGAAACACGCCTCCCGGACGATCACCTCGGGGGGCGGCCTCACACCCGCATGGGCTGCGGGGACTCCCGGCGGTCGGCGTCCGGACCCGGGTACTCGCGGATGACCTCGTACCGGGTGTTGCGCTCGACCGGCCGGAAGCCCGCGTCCCGGATCAGGTCCAGCAGGTCCTCGCGGGTCAGCTTGTTCGGGGTGCCGAAGTCGTCCGCGTCATGCGTGATCTTGTACTCGACCACCGAGCCGTCCATGTCGTCCGCACCGTGGTTCAGGGCGAGTTGGGCGGTGGACAGACCGTGCATCACCCAGAACACCTTGACGTGCGGCACGTTGTCGAACAGCAGCCGGGAGACCGCGAAGGTCTTCAGCGCCTCGGCGCCGGAGGCCATCGTGGTGCGGGCCTGAAGGCGGTTGCGGATCTTGCCGTCCTTCATGTCCACGAAGTCGTGCTGGTAGCGCAGCGGGATGAAGACCTGGAAACCGCCGGTCTCGTCCTGGAGTTCACGCAGCCGCAGGACGTGGTCGACGCGGTGCCGCGGCTCCTCGATGTGGCCGTAGAGCATGGTGCTCGGCGTCTTGAGGCCCTTGGAGTGCGCCAGCCGGTGGATACGGGACCAGTCCTCCCAGTGGGTGCGGTGGTCCACGATGTGCTGCCGGACCTCCCAGTCGAAGATCTCGGCGCCACCGCCGGTCAGCGACTCGAGACCGGCGTCGATCAGCTCGTCGAGGATCTCCGACGCGTCGAGGCCGGAGATCGTCTCGAAGTGGTGGATCTCGGTGGCGGTGAACGCCTTCAGCGCCACCTGCGGCAGGGCCTCCTTGAGCGCGCGCAGCGAACGCGGGTAGTAGCGCCAAGGCAGCGTCGGGTGCAGGCCGTTGACGATGTGCAGCTCGGTGAGGTTGTCGCCCTCCATCTGCTGGGCGAGCCGGACGGCCTCCTCGATGCGCATGGTGTAGGCGTCCTTCTCGCCCGGCTTGCGCTGGAACGAGCAGTACGCGCACGACGCCGTGCACACGTTGGTCATGTTCAGGTGGCGGTTGACGTTGAAGTGGACGACGTCGCCGTTCTTCTGCGTCCGCACGTGGTGCGCGAGACCGCCGAGCCAGGCGAGGTCGTCGGACTCGTAGAGGGCGATCCCGTCCTCGCGGGTCAACCGCTCCCCCGCGTAGACCTTCTCCTCCAGCTCACGCTTGAGCCCCGCGTCCATGCCGCCTCCTTCTCACCTAGACCCGATCGAGAGTACGCCCTGACCCTGACGGCGCCGACAGGGCGGCCCCGGTCAGACCTCTTCGGGCAGCTCGCCGACCCGGTTCTCCCACTTCGTGGAGAGGACCACGGTGGTGCGGGTGCGGGCCACGCCGCGGATGCCTGACAGCCGCCGGATGGTGTGCTCGAGTCCGTCCACGTCGGGCACCCGGACCTTGAGCATGAACGAGTCGTCGCCCGCGATGAACCAGCAGTCCTCGATCTCGTCCAGGTCCTGCATCCGGCGCGCCACGTCCTCGTGGTCGGCGGCGTCGCTGAGCTGGATGCCGACCAGCGCGGTGGCGCCGAGGCCCAGCGCGGCGGGGGCCACGGTGGCGCGGTAACCGGTGATGACCCCGGCCTGCTCAAGGCGGTTGATGCGGTCGGTGACGCTGGGGCCGGAGAGCCCCACGAGCCTGCCCAGCTCGGCATAGGACGCCCTGCCGTTCTCACGCAGGGCCTGGATGAGCTGCCTGTCCACCGCGTCCATGTACCTGGAGCCTTCCATTCCTACTTCGGTCCCGCGCTTACGGATTGAATCTAAGGCACACGGTGCCCGGAACCTGACGTCAGGACCCGACGTCGGTCCTCGGCGTCCGCCCACCCACCACCGCCCTCAAGAGAGGTGCTTCGCACCGCTGTCACCCCTGTGCGCCGCCCAGCTCGCCCGTCCATCTGCGGTACAGCTTGTGCGGCACGCCGACGGCGTCCAGTGTCCGGCCGGCCACGAAGTCCACCAGGTCCTGGGCGCTGACCGCACCGGCGTAGAAGGCGGGAGAGGCGGGCAGCACCACGGCGCCCGCCTCGTCAAGGGCGACCAGCTGCCGGAGCGTCGGCCCGCTGAGCGGGGTCTCGCGCACCACGACCACCAACGGCCGCCGTTCCTTGAGCGTCACGCTCGCGGCACGCTGCAACAGGTCCTTCGACAGCCCGAGCGCCACTCCCGCCACGCACGCCGTACTCGCCGGAACGATCAGCATGCCCTTCGCCGGGTACGAGCCGGACGAGGGCCCGGCCGCCAGGTCACCCGCGGGCCAGCAGCGCACCGCGGCGAGGTCGACGTCGTACGCGTCCGGCGTGCCGTCGGCGCCGCGTGCCAGCCACCGGGCGAGGTCCTCGCGCCAGTGGGCGTCCCGGAACGGGTGACCCGTCTCGTCCAGCACCGTCAGCCGGGCGGCCCGGCTGACCACCAGGTCGACCGCCTCCCCCGCGTGCAGCAGCGCCCGGACGACGGACGCCGCGAACGGGGTGCCGGAGGCCCCGGAGACGCCGACCACCCAGGGACGTCGGCGGTCGTCGGGTATCGATGAGGTGTGTCGCGGCTCCACACCGGGAGCCTATCCGTCCGAACGGCCCCGACCGGGCCGGATGCCCGCAGAACCACCTGCGCCGCGGAACCGGGACGGATGTCGGACCCGTTGTCTACCGTGGAAGCACATCTCCCGACCGGGGGCAGGCTGCCCCGGGCGCGGCCCGGGAGTGCGCGGAACCGGGCCGGGGCGCAGGAGGTCAACGGGGTTCGAGGGGTACCGAGGGGGGCGGCGAGATGGTGGCGTATGCGAAGCCCGTGCGCCCGGGCGGCGGTTTGGCGAACGTCGTCGCGGCGGGCGCGCTCATGGCTGGCTGGGTGGCGCTGCTGTGGGCGCTGGAGGCCGTGGACGCGGTGTCGCACGGTGCGCTGGACCACTTCGGGATCGTGCCCCGGCAGGCCCGCGGGCTGCTGGACATCATCCCGGCGGCGTTCGTCCACTTCGGCTTCGGTCATGTCGCGGCGAACAGCCTGCCGCTGCTGGTCCTCGGCTTCCTCGCCGCGCTGCGCGGCATAGGCCGGTTCCTCGCCATCTCGCTGCTGATCATCGTCGTCAGCGGGCTCGGCGTGTGGCTGGTGGCGCCGTCCGGCACCAACACGGCGGGGGCCTCCGGCCTGATATTCGGACTGTTCGCGTATCTGGTGGTGCGCGGGTTCGTCGACCGGCGTCCGCTGGACATCGCGCTGGGCGTGGCGGTGGCGGTGCTCTACGGCTCGATCCTGTGGGGCGTGCTGCCGAACGCGACCGGGGTGTCCTGGCAGGGGCATCTGTTCGGGCTGGTGGGCGGAGTGCTCGCGGCGTTCGCGTTCCGGGAGCGCCGGGTCGGCGAGCTCATACCCTGATCTCGCCGCAACCCGCACTGACGCGCTGTCAGGCGGCGAGTCCGCGGGTCAGCAGGTCGAGCAGCGCGCAGACGAACAGCGCGATGCCGATGAACCCGTTGACGGTGAAGAACGCCCGGTTCAGCCGGGACAGGTCGCCCGGCTTGACGATCGAGTGCTCGTAGCAGAACGCGACCGCGACGATCAGCAGGCCGATCCACCAGAAGGCACCGGCGCCGGAGGCGACGCCGTACCAGGCGAGCAGCGCGGTGGTCACCACGTGGCAGGCCCGGGCGCCGTACAGCGCGGCGGCGATGCCGAAGCGGGCCGGTACCGACTTCACACCGTGCGCCCGGTCGGCCGCCACGTCCTGGCAGCCGAAGATCAGGTCGAAGCCGCCGATCCACACGCCCACCGCGAGCCCCAGGATCACCGCGTCCCACGACCAGCTGCCGGTCACCGCGAGCCATGCGCCGATCGGCCCCATCGCCTGGGCGAGGCCGAGGATGGCGTGCGGGAAGTTGGTGAACCGCTTCCCGTACGGATAGACCACCATCGGCACCACGGCCAGCGGTGCCAGCCACAGGCACAGTGTGTTGAGCGACGCGGCGGCGGCGAGGAAGACCACCAGGGCGACCAGCGCGCCGGTCCACGCGGAGCGCACCGACACCGCGCCGGTGACCAGTTCGCGGCCCGCGGTACGCGGGTTGCGGGCGTCGATCTCCCGGTCGATGATCCGGTTGCAGGCCATCGCGAAGGTGCGCAACCCCACCATCGCGACGGTCACCAGGAACAGCTGCCACCAGTGGACGGAGGCGCTCCGCGCCTGCATGGCGGTGAGCGCGGCGATATAGGCGAAGGGCAGGGCGAAGACCGAGTGCTCGATCATCACCAGCCGCAGGAACGCCTTGATCCTGCCGGGCGGCGCGGGCTCCGGTCCGAACAGATCCGGGGCCGCCGACTCAACGCTCACAGCCCGTACTCCTTCCATCGCCGTGTCACCCGCGCGGCGGTCTGCGGGTCGGAGACGACCATCTCCGGCCAGCCGCCGTCGCGGGTGTAGCCCTCCTCGGGCAGCTTCCGAGTCGCGTCGATGCCCGCCTTGCCGCCCCAGAACTGCTGGTAGGAGGCGTGGTCAAGGTGGTCGACGGGACCTTCGACCACGGTCAGGTCGCGGGCGTAGTCGGTGTTGCCGAACGCCCGCCAGGCGACCTCGTGGTAGTCGTGCACATCGCAGTCCGAGTCGACCACGATGATGAGTTTGGTGAGCGACATCATGTGCGCTCCCCAGATGGCGTGCATCACCTTCTGGGCGTGCTTGGGGTACTTCTTGTCGATCGAGACGATCGCGCAGTTGTGGAAGCCGCCCGCCTCGGGCAGGTCGTAGTCGACGATGTCCGGGACGATGACCTTGAGCAGCGGCAGGAAGAAGCGCTCGGTGGCCTTGCCCAGCGGACCGTCCTCGGTCGGCGGGCGGCCCACCACGATCGACTGCAGCAGCGGCCGTCGACGCGTCGTCACACAGTCGATGGTCAGCGCCGGGAACGGCTCCTGCGGGGTGTAGAAGCCGGTGTGGTCGCCGAACGGCCCCTCCGGCAGCGTCCTTCCGGGCTCCAGCCAGCCTTCCAGGACCACCTCGGCGGCGGCCGGGACCTGGAGCGGGACCGTCTTGCAGTCCACCATCTCCACCCGCTTGCCCTGGACGAACCCCGCGAACAGGTACTCGTCGATGTCACCGGGCAGCGGCGCGGTGGCCGCGTACGTCACCGCGGGCGGGCAACCGAACGCGATGGCCACCGGCAGCCGCTCGCCGCGCCGCTGGGCGACCTGGTAGTGGTTGCGGCTGTCCTTGTGGATCTGCCAGTGCATGCCGATGGTCCGCGCGTCATGCCGCTGCAACCGGTAGAGGCCGAGGTTGCGCACCCCGGTCTCCGGGTCCTTGGTGTGCGTCAGGCCGAGGTTGAAGAACGAGCCGCCGTCGTGCGGCCAGGTGAACAGCGCGGGCAGCCGCTCCAGGTCCACCTCGTCGCCGGTGAGCACGACCTCCTGCACCGGCGCGTCACCCGGCCTGACCTTCTTCGGCGGTACGTGCGCCATCCCGGCGAGCTTGCCGAACGCCTCGCGCACCCCGGTGAAGCCGTGCGGCAGTTCGGGCTTGAGCAGGCCCGCGATCCTCTCGCTGATGTCGTCGTACGAGTTCAGCCCGAGCGCCTTGAGCAGCCGCCGGTCGGTGCCGAAGACGTTCATCGCCAGCGGCATGGCGGAGCCGCGCACGTTCTCGAACAGCAGGGCGGGGCCACCCGCCTTGTTCACCCGATCGACGATCTCGCCGACCTCCAGACAGGGGTCGACCTCGACCTTGATGCGCTTGAGGTCACCGTCCCGCTCCAGCGCCCTCAGAAACGAGCGAAGATCGTCGTAAGCCATGCGTTCCAGTATCCGACATCCGATGTCGCCGCTCGCCGCCGGGCGCACGGCACGGCGTTCAGCGCGCCCGCCCGCGGGTGCGCCGCGGACGGCCCACCCGTCGGCCCGCGCGGTCTACCCTTGAGCCGTCACTGGGCCGTCCGCGGCCCTTCGCCGTACTCAGGGGGACCGCGTCGGCATGATCAGGTATCTGCCCTTCCTGCTGGTGCTCGCACTGTGGATCTTCGCGTTCATCGACTGCCTGAACACCCCCGAGCAGCAGGTGCGCAATCTGCCCAAGGTGGTGTGGGTGCTCATCATCCTGCTGTTCGGTGAGGTGCTGATCGGACCGATCGCCTGGCTGGCCGCGGGGCGTCCGCGGGCGGGCCTGCGCGGCGGCGGGCCTGCGGCGGACGGCGCGGGCTTCGGGACGACGGCGGCCGAGGAGCCGACGCACTGGGTCGCGCCGGACGACAACCCCGAGTTCCTACGCTCGTTGAGCCTGGCGAACAAGCGGGACGAGGCCATGCTCAAGGAGTGGGAGGCGGACCTGCGCCGCCGCGAGGAGGAGCTGCGCCGCAAGCAGAACGGCGCTTCCGGACCTGACGACGCCTCACCCACCGCGCCCTGAGCCCGAGTCACCACTGGCGGCAGCGCCGCCGACGGCGCGAGCGGCATGCGCGCGACACGCCGAACCATCCCCAAAGCCTCATCCGTACACGGTCAATTGCTGCATAGTTAACGCAATTGCTCCTCCCTCCGATCCGATCGGCGCTGGAGAGTCGGCGAAGGCCCGGAGAGGGCGTACGCGATTCGAGGGAGAGGGATACCCATGCCCGACATCACCCGACGCAGACTCCTCGGCTCGGCGGCGGGCGCACTCGGCGGCGCCGCCGCGCTGTCCCTACTGCCGCCGAGCGTCCAGCGGGCGGTCGCGGCCGGACCGGCCCGGCACGGCTCGCTGGCGGACATCGAACACGTGGTCCTGCTGATGCAGGAGAACCGGTCCTTCGACCACTACTTCGGCACTCTCAAGGGCGTACGGGGGTTCGCGGACCCCGACGCGCTGCGACTCAGCACCGGCCGTTCGGTGTTCTACCAGCCGGACGAGGAGAACCCCGACGGATATCTGCTCCCCTTCCACCTCGACACCCACAAGTCCAGCGCCCAGGCGATCCCGTCCACCAGCCACGCCTGGGAGGTGCAGCACCGGGCGTGGAACCACGGCCGGATGGACAGGTGGCTGCCCGCGCACCGGGCGGCGGACGGCGCCAACGGCCCGTACGTGATGGGCTACCACACCCGCGAGGACATTCCGTTCCAGTTCGCCCTGGCGGAAGCGTTCACGATCTGCGACAACTACTTCTGCTCGGTGTTCGGGCCGACCTGGCCCAACCGGCTGTACTGGATGACGGGCACCATCGACCCGAGCGGCACCCACGGCGGCCCGATCACCACCAACGACGCGCCGTCGCCGTACCGCTGGACCACGTACGCGGAGCGGCTGGAGGACGCCGGAATCAGCTGGCAGGTGTACCAGGAGCTGGACAACTACGGCTGCAACATGCTGGAGAACTTCCAGTCCTTCCAGGACGCCAAGCCCGGCGATCCGCTCTACGAGCGCGGCATGCGGTTCCGGCCCGCGGGCGCCTTCGAGGAGGACGCCCGGAGCGGCCAGCTGCCCGCGGTCTCCTGGATCATCCCGACCAGCTACCAGTCGGAGCACCCGGACTACCTGCCCGCGGCGGGCGCGGACTTCGTCGCCTCGAAGATCGAGGCGATCGCCTCGAACCCGAAGGTGTGGGCGAAGACCGCGTTCATCCTCAACTACGACGAGAACGACGGCCTGTTCGACCATGTTCCGCCGCCCACGCCGAAGCCGGGCACACCGGACGAGTTCGTCAACGGACTGCCGATCGGAGCCGGTTTCCGGGTGCCGTGCATCATCATCTCGCCGTGGACGGTGGGCGGTTGGGCGGCCGGTGAGGCGTTCGACCACACCTCGGTGCTGCGGTTCCTGGAGCGGTTCACCGGGGTGACCGAACCCAACATCAGCCGGTGGCGGCGGCGTACGTTCGGTGACCTCACATCCGCCTTCGGCTGGGACTCGGCGGCATCGCGGCCGCCGGGCCTGCCCACCGATACGGCGGAGCAACTCGCCGAGGCGGAATGGGAGGTGGCGCACCTCCCCAAGCCCACCCTGCCGGGTTCCCGGCAGACCCCGCCCCACCAGGAGCCTGGTCACCGCCACCGGCGGTAGGAGTAAGGGGATTTCCGTTCGGCGCTTCGCCCAGGCCCCTTCCGGGGCTGCGCCCCAGCCCCCGAGGGCTCGCCGGGGGAGGGTGGAGCTCCCAGAAGGGGTCTGGGCCGAAGCCCAGACCCCCGGGAAAGGACCTTACGGTCGGGCTTACAGCCCGGCGTAGCTGTGCTTGCCGACGATGAAGATGTTGACGCAGTAGTAGTTGAACAGGAAGCAGCCGAAGGCGATCAGGCACAGGTAGGCCGCCTTGCGGCCCTTCCAGCCCGCGGTGGCACGGGCGTGCAGGTAGCACGCGTACGCGACCCAGGTGATGAACGACCAGGTCTCAGTGGGGTCCCAGCCCCAGTACCGGCCCCATGCCGACTCGGCCCAGATCGATCCCGCGATGATGGTGAACGTCCACAGCGGGAAGATCGCCGCGTTGATCCGGTACGCGAACTTGTCCAGCGTCGCCGCGGCGGGCAGCCGCTCCAGCAGGAAGTCCAGCCTGCCCAGCCGCCCCTGCTCGCCGCGCAGCTCGTATCCGTCACGGAAGAGGTAGAGGAAGGTGGCCAGCGCACCCAGGTGGAACGCGGCGCCGCAGATGATCGCGCAACTGACGTGGATCCACAGCCAGTACGAGTGCAGCGCGGGCACCAGCTGGTCGGAGTCCGCGTACAGCACCGTGACCGCCAGACCCAGGTCCAGCAGCACCGAGGTGATCAGGAACAGCCCGACCCAGCGGACGTTCTTGCCGAGCGCCAGCAGCAACAGGTACAAGCCGATGGCGACCAGGCCCAGCGTCGTGGAGAACTCGTACATGTTGCCCCACGGCGCCCGCCCCACGGACAGCGCGCGGGCCACCACTCCGCCGAGGTGCAGCAGCCAGGCGAGCACGGTCAGCGAGATGGCGATACGCCCGTACAGGTC
Organism: Streptomyces silvisoli; assembly: GCF_029269905.1. Lineage (NCBI taxonomy): Bacteria > Bacillati > Actinomycetota > Actinomycetes > Kitasatosporales > Streptomycetaceae > Streptomyces > Streptomyces silvisoli. The sequence continues at coordinate 45,363 of NZ_JARJBC010000023.1, read as the reverse complement.
GCCCTTCTCGCTGCCGCCCGCGGCGCCCGGGCCGTCGGTGGCGCCCCGGTCGTCCGAACCGTCCCGGGTCACCACCTTCGGCCGGTCCAGCACGGTGGTACCGCCGCCGCGCTGCGTCACCCGAACCGCCGGAGCGGCGGGCGCGGCGGCCGACTCGGTGACCGCCCGCGCGGTGCGCGCCACCCGGCTGCGGCTGCCGAAGGTCCACTCGGCGATGTGGGCGAGGAAGGCCAGGGTGTAGACGGTGATCGCCGAATACACCAGGTAGTTGCTGATACTGGCCAAGCTCTCATTGACCCCGGCAGCGATGGTCACGACTGCTCCTTGTCCGAGTGGTCCCCATCTGACAGGGAATCCGGCTGGGATTCTTGCGGTTCTTCGGCCGCGGTGGGTGCCTTGGCGTGTACGGCCGACACCAGCACCGCCAGTTCCTCGGCGACCTTCCGCGACTCGCTGCGGCCGAGCCCGGCCAGCTCGACGAGGGTGCGCCCGTCCTCCGTGCGCCGGGCCCGTACCCACACCCGGCGGCGCTGGATGAACAGCGAACCGGCGAGCCCGAGCAGCATGCACACGGCGCTGCCGAGGGCGAGCGAGTTGCCCGGCTGGTGGACGATCTCGAAGTTGGCCCACTGGTCGACGCGGTTGAGCGTGATCGACCCGGCGCCGTTCGGCAGCGTCCAGGTGTCGCCGGGCACCATCAGCTTGCGGATGGGGTCGCCCTTGGCGTCCTTGAACTGCTGGAGGTTCTTGTTGCTGGTGTCGAGCTGGTAGACGTTCTGCGCCAGACCGCTGTCCATGCCCAGGTCACCGTGGTAGCCGGTGATGAACAGCGCGGGGCGGTCCAGCGCCGGGAAGACCGAGTGCGGGCCGTTCACCGGGTCGATCACCGTCGTCGGGGTGAACAGTCCGGCGAAGCCCAGCTGGTCGCGCTTGCCGTCCTTGCCCACCGCGTCCGGAACCTTGACGACGCCCTGCGAGGTGACGTTTCCGTCCAGCGGCAGGAACGGCACCGGGCCGCTGTAGGCGACGTTGCCCTGGCCGTCCCGGACCGTGACCACCATCGAGTAGCCGTGCGAGGTCAGATAGACCTTGTTGCCCGCGACGTTCAGCGGGTCGTTGACGTGGATGACCCGCTTGTGGCTCTTGCCGTCCGGGCCGAAGTACGTGACGTCGGCGGAGTAGCTGCGCGGGGTGCCCTTCTGCGGTCCGGAATCCTCGTACGTGGCGTGGAACGCGTTCAGCCTGAAGCCGAACGGGGCCATGTTGTCCGGGTCGAAGAAGGCGCCGTGCCTGAGGTCGTCGTACTGCGTCTGGTTGTTGGTGAAACCGCCGCCGGTGACGACCAGCTTGTTGCCGTCCGACTTGTACAGCGTGCCGATGGCGAACGCGATCAGCAGTCCGAACAGGGCGATGTGGAAGACGAGGTTCCCGGCCTCGCGCAGATAGCCCTTCTCGGCGGCGACCGATTCCTCACCGGGCGCCACCCGGAAGCGCCGGCCGCGCAGCGTGTCGCGGGCCGAGTCGAGCACGTCCTGCGGCGTGGCGTCGGTGCGCCAGGTCGCGTAGGCGGGCATCCGGTCCAGCTTGCGCGGGGCGCGCGGCGGCTGGGAGCGCAGCTGGCCGACGAACTGCCAGCTGCGCGGGATGATGCAGCCCGCCAGCGAGACGAACAGCAGGATGTAGATCGCGGAGAACCACACCGAGCTGTAGACGTGGAACAGCCCGAGCTTGGTGTAGATCGGGCCGAGCGTGGTGTGCGCCTTGAGGAAGTCCGAGACCTTGACCGGGTCGGTGCCCTCCTGCGGGACGAGCGAGCCGGGGATGGCCGCCAGCGAGAGCAGGAACAGCAGGATCAGCGCGACCCGCATCGACGTCAACTGCCGCCAGAACCAGCGCAGCCAGCCGATGACGCCCAGCTTCGGCAGGTTCGGGGCGTCTGCGGTACTGGTGTCGCCGTCGTCCCGCGGCGCGGTGCTCAGCGCCTCGGCGGCGCCGTCCGCACCGGTGCCGGTGCTGGTGTCCGTCGTGCTCATCAATCAGATCCCCACGTTGAAGCCGGTGGCCCAGGTCTGCATCTGGGAGACGATCCGGTCCCAGGCCCCCGTCACCAGCAGCACACCGACCACCACCAGCATGCCGCCGCCGATCCGCATCACCCACGCGTAGTGCCGCTTGACGAACGCGAAGGCGCCGAGCGCCCGTCGGAACGCTATCGCGGCGACGATGAACGGCAGCCCGAGGCCGATGCAGTAGACGGCGGTGAGCAGGGCACCGCGGGCCGCGCTCGCCTGGTTGAAGGAGAGCGCCTGGACCGCGGCGAGCGTCGGTCCCAGGCACGGCGTCCAGCCGAGCCCGAACAGCACACCGAGCACCGGCGCCCCGGCCAGCCCGATCGACGGACGCTTGTGCAGCCGGAACTCGCGCTGGAACAGGCCCGGCAGCAGACCCATGAAGGCCACGCCGAGCAGGATGGTGAGCGCGCCGAGCACCATGGTGATGGTGCCCTTGTACTGCTGGAGTGTGTAGCCGAAGCCGCCGAACAGCGTGCCGCCGGAGACGAAGACGGCGGTGAAGCCCAGTACGAACAGCGAGGCCCCGGCGGCCATCCGGCCGCGCTTGGCGTTGCCCAGGTCGGCTCCGGAGACACCGGTCACATAGGAGAGGTAGCCGGGCACCAGCGGCAGTACGCACGGCGAGAAGAACGACGCCAGACCGCCGATGAGCGCCACCGGGACGGCCAGCAGCAGCGCCCCGGTCATCACCGTCTGGTTGGGCGCGTCGATGGCGGCGGCCAGGAACGTCACGTCACTTCTCCGCGACGATCGGGTCGAGCGCCTTGCGCAGCTGGTCGGTGGTGAGCGCGGTGAGCGCGCGTACCGCGATCTTCTGGTCGCGGTCGATGATCAGGGTGGTGGGGATGGACTGCGGGGGCAGGCTGCCGCGCGGGAACTTCACCAGCAGGTTGCCGTCCGGGTCGTAGAAGCTCGGGTACGTGATGCCGAAGCTGTGCTCGAAGCTCTTGGACTGGGCGGTGCTGTAGTCGCGGATGTTGATGCCGACGAACTGCACGCCCTTGGCGGCGGTGTCCTTGGCGACCTCGGCGAGGTTGGGCGCCTCGGCGCGGCACGGGTCGCACCACGATCCCCACACGTTCAGGACGACGACCTTGCCCTTGAACTGGGAGAGCGACAGCTGCTGGCCGTCGACCGTCGCGCCGGAGATGTCGGGGGCGGCGGGGCGCTCACCCTTGGACAGGGTGGTGATCTGGCCGGTGCCCTGGACGAACTTGGTGTCCGACGAGCCCGAGGACGACCCCCCGGACACCGAACCGCATCCGGCCAGTGCCAGCACAAGAGCGGCTCCCGTGACCAGCGCGGCTACGGCGCGGCGGCGGGGGCCCGATTGCGGGAGGCGCGTCAGACTCATGTGAAAAGTTTCGCATGCGGCTCCCCTCGTCCTTTAGCACCCCCCACCATTCCCCTTCAACCCCCACCCCACCAGCAAGGACGCCCCGCCTCTAGCGAGCCGGGCCGCACCTCAGCCGCCCCGGGGGCCCACCCGGCCGGTCGCGGAGCCCCCGCGAGGTCAGACGGACTGGGTGAAGGACTTCCAGCCCTCTTTCGGCTTTTCGCCGACGTTCAGCGACCGGAGCTTCGCCAGAAGCTTCGGGTCCTGCGCGTCAAGCCAGTTCACATACTGCTTGAACGACACCAACCGCACATCCGACCGCTTCTCGTCCGCGATCTGCTTGAACGCCTCCTCGACGGCGTCCATGTATATCCCGCCGTTCCACTGCTCGAAGTGGTTGCCGATGTAGAACGGCGCGCGGTTCGTCTCGTACGCCCGCTGGAAGCCCTGCACATACGCCTCGGTCGCCTGCTGGCGCCAGCCGGGGTAGTTGCGCGGGTCGCTTTTTGTGGCGTTCTGCGACTGGTTGTACAGCATGTTGAAGTCCATCGACAGGACCTCGAACTTCCGCCCGGGGAACGGCACCGCCTGCAGCGGAAGATCCCAGATGCCGTGCTTCTTCGTCGGCCATATCTGCAACCCGCCGGGCGAGCTGGCGTCGTACCGGAAGCCGAGCTTCTTGGCGGTCGGCAGCCAGTTGTCCTGCCCGAGCAGACACGGCGTCCGGCCGCCGACCATCTCCTTGCGGTAGTCGAACGGCAGCGACTGCACATCGGTGAAGCCGGTGTTCGTCTTCCACTTGGTGACGAAGTCGACCGCCTGCTGGATCTCGCTCTCCCACTGCGCCGGAGTCCAGTGCGCGACCGAACCGTGGCCGTCGCAGAAGTGACCGTTGAAGTGGGTGCCTATCTCGTGCCCCTCAAGCCACGCCGCGCGCACCTGCTCAAGGGTCATCTTGATGTGCCTGTCGCTGAAGTACCCGATCGCCGAGGCACCCACCGGGTTGTTCGGCGGCCGGTACAGGTGCTTCTTCGACTCCGGCAGGCAGTAGAGGCCGGACAGGAAGAAGGTCATCTTCGCGTTGTGGTCCTGCGCCAGCTTGCGGAAGCGCTGGAACAGCCCGTTGTCGAGTTCGCCCGCGCCGTCCCAGGAGAAGATGACGAACTGCGGGGGTGTCTGGCCGGGTTCCAGCCGCTCGACGGTCGGCTGGAACGGCTGCGGCCCGGTGTCGGAGGTCGAGCCGTCACCGATCGGCGTGCCGGCGGGCTGACTCGGGTCGGCGGCGCCGCCCGCCGGGCCGGCCGTGTTGGGTTTTGACGAGCCGCTGCCGTTGGAGCAACCGACGGCCGCGCCCATCGCGGCCCCCGCGGTCAAAGTGAGCAAGCCCCTTCGGGTCATCGAACGCATGCTGTTTCCCGCCGTCCGCGGTCGTGTTCCTACTGCCGTTGTCACATCGCTGTGGGCGCGCTATGTCCACGCACACGGGATAAGACGGCATGCTTCCACCCGCGGTTCCTGGCCAGTTGGCGGAAAATCACACCGCGGCCGGGTGACGGGAAACCGCCACCCGGCCGCTACACGTTCTTCAGGGAACCGCTACCGCTACGCCCCGAACCCCTTGGTGTCGCCCTTCGCCTTGGCCCCCGCCAGCAGGTGCGCGGGCACCAGATCGCGGGCCGGCTCGCTGTAGCCCACCGCCACGATCTTGTCGCCGCGGTACGTGAAGCTGGTCAGACTCGCCAGCGTGCACTGCCTCTTGCGCGGGTCGTGCCACAGCCGCCGCCGCTCCGCGAAGCTGCGCACCACCCAGATCGGCAACTGGTGGCTGACGCACACCGCTTCGTGCCCGCGGGCCGCGTCCCGCGCCGCGCCGAGCGCCGCCATCATCCGTACGACCTGCTCGATGTACGGCTCACCCCAGCTGGGCTTGAAGGGGTTTGTCAGATATTTCCAGTTTGCCGGTTTCTTCAGCGCGCCGTCGCCGACGCCGAAGGTCTTGCCCTGGAAGACGTTGCCCGCCTCGATCAGCCGCTCGTCGGTGGCGACGGCCAGCTCGTGGGCGGCGGCGATCGGCGCCGCGGTCTCCTGCGCCCGCTCCAGCGGTGACGCCACCACGTAGCGGATGTCGCGGTCCGCGAGGTGCTCGGCGACCCGGTCGGCCATCTTCCGGCCGAGCTCGGAGAGGTGGTACCCGGGCAGCCGCCCGTACAGCAGGCCCTCCGGGTTGTGCACCTCACCGTGCCGCATCAGGTGGACGACCGTGATGTCCTGGTTGTCGCTCACTGGGTGGCCTCCGCCGCTGCCGTTGCGGCGGCCGGAAGTGCCGCCGCGATGCGCTCGATCGCCGCGTCGTCGTGCGACGCGGAGACGAACCAGGACTCGAACGCCGACGGCGGCAGATAGACGCCCTGCGCCAGCATCGAGTGGAAGAACGCGGTGAACCGGAACGCCTCCTGCGCCCTGGCCTCGTCGTAGTTGGTCACCGGCCGCTCGGTGAAGAAGACCGAGAACATGTTCCCCGCGGTCTGCACCCGGTGCGGCACGCCCGCCTTGTTCAGTGCCTCGCCGACCAGCTCCGCCAGCTGGCCCGCCACCGCGTCCACCCGCTGGTACACCGCGTCGTCCAGCAGCCGCAGCTGCGCCAGGCCCGCCGCGGTCGCCACCGGGTTACCGGACAGCGTGCCCGCCTGGTAGACCGGCCCGGCCGGGGCGAGGTGCGCCATCACATCGGCCCGGCCGCCGAACGCCGCCGCCGGGAAGCCGCCGCCCATCACCTTGCCGAAGGTCATCAGGTCCGGAGTGACCCCGTCGATCCCGTACCAGCCCGCCTTGGAGACCCGGAAGCCGGTCATCACCTCGTCGGAGATGTACAACGCGCCGTTATTGCGGCACAGATCGGCCAAACCCTGGTTGAAGCCGGGCAGCGGCGGAACGACGCCCATGTTGCCCGGCGACGCCTCGGTGATCACACAGGCGATCTCGCCCGGGTGCGCCGCGAACGCCGCGCGGACCGCGTCCAGGTCGTTGTACGGCAGCACGATCGTCTCGCCCGCCTGGGCACCGGTCACGCCCGGGGTGTCCGGCAGGCCGAACGTCGCCACGCCCGAGCCCGCCGCGGCCAGCAGGGCGTCCACGTGCCCGTGGTAGCAGCCCGCGAACTTGATCACCTTCGCCCGGCCGGTGAACCCGCGGGCCAGCCGGATCGCCGACATCGTCGCCTCGGTGCCCGACGAGACCAGCCGCACCTGCTCGACCGGCGCCACCCGGGCCACGATCTCCTCGGCTAGCTCCACCTCGCCCTGACCGGGCGTGCCGAAGGACGTACCGCGCGCAACCGCGGCCTGCACGGCGTCGATCACGGCCGGGTGCGCGTGGCCGAGGATCATCGGACCCCACGAGCACACCAGGTCCACGTAGTCCCGGCCGTCGGCATCGGTGAGGTACGGACCGGAACCGGACACCATGAAACGGGGCGTACCGCCCACGGCCCGGAATGCGCGGACCGGAGAGTTCACGCCACCAGGCGTCACAGCGGCAGCCCGGTCGAAGAGGGTCTGCGAGACTGGTGCTTCGTACGCGTAGGGAATGCTCACATACACATGGTCTCAGAGGCTTGAACCGTTTCGCCGGGGCGGGCGTTTCATCATCAGGTCTCGACCTCGTATCTGAGACGATGATCGGGTTGCGCGGTTGGGCTTGCGAATGGTCGGGTAGTGAAATGCAGCCAGGTGGCGAACTGGGCGAGGGGACGGGCGACCGTGAACCCCAGCACGCCCGCCCCACCGGCAAACGGCGCCGACCCGCCGGAACGGGGCGCCAGCGAGCCGCGGAGGGTGGAAACAGGGGTGGCCGAGTGGGGGTGACCTACAAGTATTTCGGCGCGCCTGACGGCGCCACGGCGGCCCGGGTACCGATCTCCATGCGGCCCGAGGAGCTCGGTGGCGATGAGCTCGGCAATGGAATGTTCACCAAGGTCAAACCGGAAACGATGGCGGCGATGGTGCTCACCGGCATCGAGGGCATACCCCTGGCCAAGGTGCCGCCGCTGGAACTCGTGGTGCTTCACCCGGATTACGCCGTGGTGAAACTGCCCGTCAATGTCGTCGAACCGCTCCGCAAGGCAGGCGAGGAACAACTGGGCGCCGCCGCCTTCATCTGGTCCACCGTCCCGGACCGCCGGGGTCCGCGCGACGCCTTCGTGATCTACCAAATGCTCCACGAATGGCAGGACTTCGCCCAACGCTGCCACGAGACGGGGCATCAGATGTACTGCCTGGTCTGGCCGTAGCCCCCGGCGCCCGCTCCGGGACGGGGCGGGGCGGGCGAGGGGGGGCGGTTGTCAGTGGGGCCTGCCACCATCTCGGCCATGGACATCAACACGTTGTTGCGTCAACTGGCCGACGAGTACCAGCCGTTCTCCGGCCTGTCTCCCAAGGAGTTCCTGCGCGCCGGCGATCTCGCCGTCGCCGGGGGCGTGATCTTCAGTGAGCCCGACCCGGCGGAGTGGTCGGTGTGCGACGGGGTGCCGCACGGCAGATGGCCGGTGTACGTGGGCGTGGCGGAAAGTGGACACGTCACCATGGCCGCGCTGCTGCTGGCGGCGCCCGAAGTCATCGCGGAGGCGGAGTTCGAGGACGCCTACGAGGACCACCAGCCGCTCAGCGAGGACATCGGACTGCTGTGGGACGACGCCGCCATGGGCTCGCTGCGGTTCGACGGGCCGCGGTCGGCCGACTTCCCCGATCTCGGCACCTTCCTGAAGCATGCCGAGGCCGCACTGGCTGCCGCGCCGGTGCCCTGGGTGGAGATACCCGTGAACCCGGAGACCGGATCCAACGTGCTGGCCTTCCCGGTCTGCGCGGACAGCGCGGACTGCTGGGCCGGGCGGGACGCGGACGGCAAGTTGGTCTGCGTGCTCTGCCTCACCGACTGACGCCACCGCCAAGGCCGGTTCGGCAGCGCGTTGAAGGGCCGAGCTGCGTGACCCGCCACAACGGCGCCGCACACGATCCACGGCGCCCCCCGCGGAGCGCTCACGCACGGGTGTCGAGCCGCCGAATCAGCCGGGCACAGTGAAACCGATCACGGCGTTACGCTGACCGCACGAAGATCCGGACCGGATGAGGGAGACGCGCAGGATGAGCCGCCGCACCGCAGTAGTTACCGGAGCCAGCAGCGGCATCGGTGCCGCCACCGCCCGTCGGCTGGCCGCCTCCGGTTACCGGGTGGTACTCGCCGCGCGCCGTGCGGACCGCGTCGAGGGACTCGCCGCCGAACTGGTCAAGGAGGGCCATGACGCGGTGGCGCAGGTGCTCGACGTGACCGACCGGGCGGCGGTCGAGGCGTTCGCGGCGGGGCTGGACCGCTGCGACGTACTGGTCAACAACGCGGGCGGTGCGCTCGGCGCCGACCGCGTCGAGGCGGCGGACCCCGCGGACTGGCGCAGCATGTACGAGGTCAACGTGCTCGGGGTGCTGCACCTCACCCAGGCCCTGCTGCCCGCCCTGCGGGCCAGCGGCGACGGCACGATCGTGGTGCTGTCCTCGACCGCGGGCCTGGCCACCTACGAGGGCGGGGGCGGCTATGTCGCGGCCAAGCACGGTGCCCATGTGATCGCGGAGACGCTGCGCCTGGAACTGTGCGGTGAGCCGGTACGGGTGATCGAGATCGCTCCGGGCATGGTCAGGACCGAGGAGTTCGCGAAGAATCGTTTCGGGGGCGACGAGGAGAAGGCCGCGGCGGTCTACTCGGGGGTCGCCGAGCCGCTCACCGCCGAGGACGTCGCCGACACGGTGGACTGGGCGGTCACCCGCCCGTCGCACGTCAACATCGACCTGCTGGTGGTCCGGCCGCGGGCGCAGGCCTCCAACTACAAGGTGCACCGCGAGAACTGAGGCCCGACAGCCCCAACGGCCTTGTCTGGCACGGTCGTTCCCCGTGCCCAGCGCCGTCGTTTCCCTTCACGTGCGCTCGCCGCGCGGGCCATCCAGCCCGCGCGGACAGGTCACCGCGGCAACGACGGCCGCGGCCCAGCCGTTGCCGCGTTCGGGAGGCCGATCGGTCACCGTTGCACAGAAGGCGGATGGCGCACATGCGAGGCACGCGCGTCATCCGCACAGGGGGGCTGGGCACAACGAGCCGGTGGGCAGCCGCTATCCCTTCACGCAGATGACCTGCTTCAGCTTGGCCACGACCTCCACGAGGTCCCGCTGCTGGTCGATGACCTGATCGATCGGCTTGTACGCGCCGGGGATCTCGTCGATCACGCCGGAGTCCTTACGGCACTCCACACCGCGGGTCTGCTCGGCCAGGTCCTGCGTGGAGAACCGCTTCTTCGCCGCGTTGCGGCTCATCCGTCGGCCTGCGCCGTGCGAGGCCGAGTTGAAGGACGCCTCGTTGCCCAGGCCGCGCACGATGTAGGAACCGGTGCCCATGGAGCCGGGGATGATGCCGTAGTCCCCGTCGGCCGCCTTGATCGCGCCCTTGCGGGTGACGAGCAGTTCCACGCCCTCGTAGCGTTCCTCGCTGACGTAGTTGTGGTGGCAGGAGATCACCTCGTCGAAGGTCACGTTGGCCTTCTTGAACTCCCGGCGGATCACGTCCTGCGACAGCGCCATCATGATCGCGCGGTTGCGCTTCGCGTACTCCTGGGCCCAGAAAAGATCGCGCCGGTAGGCGGCCATCTGCGGGGTGTCCGCGATGAACACCGCGAGGTCGCGGTCGACCAGACCCTGGTTGTGCGGCAGCTTCTGGGCCTCGCCGATGTGGTACTCGGCCAGCTCCTTGCCGATGTTCCGTGACCCGGAGTGCAGCATGATCCACACGGCGTCGTCGGCGTCCAGGCACAGCTCCCAGAAGTGGTTGCCGGACCCCAGCGTTCCCATCTGCTTGGTGGCCCGCTCCTCGCGGAACCGGACCGCCTCCGCCAGCTGGCCGAACCCGGACCAGAACCCGTCCCAGTCCCCGGTACGGAACCCGTGCAGCCGAAGCGGGTCCACCGGATCGCCGTGCATGCCGCGGCCCACCGGAATGGCCTGCTCGATCCTGGAACGCAGCCGGGAGAGGTCGCCGGGCAGGTCGTTGGCCGTCAGTGAGGTGCGTACCGCGCTCATCCCGCAGCCGATGTCGACGCCGACCGCGGCCGGGCAGACGGCACCCTCCATGGCGATGACCGAGCCGACGGTCGCGCCCTTGCCGTAGTGCACGTCCGGCATCACCGCCAGGCCCTTGATCCACGGCAGCGTGGTGACGTTGCGCAGCTGCCGCATCGCCACGTCCTCCACGCCTGCCGGATCGGTCCACATGCGGATCGGCACCCGGACGCCAGGCACCTCGGTGTACGTCATCTCTCCCCCTGGGTTGGACTCACTGCTTTCAGTGTTGGACTTACCGGCTGAAAATAACGACAAACCGGGCAAAATCTAGCGCTTCTTAGTCAAAACAAGATTCGGGGGCGAAACAACCCAATCAACACCCGCGACCGGCGGCGCTGGCGATCTCTGCGGTAGACATTGTGTCCACGGGCCGCCCCACAGCGGCAACGCGTTTTCGAAAGGGGGCCAGGCCAGTGACGCCAAGGGGAGTGCCCGGCGAAGGGCTGACCGGCAACACGCCCAGGGCGCGCCGCACCGGAGCCATAGCGGGCGTCCTCTCGCTCACCGCCCTCGCCGCCCTCGCCGGCTGCTCCGGCCCCGGCGGCAACGGCAGCGCCACCGACAACTCCGGCCTCAGCAGTCGCAGCGACTCCGCGAGCGCCGCCCCGCCCGGCAAGTACCGCAACCTCCCGGAGCCCTGCGGCGCCGTGAGCTCCACCACGCTGCACCAGCTGCTGCCCAACTCCCAGGACTACGACGGCCAGGCCACCCCCACGTTCGACACCGACCGCAGGGTCGGCTGCAAGTGGAGCGGCGCGGTCACCAGCGGCAACCGCTATCTGCACATCGACTTCGAGCGGGTGGTCAGCTACGACCCGGCCGTCAGCGACGAGGACAAGGCGGCGCAGGAGTACGAGCAGATGGCCGCCGCCGCCCACATCCCCGCCGAGTCGCCCACGCCCGGCGGCACCTCCGGCCAGAGCCCCGCGCCGAGCCAGCGACCGACCGCCGGCGGAAGCGCGACCCCCTCGCAGCCGTCGTCGAGCCCGTCCCCGTCCTCGGCGAGCGCCTCCGCGAGCACCGCGCCCGACACCGCGCCGCGCCGGGTCGGCGGCATCGGCGACGAGGCGTTCCTCAACGACGCGGTGATGACCCAGGGCTCCGGGGTGCACCGCGATGTGACGGTGGTGTTCCGCGCCGCCAACGTGCTGGTCACCATCGAGTTCTCGCAGTGGTCCACCAACGCGGCGGTGACCCCGCCGAGCGTCGACCTGCAACTCGGCGCGCACGGACTGGCGCAGGAACTGGCCAGGAAAATCGAGGAATAAGGCCCCACCGGACACCGGCGAGACGAATAGCACATTGAGTGCGTGGAAGGACAACGCGCCACGCCGAGCACGTATTGTGTCGGTTTACGGCTGCGGCCGGGACGGTCGCGCGTCAGCAACAACCGCCCCACGACGACAGAAGGACCCATGCACAGACCAGCTGCCCCGCACCTCGCCCGCCTGCTCGCGTGTGCCGCCGTGCCGGTGATGCTGCTCGCCGGCTGTTCCTCGGGCTCCGACTCAGGCGCCAAGAGCCAGCAGGGTCAGGCCGGATCGTCGTCCTCCGGTTCCTCCACGTCCACCGCCTCGCCCTCGCTCGCCCCGGCGAAGTACAAGACGCTGCCCGACCCCTGCAAGGCCATGTCGCAGGACACCGTCAACCACCTGGTGCAGAGCGCGAAGAACCCGAACGGCACGGCGGCCAACTCCAACGACTCCAAGGACCGCGGCGGCTGCTCCTGGAACGGTCTGGACGGCTACCAGTTCCGCTACCTGGACGACTCGTTCCAGCGGTTCGACTCGATCCCGAACGCGTCCGCCGACGACCAGGCCAAGTCCTCGTTCCAGCAGGCCGTGCAGACCACCACCGGCAAGGCGTCCAGCCCCAAGACCACCCAACTCAGCGGACTCGGCGACAGCGCCACCCTGATCACCTGGGACGACAAGAAGGGCGACGACCCCTACCACAACGCGACCGTGGTGGCCCGGTCCGCCAACGTCGTGGTGGTGATCGACTTCAACGGCGCCGGCATGCAGGGTGATGACAAGCCCAAGGCCGACGAAATGGACAAGGACACCCAGCAGGCGGCCAAGGAAGCACTGGCCTCGCTGAAGTAACGGTTGAGTCCTCCCGCGCTCCGCGCCCGGCCCGTATGGCAGGCTGTGCCGCGCCAGTTGGCGAGCGCGGGAGGGCCGCGGGATGTCCGCGACACGGATGGACCGTAAGCACCGGTCGTTGGTCGGCGTAGTCATCGCCGCGATCGGCTTCGCCGGTTCCCGCGCGGCCGTACGGGACCCGTCGGCCGCCGCGACGATCGCGTTCAACGGTGCCGCGCCATGTGGGGGGTTCGGGCTGTCCGTTGTCCACTCCGCAGCACCACCTCCCCGCCTAGCCACCCCAGCCGCAGTGGGCCCGCACGCTGTCGCGGCGCAGACCCACTTTTCAGCCTGCCTTGCATGACGATCACCGGATGTGACCCCCAGGCGGAGCGCGCCCCGGTCGGACGACAACTTCCCGCTTCCGCGCGGACTCGTCCGTACCGGTCCACGCCGTCCCGTACGCATGTGCCAGGCTGTCGCCCGCAACAGACCGAACAGGGAGGGGTTCCCGAGTGGCCGCGCCACTGAAGGTCACACGCGCGCACCGAATACTCATCGGGGTAGTCGTCGCTGGTGCGCTGGTCATCGCCGGTATCGGCTTCGCCGGCTCTTACACGGCCGTGCGTGAGCTGGCCATCAGAAAGGGATTCGGCGAGTTCTCCTACTTCTTCCCGATCGGCATCGATGCGGGTATCTGTGTCCTGCTGGCTCTGGATCTGCTGCTGACCTGGATCCGCATGCCCTTCCCGCTGCTGCGGCAGACGGCGTGGTTGCTGACCATCGCGACCGTGGTGTTCAACGCCGCAGCGGCCTCCGACCCGCTGGGCATGGGGATGCACGCCGTCATCCCGGTGCTGTTCGTCGTCACCGTCGAGGCCGCCCGCCACGCTGTCGGGCGGATTGCCGACATCACCGCCGACAAGCACATGGAAGGCGTGCGCATCACGCGCTGGCTGCTGGCGCCGGTTCCGACGTTCCTGCTGTGGCGGCGGATGAAGCTGTGGGAGCTGCGCTCGTACGACCAGGTCATCAAGCTGGAGCAGGAGCGGCTCGTGTATCAGGCGCGGCTGCGGTCGCGGTTTGGGCGGAGTTGGCGGCGCAAGGCCCCGGTCGAGTCCCTGATGCCGCTGCGCCTCGCACGGTACGGAGTGCCGCTGGCGGAGACCGCCCCCGCCGGCCTCGCGGCGGCGGGGATCGAGCCGCAGCTGCTGCCGGCCCAGCCCGCGGCGCCGGAGCTGGCGTCCAAGGCCGCCGCCCCGGCCGAGGAGCCGGTCGTGGCAGCCGAGGAGGCGCCGAGCCAGTGGTTCGCCACGCCCCAGCATGTGCAGTACAGGGGCGACTACGACCCGAACTACGTGCCGTCCACGTACGTACCCGTGCGGGAGCACCAGCCCCGGTACGACGAGCAGCCGCAGCAGATCCCGGTGCCGGAGCCACGCGCGACGGAGCCCGAACCGGTGCCAGCCCAGGCTCAGGCACCGGAGCCGCAGCTCCAGGTGCCGAACGGGGCGGGCGGTGTGCGGCCGTTGGGCAAGCGCGCGCAGGAGGGGACGCCGTCGAAGGAGGATCTGTACCAGGTGTTCCGGCGCTCGATAGAGGAGGGCATGCCGACGCCGGGCGCCTTCGCCGCGAACGTCGAGGCCGAGTACGGGCTACGCCTCCAGTCTCGCGAGCTGAACCAGTACATGGACCAGTTCACCGCCCGTTTCAACGACGAGCTGATGGAAGACCACATCGCGTAGGGCCAACAGCTGTGCCGCCGAGCCAGGTTGGCGCCGCCGGTAAGCGCGTTACCGCTCCCGCTTCGCGCCGACGCGGAGTTCGAGGCGGTCCATGAGGTGGAACAGGTCTGAATTCCAGACCGGTTGCGGTGGATCCACACCGCCGGGCCGAAGCCCGGCGGTGTGGAACGGGCTGGAAGCCCACGCGCCCGAGTACCACCGCCAGGGTCAACCCCTAGCTGGCCGCCACCAGTTCCCGAACCCGGTCGGCGCCGACCGCCAGCAGCAGGGTGGGCAGGCGCGGACCCGTGTCCCGGCCCACCAGCAGCTTGTACAGCAGGGCGAAGAACTGCCGCTGCGCGGCCTTCAGTTCCGGCGTCGGCTTGGCGTCCGCGGCCAGCCCGGCCTGGAGCTTGGGCACCGCGTAGACCAGCGTGGTCAGGCCGTCCAGCGACCAGTGCTCGTCCAGGCCGTCCACCAGCAGCTTGAGCGCCTCGCGGTCCGCGTCGCCGAGGGTGGCGAGGGTCTCGCGGTCCGGCTCGGTGCGCACCCGGGTGCGCTGCTCCTCGTCCACATGCGTGGACACCCAGGACTCCGCCTTGTCCAGCCGCGGACGCGTCTCGTCCAGCGAGGAGATGGGGTCCTCGATGGTGAAGTCGCGCAGGATCCGCAGGGTCTGCTCCTCGTGTCCGGTGGTGATGTCGACCACCGAGGCGAGCGTCCGGAACGGCAACTTCCGCGGCGTGGCGGGCAGTTCACCGGCGGCGGTACGGGCGGCCCTGGAGTGGACCGCGATGTCCACCGGCGCGGCGGTGTCCGACTCGATCTTGCGCTCCAGCGCGTCCCACTCGTCGTAGGTGCGGCTGATCTCCTGGTCGAAGGAGATGTTGAAGGCCTGCTTCGGCTGGCGGCGGGCGTACAGCCAGCGCAGCAGCTGCGGCTCCATGATGCGCAGCGCGTCGCCCGCGGTGGGGACGCCGCCCTTGGAGCTGGACATCTTCGCCATGCCGCTGATGCCGACGAAGGAGTACGGCAGGTACACCGGCGGCAGCCCGTCGAACACCTCGCGCACCAGTTGGCCGCCGACGGTGAACGAGGAGCCCGGCGAGGAGTGGTCGACGCCACCGGACTCGAAGGTCACGCCCTCGTACGCCCAGCGCATCGGCCAGTCGACCTTCCACACCAGCTTGCCCTGGTCGTGGCTGTCCAGCCGGAACGACTCGCGGTGCCCGCAGGCCGTGCAGGTGTAGGAGATCTCGGTGGTCTCGTCGTCGTAGGAGGTGACCTGGGTCAGGTCGCGCCCGCACGCGCCGCAGTACGGCTTGTACGGGTAGTAGGCGGTGCCCGCGCCACCCTCGTCGTCCTCGGCGGCGCCCTCCGAGCCCTCGTCGGTCTTGGCCTTCTTGGTGCGGTACCGGCCGAGCACCGCGTCGATCCGCTGCCGCTCGCGCATGGCGTGCAGGATCTGCTCGCGGTAGGCGCCCGAGGTGTACATCTCGGTCTGGCTGATCTCCCGGACCTCGACGCCCAGTTCCCGCAGCGCGGCCCTGAAGGGCGCCTTGAAGTGGTCGGACCAGCTGGCGTGCTCGCCGGTCGGGTCCGGGACGGAGGTCAGCGGACGGCCGATGTGCTCGGCGAAGGACTCCGGCTGCCCGGCCGGGACCTTGCGCAGCCGGTCGTAGTCGTCCCAGGACAGGATGTGCTCGCAGTCGATGCCACGCCGCTTGATCTCGTCGGCGACCAGGTGCGGGACCATGATCTCGCGCAGGTTGCCCAGGTGGATCGGGCCCGACGGGCTGATGCCGGAGGCGCAGACGATCTTTTTACCCGGAGCCCGCCGCTCGGCTTCCGCGATGACGTCGTCCGCAGCGCGGGCGACCCAGTCGGCTTCGGTGCTCTGAGCCACTGTCTCTGCTTCCTTCCGGTTGATCGGCAACCATCCTGCTGAGGGAACGAGCCCTTACCGGCCACACGTCCCCAGTAGATTGTCCCATCCCTCGGGAGGCGCCCTTCGCCATGGGAGCCATGGGATACTCAGACACGATTCGAACCGTGTCACCTATACAAGGAACGGCATCCATCCATGGCTTCGGTCCCCTCCCTCTCCGCCACGATCCAGCAGCGCGTCTCCGCGGCCCTTGCCGCCGCGGTGCCGTCGGCCGCCGACGCCGATCCGCTGCTGCGACGTAGCGACCGGGCGGACTTCCAGGCCAACGGGGTGCTGGGACTGGCCAAGCGGAACAAGGCCAATCCGCGCGAACTGGCAGCCCAGGTCGTCGAGCACCTGCCCGCCGACGACTTGCTGGCCGGGATCGAGGTGTCGGGCCCCGGCTTCCTGAACCTCACCGTCACCGACACGGCGATCATCAACACGCTCGCCGCACGCGCCGACGACGACCGGCTCGGTGTCCCGCACGCCGAGCGGCCCGGCCGCACCGTGATCGACTACTCGCAGCCCAACGTGGCCAAGGAGATGCACGTCGGCCATCTGCGCTCCACGGTGATCGGCGACGCGATCGTGCGGATCCTGGAGTTCGCGGGCGAGACGGTGATCCGGCGCCACCACATCGGCGACTGGGGCACCCAGTTCGGCATGCTCATCCAGTACCTGATCGAGCACCCGCACGAGCTGGACCACCCGTCCGACGGGGACAGCGGCGAGAACGCGATGTCCCGGCTCAACCGGCTGTACAAGGCGTCGCGGGCACTGTTCGACTCCGACGAGGAGTTCAAGGACCGGTCCCGGCGCCGGGTGGTCGACCTACAGGCGGGCGACGAGCAGACGCTCGCCCTGTGGCACAAGATCGTCGACGAGTCGAAGATCTACTTCTACTCGGTCTACGACAAGCTGGCCGTCGAGATGCGCGACGAGGACATCGTCGGCGAGAGCGCGTACAACGACATGCTGGCCGAGACCTGCAAGCTGCTGGAGGACTCCGGCGTCGCGGTCGAGTCCAACGGCGCGCTGTGCGTGTTCTTCGACGACATCAAGGCCAAGGACGGCACACCGGTGCCGCTGATCGTCCGCAAGGCCGACGGCGGTTACGGCTACGCGGCCAGCGACCTGTCCGCGATCCGCGACCGCACCGGCAACCTGCACGCCGACACCCTGCTGTACGTGGTCGACGCGCGGCAGGCCCTGCACTTCAAGATGGTCTTCGAGACCGCCCGCCGGGCGGGCTGGCTGACCGACGAGGTCACCGCGAAGCACCTGCCGTTCGGCACGGTGCTGGGCAAGGACGGCAAGCCGTTCAAGACCCGTGAGGGCGAGACCGTGCGGCTGGTCGACCTACTGGACGAGGCGGTGGACCGGGCACGCGCGGTCATCGCGGACAAGAGCAAGGACCTGACCCCCGAGGAGATCGGCGAGCGGGCGGCGCAGGTCGGCATCGGCGCCGTGAAGTACGCCGACCTGTCCACCTCGCTCACCCGGGACTACACCTTCGACCTGGACCGGATGGTCTCGCTCAACGGCGACACCAGCGTGTACCTGCAGTACGCCTACGCGCGGATCCGCTCCATCATCCGCAAGGCGGGCGACGTCCGCCCGGTACCGCACCCGGAGCTGCCGCTGGCCCCGGCCGAGCGCCAACTCGGCCTGGCGCTCGACGAGTTCGCCGAGACGCTGGCTTCGGTACGGGAGACCTACGAGCCGCACAAGCTGGCCTCGTACCTGTACGGCCTGTCGTCCGCGTACACCGCGTTCTACGAGCACTGCCCGGTGCTCAAGGCCGAGGGCGGCCAGGCGATGGTGGAGAACCGGCTGTTCCTGTGCGACCTGACGGCTCGCACCCTGCGGCAGGGCATGGAACTGCTGGGCATCCAGACGCCCGAGCGCCTCTGAACGCTTCCACGCGCCCCGTTGCGGCTGTCCCGGCATACTGCTGCCGGGACAGCCGTTCTGTCGTTATGCCCTAGAGGTGAGATCCCGTGGTCAAGAAGGACGAGGCAGGCAGGAGGAGCGACATGACGGCTGCCCCGGAACGCCTCCTCGACGTGGCCGAATCGGTGCGCACCGATCTCTACACCAAGCCCGATCTGGACGCGGTGGCCGGAATTCCCGTGTACGTAATCGCCGACCGCAAGCACAACGAGGTCGTCGTGCTCAGCGACCCCCTCAACGGTGAGTACCGCTCCCGCGCGGTCTACCGGAAGGGCCAGACCTTCACTCTGCCCGAGTCCATCGGGGCCAAGGTCGAGATGGACGTGGATTCCCTCCTCCTCACCTGAACCCGCCCACCCTCTCGAACTCACACCAAACGATCTTTCCGGGCACCCGCTCCCCCACGCCCCACTTGTCGGCGAGGGCGTCCACCAGCCGCAGCCCCCGGCCGGATTCGGCTTCCGCTGTCGTGTCCGGGATACGTGGTTCGCCGTCGCCGCTGTCGTGCAGCTCCACGCGTAGTACGCCGTCCCCGGACAGCTCCAGCGAGACCTGGTAACCGCGCCCCGGCGGGACGCCGTGCAGCAGCGCGTTGGTGGCCAACTCGGTTACGCACAGCAGGATGTCGTCCGTGCGCGACACGATGTTCCAGTGCCGCAGAGCCCGCCGCGCGAACTCCCGTGCGGCGGGCACGGATCGGCGCGTACGTGGGTAGAAGTGCCTGCTGAAGCACGACTGTTGAGGGCTGTCGCTCATGCGACAGATGGTTACGTTGAGCCGCGAAGCGGAACCAGTGCGTCAGCCCGTACGGATCTTCCGTACGGGTTTGTTCGAGGTGACGTACGGGTGGGGGTGGGGAGTTGGTCGGGCATGAAGCCCATGAAGAACGCCACTCCGGAACGGCTGGTCGGCGCCCAGGTGGCCTTGTTCCGCAGGTGGGCGAGGCTGACGCAACGCGAACTCGCCGAACGGCTAGGTGTCCATGAGGAGACCATCGCCTCCATCGAGCAGGGGCGCCGCCCGCTGAAGCTCGATCTCGCCGAGCAGTTGGACGAACTGTTGGAGACCAAGGGTGCGTTGGAGGTGGCAGTACGGAATCTGCCGGAGCGGGCCAAGTACCCCGTGTGGGCTGAGGCGTTCATCGATCACGAGCGGGACGCGATTGCCATCTCCTCGTACGAGAACCAGGTCATTCCTGGGCTACTTCAGACAGAGGCGTACGCACGCGCGGTCTTCCGTAACAGGGTCCCCCTGTTTAGCGAGGGGGAGATCGAGCACCGGGTCGCCATGCGCATGGAACGCCATGACATCCTGCACCGCAAGGTCCCGCCGACCTGCAGTTTCATCTTCTCCGAAGCGGTCCTGAAGGACCGTCTCGGCGGCGACGAGGTGTACAAGGAGCAGTTGCGGCACCTGCGCAAGTGTGCCGATCTACCGGGACTCACCATCCAGATCATGCCGCTCGGCCGGGAGACCCACGCCGGACTGAACGGGCCGTTCGTCCTGCTGGAGACCCCCGAACACCACCTCATCGTCTACCTCGAAACCCAGCGCGGTAGCCAGCTCATTTCTGACCCGGATGAGGTGAGCATCATCGCTCGCAAGTATGCGATGCTGCGATCACAGGCGCTCAACCTCGAAGAATCCAAGCGTCTGTTGGACCAGTTGCTAGGAGAGCGATGAACCCCGCACTGGAATGGTTCAAGTCCAGCTATAGCGGCGACGAAGGCGGCAACTGCATCGAAGTCGCCTACGCCTGGCGGAAGTCCAGCTACAGCAGCGAAGAAGGCGGCAACTGCATCGAAATCGCCGCCCACCCCGCCGCCGTGCACGTTCGGGACTCCAAGGATCCGGAGGGTCCCACCCTCACCTTCAGCCCCGCCGCCTGGGCGGACTTCGCCGCCTTCGCCGCCGCGCGGGTGGCGGACTGACCTGCGCCGTCGGGCATATCACCCGCGCGTTCCGCGTGCGGAGCGCGCGACCGCTTGTGAAGAAAACGTACCGACCCTGTACCTGATCACGTAAGAACGCCCGACAAGGGCGGTTGGCGCGGTCACCTCCCAGGTCAGACGTGCTGTGCGTGGCCTATGGTTCTCGTTACCGCTTTCCCGGGGGTCCTCAGGAACTTCTCAGGCCGTTGGGATACCGTCCGGTAACTCCGGGGCCCGCTTTGTCCGTTTGATCGCCGCGTTGCGCAACTGGGCAACCAATGCCCCGGTGCAACCGTCTTCTTTTCGTCGTTGGTGCAGACGAGGGTGTGAGTATGACAGGCAGCCGTGGGGCAAGGACCGGGGGACGGGCAGGGCGCGCGGCGCAGAGCAGAGGCCGTGGACGCGCGGCGGCGCAAGGCCGCGGACGCAAGGGCAGGCGCAATCCCAAACAGATGTTCGCCGTGGTCAGCATCTCGGTGGCGGTGCTGCTGGTGGCGGGCATCGGCGCGCTGTACCTCAAGCTCAACGGCAACATCACCACGTTCGACGCCAACGGCCTGAGCAAGGACCGGCCGTCCGACACCGCGGGCCAGAACGTGCTGATGATCGGCTCCGACAGCCGCGCCGGCGGCAACAGCGCACTGGGCGGCGCGGCCGGGCAGGACGTCGCCCACTCGGACACCACGATCCTGCTGCACGTCTATGCCGACCACAAACACGCGGTCGGCATCTCCATACCCCGTGACTCCCTGGTGGACATCCCGCCCTGCCTGCTGCCCGGTGGCAAGTGGTCCGCGGAGCAGCCAAGCGCGATGTTCAACTCGGCCTTCTCGTTGGGCGACTCACCGTCCGGCAACCCGGCCTGCACCCAGAACACGGTGGAGAAGCTCACCGGAATCCGGGTGGACCACACCATGGTGGTCGACTTCAAGGGCTTCTCCGCGATGACCTCCGCGGTCGGCGGCGTGCAGGTCTGCATGCCGAACAACGTCTACCAGGGCGACCTCAACCCCAACCTGGGCTACAAGGGCAAGCTGATCTTCCCCAAGGGCCTGCAGACCGTCCAGGGACAGCAGGCGCTGAACTACGTACGGCTGCGGCACGGCGTCGGCGACGGCTCGGACATCGGCCGGATGAAGCGCCAACAGGCCTTCCTGTCCTCCCTGATGAAGAAGGTGCAGGGCGAGGGGTTCAGCCCGACGACGCTGCTGCCGCTGGCCGACGCGGCGACCAAGTCCCTCACCGTGGACCCGGGACTCGGCTCGGCCGACAAGCTGCTGTCGTTCGCGATGTCCATGAAGGGCATCGACCTTCACAACATCAAGTTCATCACCGCTCCCTGGCGTTACCAGGGCGAGCGGGTCGCCCTGGTCCACCCGGACGTGGACGCGCTGTGGGCCGAGTTGAAGGCGGACCGGACCCTCGACGGGCAGGACGCCAGCGGCGGCAAGAAGCCCGCGGCGGCCACCTCGCCGTCCGCCACCCCCGTCTCCGACGTCACCGGCACCGGAATCGTGGTGGCCGTCTACAACGGCACTCTCGACCACGGGCTGGCGGCCAAGGCCGCGCAGAAGCTGCGGGACGACAACTTCACCGTGACCGGCACCGCCACCGCCACCTCCCAGCAGCACCCGACGACCATCATCGAGTACGGCGCCGCGCATCTACAGGGCGCGCAGACGCTGGCCAAGCTGTTCCCGGGCGCGAAGCTGGAGCAGACCGCGACCTCCGGCATCAACCTGGTGCTGGGCCAGGACTACGCGGCGACCGCCGCCTCGGGCACATCAAACGCGTCCTCCCCGACCCCGAGCGCGCTTTCGTCCCAGGAAGCCAGCCAGGCCCGCTCGGCGGACGACAACCCGTGCGCCAACCTGTCCTACGGGTGAGCACTTGCCCTGCTGGTGAGGCAACTGCCTGAGCCGCGGGGCGACTTGAACTCCGCTTGGTCTCCGCCGCGACGACGATCAACCACGACGGTCGTCCGGCGGTGCCGAGCCGGCCTCAACCCAGGAGCTCAGGCACCGCCGCTGGCCAGCCGGGACCTGCGGCACACCGCCAGGGCGGCGCCGTACGCCGCGAGTACCACCAGCAGGCACGGGTAGTACGCCAGCGGCAACGCCCCCAGCCCCAGCGCCGCGCCCAGCGGCGAAAGCGGCAGCAGCAGGCCGATGGCGGCGAGTGAGCCGGTTGCCCATCGCAGAGCGCTGGGTACCGGTCCGGCCGCGGTGCGCAGGAGCAGCATCACCAGCGCCTGGGTGATCAGGTTCTCGGTGAACCACCCGGAGTGGAAGGCCGTCTGGCCACTGGTGAACACCGCGAGCACAGCGAAGGTCGCCAGGTCCGCACCGGCGTTGACCAGCCCGAAGACGGTGATGTAGCGGCTGAAGGCGTAGGGCCGCAGCACCGCGGGGCGGCGGCTGTCCGCCGCGTCCGGCCGGTCGTAGGCGAAGGCCAGTTGGGAAACGTCGAAGCAGAGGTTCTGCACCAGCACCTGCGCCGGAAGCATCGGCAGGAACGGCAGCAGAACGCCCGCGGCCAGCATGGAGATCACGTTGCCGACGTTGGAGGAGACCGCGATCCGCAGATAGGTGGCGATGTTGCCGGTGCTGCGCCGCCCGGCGGCCACCGCGGCGTCGATCACGGTCAGGTCCTTGTCGGCCAGCACCACGTCGGCGGCCTCGCGGGTGACGTCCACGGCGTCGCGCGGGCACAGAGCGACATCGGCGGCATGCATCGCGGGCACGTCGTTGACGCCGTCGCCGAGGAACCCCACGGTGTGGCCGCCGCGCCGCAGCGCGCGCACCACGCGCGCCTTGTGCGCGGGGGTGCAGCGGGCGAACACCGCCGTACCGGCGGCGAGTTGGGCCAGCCGTGCGTCGTCCAGGCCGTCGATCCGGTCGCCGGTGACGATCTCGCCGGGCGCCAGCCCCAGCTCGGCGCAGACCCGGGCGGCGGTGCCGGGATGGTCCCCGGTGAGCACCTTGACGGCCACCCCGCGTCGGGCCAGTGCCGCCAGGGCGTCGTCGGCGGTGGCGGCGAGTTCGTCGCGCAGCCCGACGATGCCCAGCAGCGTCAGACCGCGCTCGTCGGCCCGGGTGTACGGGCGGGTGCGGGCCGGGCGGTCGGCCAGCGCGACGGCCAGCAGCCGCAGGCCGTCCGCGGCCCGCCGCTCGGCCAGCCGCAGCACCCGTGCGCGGGTCTCCTCGTCGATCGCGCACCGGTCCAGCACGTCCTCGACCGCGCCCTTGACCACCAGGGTGTGCACGCCGTGCCGGTCGGGCCGCGCCACGACCGCGGTGACCAGACGGCGGACGGGGTCGAACGGGATCACGTCGACGCCGTTGACATCGGTGAAGGTCGCACGCGCGACCGCCGGGCCGCGGACGGCCGACAAGGCGGGCTCTCGCCGCGCGGGCGCAGAGGCGAGCCAGTCATGGCCGTCCGCCGCGGCGTCGCCCTCCGTCTCGGCCGCCGCGAGGATCGCCTCGTCCAGGGCGTCGGGGGCCGGGACGTCGGCCAGTTGGATCGTCCACAGGCTGTTGACGGCCGCCCAGTGCAGTACCGCCGGATCGGTGCGGCCCTCCGCGTCCAGGTAGCAGCCGACGGCGAGCTGGTCCCGGGTCAGGGTGCCGGTCTTGTCCACGCACAGCACGTCGACCGCGCCCAAGTCGTGCAGCGCGGGCAGCCGTTTGACGATCACGCCGACCCGCCGCGCCAACTCGGCCGCGCCGCGCGCCAGGGCGGTGGTGACGATGACCGGCAGCATCTCGGGGGTGAGACCCACCGCGACCGCCACCGCGAACGGCAGCGTCTCCAGGCCGCGCCCGCGCAGCACCGCGTTGGCCAGCAGCACCAGCGGCGCGGTCAGCAGCATGAAGCGGATCAGCGTCCAGGAGATCCCGTTCACCGACCGGTCGAACGCGCCGGTACGGCGCCCCGCCAGCCCCCGGTGGGCGCTGGCGAAGTGGGTGTCGGGGCCGGTCGCGGTCACCACGGCGGTGGCCGTGCCCGCGGTCACGCTGCTGCCCGCGAAGCACAGGTGCGGCTGGTCGAACAACGGCCGCGCCAGCTCCGCCGGGGCGTCCGGCACCCGCTTGGACACCGGCGCCGACTCCCCGGTGAGCGCCGCCTGGTGCACGGTCAGCCCGTCGGCGCGCAGCAGCCGCACGTCGGCCGGGACCATGTCGCCCGGGCCGAGCCGCACCACGTCGCCCGGCACCAGTTCCTCGACCGGGATCTCCCGTACCAGCGGCGCCGACTCCTCGGCGGCCCGCCGCTGCACCGTCGCGGTGGTGGCGACCAGGTCCCGCAAGGAGGCCGCCGACCGGTCGGCGCGGTACTCCCCCGCCGACCGCAGCACACAGCTCACCGCGACCAGCACCGCTATCACGCAGGCGGTGCTCCACGAGGTGGCGACCGCCGAGATCACCCCGAGCCCGAGCAGCACGGCGGTGAACGGATCGCGCAGCGTACCCAGCAGCCGCCACGCCCAGGCGGCCGGTCGCCGCGGCAGCACCGCGTTCTCCCCGTACCGCTCAAGCCGTCGCTGGGCCTCGTCCTCGACCAGGCCGCGCGGACCGGCGTCCAGCCGCCGCAGCACTTCGAGCGGGGTGAGACCGGCCCCGGACACCCCGGTCAGCACATGGTCAAAGGCGCGTTCGGTCCCCGCCGGGACGGCGGCGCTACGCGCCGAGGCCACGAAGGCCCTCCCGGCGCCCGGAGCGCCGTCCGGCGCCGCGGTCGGCCAACTGCCCCACCATCAGGCGCACGATGGTCACCACGTCCGGGTCGTCCACCAGGTACACCTGCCGACGCCCCTCGCGCCGGGAGCGCACCAGACCCGCCAGCTTCAACTTGGCCAGATGCTGGCTCACCGCGGGCAGCGCACCGCCGACCCGTTCGGCGAGACCGCTCACGTCGCACTCGCCCTGCGCCAGCACCCAGACGATGTGCAGCCGCGCGGGAGAGGCCAGCAGCCCGAACGCCGCGGCGGCCTCCTGGAGCACATCGGCCGGCGGATCGGCGGGCGGTTCCTGGGAAGCCGGGACCAGGCGGCTGGGCGGCTCGCGGAAACCCGCGCCTTCTGCGGCCACCGGTCGCCCTCCCATCCACCGTCCTGCAAGCCGGGCGGTCCAGTCTACGCGCCGGGCCGATTTACGGACGTACGGCGGGACAGCCCCGGCAGCGCATCGGTGAGGCCGCGGATCTGCTCGTCCAGACAGGCCGACCGGATCCGTGTGGCCACCTCGACCGCCTGCTCACCGGCCTCGTACGCGCCCTGGGGATCGCCCAGCCGCAGCCGCGCGGTGGCGGTCCTGGCCAGCACGAAACCGCGGGTGCGCACCAGCACCGGGCGCAGCGTCTCGGCGGCCAGGTCGAAAGAGGTGACCGCCTGCTGGTGGTCGCCCAGGTCGAGGTGGCAGCTGCCCGCCTGGGCGTGGATGTCGCCCTCCTCGATCCGCGGCAGCCAGTGCGGCTCGTCGTCGCCACGGCCGCGGATGCACAGTTCGGCGGCGAGCCCCAGCGCGCGCAACGCCTCCCGGCGACGGCCCAGTTTGGCGTGACCGCGCGCCTCCCAGCCCAGCAGCACCGCCTGCAGCGCGGGCGCGTCAAGGGACCGGGTGCGCTCCTGACCGGCACGCACCGCGTCCACCATCACCTGCGGCCGGTCGACGCGGTAGGCGCTGACCGCCAGGTGCACCAGCAGCGACGCGCCGACCCGGGCGTCACCGGAGGCGTGCGCGGTGCGCAGCCCGGCGAGCAGCAGCCGCTGTACCCCGGCGGCCGGGCGCCCGGAGTCCAACTGGTACCAGGCCGCCTGCCCGGCCGCGTCGGCGGCGAGCGCGGCGAGCCGCCGGCCGGTCGCCTCGTCGTAGCGGCTACCGCGCAACAGGCCGACGATCACCGCGAGATGGGCGGACCCGGCCTGCGCCAGCGAGCCGCCGCCGTGTTCGAGGTCCATCCGGCGCAGCAGGTCGGTGGTGGCCTGGAGCTGGTCGATCAGTTCGGGGGGCACGTCCGCGCCGGTGCGGTGCGGCCGGGCCAGCCCGTACGGCGGTGCGGTGGCCCAGGTCTGGGCGTACGCCGACAGGTCCGGCAGCCGGGTGGCGGTCGTACCGCCGGTGCCGCCGGCGGTGAGCGCGGCGGTGGCCTCGGCGAGCGCGGCGACGGCGTGCTCGGCGGTCCACGGCGCGTCCGGCTCCGGCCTGCGCAGCTGCGCGGGCAGCGCGATGGCGGGGGACGGTGTGGGGGCGCTGCGCGGCACCGGCCGCCGCCTGGGAACCCGGACCAGATCGGCCGGGACGGCGAGCCCGTCGAGGAAGTCCACGATGCGGTCGATGCTGGTCAGCCGTCGGGCACCGGACTCCAGCATGGACAGGAAACCCTGGCTGAGACCGGTCAGTTGGGCCACGTCCTCCTGCCGGATCGAACCGCGCTGCCGCACCAGCCGGCTGACCTGCCCGAAGTTCCAGGCGGCCAGCGCCTCCCGCACCTCCGGGTCGGCCCAGACCCGCACCGGCACCCGGGGGGCGTCATCGGCGGGCGGCAGCGCGGCACGGGTACAAGCGCCGCACAGCTCATCGGTGTTGTACGAACTGAGCAGGCAACCGCACCGAGCGCACCGGCGGCCGACGGATGGTGCCTCGGCGGCCAGGGCGGGCGGCTTCGCCGTCGTCGTCATCGGGGTGCGCACCTCCAGCCGGGGTCCGCTCGACGTCAGTCACGCGCTTCACCCGTCGAACGTCCTTACAACTTCCGTACTGTAAGGGTGAGTTGACGGTAGTCGTTAACGGGGTGGCCGGATATAGGCCTCAGCGAGCCGGACGGCCGGTTGAAAACGCGTACACACGCGCGAACGCAAAAGGACGGGCGGGTGCGAAAGGACCGGTCTCAACCGGTGACTTCCCGCACCCGCCCACCACGAGCAACCGGAAACGAGCCGTCAGACGCCCCGCAGCCGCACGGCGACCTCGGTCGCCCAGTAGGTGAGGATCATCCCGGCCCCGGCGCGCCGAACGCCCAGCAGCGTCTCCATGATCGCCGCGTCGCGGTCGATCCACCCGTTGGCCGCGGCGGCCTCCACCATCGAGTACTCACCGGAGATCTGGTACGCGGCCACCGGGACGTCCACCGCGTCGGCGACCTGTCGCAGAATGTCCAGATACGGCAGGGCGGGCTTCACCATCACCATGTCGGCGCCCTCGGCAAGGTCCAGCGCCAGCTCCCGCATGGCCTCCCGCGCATTGGCCGGATCCTGCTGGTACGTCTTGCGGTCTCCCCTGAGCGAGGAGTTCACCGCCTCGCGGAACGGACCGTAGAACGCCGAGGCGTACTTGGCGGTGTAGGCCAGTACCGACACGTCCTGGTGGCCCGCCGCGTCCAGCGCCTCACGGATCACCCGGACCTGGCCGTCCATCATGCCGCTCGGGCCGACCACGTGCACACCCGCGTCCGCCTGCACCCGCGCCATCTCGGCGTAGCGCTCCAGCGTGGCGTCGTTGTCCACCCGGCCCTCGGAGTCCAGCACTCCGCAGTGGCCGTGGTCGGTGTACTCGTCCAGGCACAGGTCGGACATGACCACGAGATCGTCGCCGACCTCCGCCCTCACGTCGCGGATGGCCTTCTGCAGGATGCCGTCCGGGTCGGTGCCCTGGCTGCCGACGGCGTCCTTCACCAGCGGCAGGCCGAACAGCATGATCCCGCCGACGCCCGCGGCGACCGCCTCGGCCGCCGCCTTGCGCAGCGTGTCCCGGGTGTGCTGGACGACGCCCGGCATCGCCTTGATCGGCGTCGGCTCGCTGATGCCCTCCCGGACGAACGCCGGAAGGATCAGATCGGCCGGATGCAGCCGGGTCTCCGCGACCATCCGCCGCATGGCGGGCGTGGTGCGCAGCCGACGCGGCCGTTGAAAGGGAAACTCAGCCACGAGCCCTCCTCCGCGATCCAGGGCGCCGCTCGCTCGGGCGGGTGACCGGGTCCCCGGCCTCGACGGCGGCCGCCCGGCGCGCCCGGCCGAAGTCTGCCAGCGCCTCGGCGAGCGCGTGCACCGACGGTTCCGGCGCCATCACGTCGACCCGCAGCCCGTGCTCCTCCGCCGTCTTGGCGGTGGCCGGGCCGATGCAGGCGATCACGGTGACGTTGTGCGGCTTGCCCGCGATGCCGACCAGGTTGCGAACCGTACTCGAAGAGGTGAACAGCACCGCGTCGAATCCGCCGCCCTTGATGGCCTCGCGGGTCTCGGCCGGCGGCGGCGAGGCGCGCACCGTGCGGTACGCGGTCACGTCGTCGACCTCCCAGCCCAGCTCGATCAGCCCGGCGACCAGGGTCTCGGTGGCGATGTCGGCACGCGGCAGGAACACCCGGTCGATCGGGTCGAAGACCGGGTCGTACGGCGGCCAGTCCTCCAGCAGCCCGGCGGCCGACTGCTCACCGGACGGCACCAGGTCCGGCTTGACGCCGAACTCCACCAGCGCCTTGGCGGTCTGCTCGCCGACCGCGGCCACCTTGATGCCCGCGAAGGCCCGCGCGTCCAGGCCGTACTCCTCGAACTTCTCGCGCACCGCCTTGACCGCGTTGACCGAGGTGAAGGCGATCCACTCGTAGCGACCGGTGACCAGGCCCTTGACGGCACGTTCCATCTGCTGCGGGGTGCGCGGCGGTTCCACGGCGATGGTCGGCACCTCGTGCGGCACCGCGCCGTAGGAGCGCAGCTGCTCCGAGAGCGAGGCGGCCTGCTCCTTGGTGCGCGGCACCAGCACCCGCCAGCCGAACAGCGGCTTGGTCTCGAACCACGACAACTGGCCTCGCTCGGCCGCGGTGCGCTCGCCGACCACGGCTATCGCCGACTGGCCCGGCTCCGCGGACGGCAGCGCCTTGGTGGCCTTCAGTTCGGCGGCGATGGTGCTCAGGGTGGCGGTCCAGGTGCGCTGCCGGGTGGTGGTGCCCGCGACGGTGACGCTGAGCGTGGTGTCCGGCTTGCGGCCGGCGGCGATCAGCTCGGCGGCGTTGCCCGCGACGCCCTCCAGCGTGGTGCTGACCACCAGCGTGGAGTCGCTGGATCCGGCCTCACTCCAGCACCGGGTGTCGGCGCTGGCCGCGTCGATGAAGCGCACGTCGCTGCCGATGGGCACACCCGCGTACGCGGGCACCCCGACCGCCGCCGCGACACCGGGCACCACCTCGAACGGGATGCCCGCCTGGGCGCAGGCCAGCATCTCCTCGGCGGCGCCGCCGTCGAGCCCCGGGTCACCCGCGACCGCTCGTACCACCCGCTTGCCGTTGCTCGCGGACGCCATGACAAGCTTGGAAGCGTGCGAGGCGGCGCCCAACGCGCCGTCGATCGCCGTGATTTCGGGTGCCTCCGTGGCTGCCCGCGCGTGCCGGCGCACCACGTCGAGCACCCGCGGGTCCGCGACTAGGACATCCGCTTCGGACAGCGCCTCTACGGCGCGCAACGTCAGCAGCCCGGGATCTCCGGGCCCGGCACCGAGGAAGGTGACGTGCCCTGCGGCAGGCTTGTGCGTGGCGGTGGGGCTCAAAGTGCTCGCTCCCCCATCAGACCGGCCGCGCCCTTGGCCAGCATCTCGGTGGCGAGGCCGCGGCCGAGGGCCATGGCCTCCTCACGGGATGCGGGCAGGGTGCCGGTGGCGGACATCTGCACCAACTCGGCGCCGTCGGTCGTGCCGACGACACCGCGCAGGCGCAGCTCGGTTACATGCTCGTGCTCGCCCGCGTCGGCCAGCGCGCCCACCGGGGCGGAACAGCCGGCCTCAAGGGCGGCGAGCAGGGATCGCTCGGCGGTCACGGCGGCCCGGGTGACCGGGTCGTCGAGCGCGGCGAGCGCCTCGGCCAGCTCGGTGTTCACGGCGGAACACTCGATGGCCAACGCTCCCTGTCCGGGAGCGGGAAGTACCACGTCGGTGTCGAGGTGCTGGGTCACCACGTCGGACCGGCCGATACGGTTCAGCCCGGCCGCGGCCAGCACCACGGCGTCCAGCTCGCCGGAGGTGACGTACCCGACCCGGGTGTCGATGTTGCCGCGGATCGGCACGGTCTCGATGCGGCGGCCCAACTCCCGGGCGTGCGCATTGAGTTGGCACATCCTGCGCGGCGAGCCGGTGCCCACCCGGGCCCCGTCCGGCAGTTGCTCGAAGGTCAGCCCGTCGCGGGCCACCAGTACGTCCCGCGGGTCCTCGCGGGTCGGGACCGCGGCCAGCACCAGACCCTCGGGGTCGGCGGTGGGCAGGTCCTTCAGCGAGTGCACGGCGAAGTCCACCTCGCCGGCGAGCAGCGCGTCGCGCAGCGCGGAGACGAACACACCGGTGCCGCCGATCTGGGCCAGCGCCTCCCGGGAGGTGTCGCCGTAGGTGGTGATCTCGACCAGCTCCACGGGTCGGCCGGTCAACTGCCTCACCCGCTCGGCGACCTGGCCGGACTGGGCCATCGCGAGCTTGCTGCGCCGCGTGCCCAGCCTCAGGGGTACGTGCTTGTCGTTCATGCCCGGTCTCGATTCGGGTCGCCAGTGTCGGCCCGGCTGACGGCGGCGACCGCCTGCGGGTCGAGGTCGAACAGTTCACGCAGCGCGTCCGCGTACCCGGCGCCACCGGGTTCGCCCGCGAGCTGCTTGACCCGCACGGTGGGCGCGTGCAGGAGCTTGTCGACGACCCGGCGCACGGTCTGGGTGATCTCCGCGCGCTGCTTGTCGTCCAGGTCGGGGAGCCGCCCGTCCAGCCGGGCGAGTTCGGAGCTGACCACGTCGGCGGCCATGGTGCGCAGCGCGACCACGGTCGGAGTGATCCTTTCGGCACGCTGCGCGGCGCCGAACGCGGCCACCTCGGCGGAGACGATCCGCCGCACCGCGTCCACGTCGGCGGCCATCGGAGCGTCGGCCGCGGCCGCGGCCAGGTCCTCGATGTCGACCAGCCGCACACCGTCGAGGTCGTGCACCGCGCCGTCGATGTCGCGCGGCATGGCCAGGTCCAGCAGCCCCAACGGGCCGCCCGCGGTGCGCTGCCCCAGCGCCTCGGCCACCGCGTCCCGGTCGAGCACCAGGCCGGTGGCGCCGGTACAGGAGACCACCACGTCGGCGGCGGACAGCTCGCGGGAGACGTCGGCGAACGGCACGGCGCGTCCACCGAGGGAGGCGGCCAGCCGCTCCGCGCGGTCCAACGTCCGGTTGGCGACGACGAGTTCGGCGACCCCGGCGCGGGCCAGCGTGGTGGCGGCCAGCGAGGACATCGAACCCGCGCCGACGACCAGGGCCCGCTTGCCGGGCAGTTCGCCGATGTCCCGGGTGAGTTGGTCGAGGCCGAAGGTGACCAGGGACTGGCCCGCCTTGTCGATGCCGGTCTCGCTGTGCGCCCGCTTGCCGACCCGAAGCGCCTGCTGGAACAGGTCGTTGAGGGTGCGTCCCGCGGTGTGCAGTTCCTGGCCGAGGCCGAGCGCGTCCTTGATCTGGCCGAGGATCTGGCCCTCGCCGACCACCATCGAGTCCAGGCCGCAGGCGACCGAGAACAGATGGTGCACCGCCCGGTCCTCGTAGTGCACGTACAGGTGCGGGGTGAGCTCGTCGAGCCCGACACCGCTGTGCAGCGCGAGCAGCGTGGACAGTTCGGCGACACCGGCGTGGAACTTGTCCACGTCCGCGTACAGCTCGATGCGGTTGCAGGTGCCCAGCACCGCGGCCTCGGCGGCCGGTTCGGCGGCGAGCGTGTCCTGTAGCAGCTTGGCCTTCGCGTCCGCGCTCAGCGCCGCCCGCTCCAGCACGCTGACCGGTGCGCTGCGGTGGCTCAGGCCTACGACCAGGAGACTCATGCTCGACCCTCGCTTCGCTCGGGCCGGGCTTCGTCCGGGACGCGCCTTTCCACGGTTCGCTCGCTGCGCTCGCTCATGCGGGCATCACGGCGGGAACGTCCCCGTCAGGTCCCGGACGGTCGACGGCCTCCTCGGCCGTCTTGGGCAGGGCTCTACGGGCCGCGGCCACGGCCTCGCCCAGGTCCTCACCGGCCTTGCGCTGCTCGTGGAAGGCGAGGATCTGCAGTTCTATGGACAGGTCGACCTTGCGTACGTCGACGCCGTCGGGCACCGACAGCACGGTCGGCGCGAAGTTGAGGATCGAGGTCACACCCGCGGCGACCAGTCGGTCGCAGACCTCCTGGGCGGCGCCGGCGGGGGTGGCGATCACGCCGATCGACACCTGGTTGTGGTCGACGATCTCTTCCAGCTCGTCGGTGTGCCGCACCGGCAGCCCGGCCACCAGTTTGCCGGTCTGCGCGGGGTCGGCGTCTATCAACGCGGCCACCCGGAAGCCGCGGGAGGCGAAGCCGCCGTAGTTGGCGAGCGCGGCGCCGAGGTTACCGATACCGACGATCACAACCGGCCAGTCCTGGGTGAGGCCGAGTTCGCGGGAGATCTGGTAGACGAGGTACTCGACGTCGTAGCCGACACCGCGGGTGCCGTACGAGCCGAGGTAGCTGAAGTCCTTGCGCAGCTTCGCGGAGTTCACCCCCGCCGCGGTGGCGAGTTCCTCCGACGAGACCGTGGGGACGGACCGCTCGGAAAGGGCGGTGAGCGCCCGCAGGTACAGCGGAAGCCTGGCGACGGTGGCCTCGGGAATCCCTCGGCTCCGGGTCGCCGGTCGGTGAGTTCGGCCAGTTGCCACGATGCTCCTGCGGGTAGAGCTGGGCTGCGGACGACCACCGTTCATGGGGCCGCCCCGTCTACGCCAGGCTATGTCTTTGTGAACGCGTGCACAAAGATGGTGTCCGCTTTGTCCACGGGAAGTGACGGGCATCACGCGCCTCCGTTCCCCGCAAACGAAACCATTCGCGGCCCCGGAACGTTCTCTTCCAAGGCCCTGGAGCGGCCCTGGCGCCCGATCCACGGCGCCTCCGCCCCTGTCATATGCGGCAACCGCGGCCACTCCACCGCCGCCGCCTCGGCCAGTTCCGCCTCGATACCGGGGGCGTACCGCGCGAACAGCCGCCCGCACGTGCGGGCATCGCCCAGCGCGGTGTGCTGCGGCCAGCCCGGCAGCCCCGCGTCCTCGGCGCAGGCCCGCAGCGACAGGCCGCGCGGTGACCGAGCGTGCCGCTCCGCGAGACGCATCGTGCACGCCTGCGGCATCGACGGCAGCTCCACACCGAGCCGGGCGTACTCGGCGGCCAGGAACGCCCGGTCGCAGCCCACGTTGTGGCCCACCAGCACCCGGCCGCGCAGCAGGCCGAGCAGTCGGGCGGCGATGCCGGCGAAGCGGGGCGCGGTGCGCAGATCGTCCGGCTCGATGCCGTGGATGTGGGTGGGGCCGACCGGTCCCTCGGGGTCCACCAGCGTGCTGAACTCGCCCTGCACCCGCAGGTCGCGGTCCAACTGCACGACGGCCAGCTCGATGACCCGGTGGCGACGTGAACTGGAGCCGGTCGCCTCGACGTCGACCACGGCGTACCCCGCAAGCCCACTGCCGTGGGTAACCGCCGCCCCCTGGAGCCTCGGGAGCACGCGCCCACCTTCCTACTTATGCCCCCGACGGCCAAAAACCACTAGATGGTAATCGAATACGCGACCTTGACGGAACCATCCGGAAACGGTCCCCCACCGCGGGGTCTCCGGGACGTCTCGCCCGAAATCGACCCGGCCGCCACCGCGGGGCCGGAGGCCGCCCCCAGAAACGGTCAGAACGCTAAGCGCCCAGCGCCCGTCGCAGCCGCTGCTCGTCCACCCGCCAGAAGTCGTGCTGCGCGCCGTCGACCAGGACGACGGGGATCTGCTCCCAGTACTTGCGGTACAACTCCTCGTCCTGGGTGATGTCACGCTCCTCCACGGAGGCGCCCAGCTCCGAGGTGACCTTCTCGATCACCGCGCGCGCCTCGTCGCACAGATGGCAACCGGGCTTGGCGATCAGCGTGACGGTGCGCTCGTGCGGGGGCTTCTTGCGGGCACTGCGGCCGATAAGCGGGCTCATTCATGACATTGTGCCCCCTGTTACACGCCAGACCCGAAGAGTTCATATGACCGGACCCAGCCGGTCCAGTTCAGTCCGAACACAGTGGCTATGCTCGCCCTATGGCGGCACTGCTTGGATGGCTCCCTTCGCGTAGGCACTCGGCCACGCCGCGCAGCGTACTGGCGGGCGAGGCCGCCGCCGAGGCCGCGCTGGCCATGCCCGAGAAGGACGCGACACCGCCGCCCGTCGAACAACAGGCTCGGCCCGAAACCGCGTTCCCGGTCGTGGGCGACCCGAAGGCCGCGGCCTTCTTCGATCTCGACAACACCGTGATGCAGGGCGCCGCGCTGTTCCACTTCGGTCGCGGCCTGTACAAGCGGAAGTTCTTCCACAAGCGCGACCTGCTGCGCTTCGCCTGGCAGCAGACCTGGTTCCGGCTGGCCGGGTCCGAGGACCCGGCGCACATGCAGGACGCCCGCGACAGCGCGCTGTCCATCGTCAAGGGCCACCGGGTCGAGGAACTCATGGCCATCGGCGAGGAGATCTACGACGAGTACATGGCCGGGAAGATCTGGCCGGGCACCCGCGCCCTCGCCCAGGCCCACCTCGACGCGGGCCAGCGCGTCTGGCTGGTGACCGCCGCCCCGGTCGAGACGGCCACCATCATCGCCCGCAGGCTCGGGCTGACCGGCGCGCTGGGCACCGTCGCCGAGTCGGTCAACGGCGTCTACACCGGCCGCCTGGTGGGCGAGCCGCTGCACGGCCCGGCGAAGGCCGAGGCGGTCAAGGCGCTGGCCGCCGCGCGCGGGCTGGACCTCGACCGCTGCGCCGCGTACAGCGACTCCTCCAACGACATCCCGATGCTCTCGCTGGTCGGCCACCCGTACGCCATCAACCCGGACAGCGCGCTGCGCAGGTACGCCCGTGAGCACGAGTGGCGGCTGCGTGACTACCGCACCGGCCGCAAGGCGGCCAGGATCGGGCTGCCCGCGGCGGCGGGCATCGGCGCGGTGGCGGGCGGCGCGGCGGCAGCGGTCGCCATGCACCGGCGCCGTCGCTGAACTCCCACCCCGGGTACGCCCCGGGGCACTCCGGCCTGCCGACAAGGCGCCGGTCGTCACTGAGCGTCGCCATCTGTCGCCCTGATCACCGTAAACCAACTACGGGCAGGCATTCCCCTCTTCTTACCCCCTCCAGGCTCCCGTCAGTCGCACAACTGACGCCAAGCCACAACACGCCCTCCAAGCGCACAATCGACGAAAGAAATCGGTCAACTTCCCCATCTGGTTCGATATTTGATCGATCATCAATTGGTTACGGAGTGGGCGGAACCGACGAATTCAGCAACTCGGTGTAGCGTCGTCTGCACGAAGCGTTATTCTCCTCAGACGCACACCGGTACCCACGCGTCCCTACGACGGGTGAACGGTCCCGTACTGCACGTGATGGAAGTTCTGCCTCTGGGAGTCCCGTGTACCCACTCGTCGGGGTTGACGCCTCAGGCCTGGCCGCGCTGCGCGCACAGGTGGCCCACCGCCTGCGCCTGGTCCTCCCCGCGTACGCCGTCCCCGCGTACGCCGTCCCCGTACCCACGCACGTACCCGTCTACGCCACGGCGGTCGGCGGAACCCCCGTGGCCTCCGGTCCGCTGGCCGGCAGACGAACCCCCCGCCACACCGGCAACCCCGCCCAACGCAACGGCACCCGCACCGTCGGCACGGGCACCGGCGCCTCGTCCCGGCGCCCCCCCGCCGACAGCGACAGCCTGCGCATGATGGAACTGGTCGAGCGCGCCCAGGCGGGCGAGACCGAGGCCTTCGGGCGGCTGTACGACCACTACTCGGACACCGTCTACCGGTACATCTACTACCGGGTGGGCGGTAAGGCCACCGCCGAGGACCTCACCAGCGAGACCTTCCTGCGGGCGCTGCGCCGGATCGGCACGTTCACCTGGCAGGGCCGCGACTTCGGCGCCTGGCTGGTCACGATCGCCCGCAACCTGGTCGCGGACCACTTCAAGTCGAGCCGTTTCCGACTGGAAGTGACCACCGGGGAGATGCTCGACGCCAACGAGGTGGAGCGCAGCCCCGAGGACTCCGTCCTCGAATCGCTCTCCAACGAGGCCCTGTTGCAGGCGGTGCGCAAGCTCAACCCGCAGCAGCAGGAGTGCGTGACGCTCCGCTTCCTCCAGGGCCTCTCGGTCGCCGAGACCGCCCGGATCATGGGCAAGAACGAGGGCGCCATCAAGACACTCCAGTACCGCGCGGTACGCACACTCGCCCGGCTGCTGCCGGACGACGCACGGTGACCACTGCTCCCCGGCGCGGACGCGGCGCCGTCGGCTGACCCGGCGGGGCGGGCGACCGGCGCCGCGTAACCCGGCTGGCGCGGCGCTCGTTGCAAGGGATGCAGACCCCCCACGGTCGCGCACGAACGTTCCCCGATCACTCGATCGGGTGGATGTGCTCAAGTTGCGCAACCCTTCGGCCACTTCGGGGAGTCGAAGGTGATGACGAGAGGAGGTGCCGCCCGTGATCGGACAAGCAACGGCGCACCGGCGGGCGAACGCCTTCGCCCAGGCCCTGGAGTCGGCGGACACCCGTGAAGCCACACCGGAACGCGCGGCCCACGCCGCGGACCGGCACGCCGATCCGCAACAGGGTCGGCTGCTTGCCATGGCGGAGGCGCTCGCCGACGTACCCAGACCGGAGCTGGACCCCGAGGTCAAGATGGTCCAGCGGGCACAGCTCATCGCGGCCATGGAGGCCGCCCTGGCCGACGGCTCCCTGGACACCTCGGGCCGGGTGCCCGAGCAGCGGGCGTCGGGCAGCTCGGCCGGTCAGCCGGTCAACCTGCGGCGGCTACGGCCCCGTTCACGCTGGTCCCGGCGGCTCGCCGCGGGCGGGCTGACCGTGGGGGTCGCGGCGGGGGCGTTCAGCGGTATCGCCGCCGCGAGCACCGACGCGCTGCCCGGCGACACGCTGTACGGGCTCAAGCGCGGCATGGAGGACCTGCGGCTCGGGATGACCGGCGATGACGCCGCCCGTGGCAAGGTGCTGCTGGACATGGCCTCGACGCGGATGCAGGAGGCCCGTCGCCTCCTGGAGCGCGGTCGTTCCGGTCCACTGGACGCGGAGTCGGTGCGCGAGGTCGGCAACGCGCTCGCCGGTATGCACAACGAGGTGTCACAGGGGCACGACCTGCTCAGCGGCGCCTACCAGCGGGACGGTTCACTCGCGCCCATCGAGACGCTCAACGCGTTCTCCCAGGCGCACCGGACGATGTGGAGCCAGCTGCGCGACAAGCTCCCACCGCAGCTGCACCGGGTCGGTACACAGGTCAGCTCGGTCTTCGACGCCATAGACCAGGAAGTCGCGCCGCTGCAGCACCTGCTGCCGTCCGCGCCCAACGGCACCGCCAGGGACCGGCGCACCGGTAAGCCCGCGGCGGGCGCCCACCACGACTCCCTGCACCAGGAGTCGACGCCCACTTCCGGCTCGGCACCCCAGTCCGACGACAGCGCCGGCGCCAAGGGCAACACGCCCCCGTCCAGCTCCGACTCCCCGGGCAACCAGGGGCTGTTGGGCGGCCCCGGCCTGCTGACCTCGCCCCAGGGCCAGCCCTCGCCAGTCGGCGGCAGCACGGGCTCGGACAAGCCTCAACCGGAAGCCAGCCCCCAGCCCCTGCTCCCAGGCCTCCCCGGCCTGCCCGGCTTGGGCCTGAACGGCACCGACACCAGCAAGTAGAAACACTGGTAGGGCTTTGTGTCCGGCTCCCCCAGGGGGAGGCGGACACAAAGCCCTACCAGCGGGCCCCCAGGACCAGTCCCGTCCCGGAGCGTCCAGGGACGCGACACGGCCGGCAGGCGGACAACTGCAAAGGCCTGTCCTCAAAGGAAAGGCGCAGGGGCCGCGAGGTCAGAAGAAGACCGAGCGGCGCTGCACCAACAACTTGTACAGCGTGTGCTGAATCGTTTCCCGCACCTGATCCGTCAGATTGAAAACCAGCATCGGATCATCCGCCGCCTCCGGCGCGTACCCGTCCGTGGCGATCGGCTCGCCGAACTGAATCGTCCACTTCGTCGGCAGCGGCACCATCCCCAACGGCCCCAGCCACGGAAACGTGGGCGTCAGCGGGAAGTACGGAAAACCCAACAGCCGCGCCAGCACCTTCGCGTTGCCGACCATCGGGTAGATCTCCTCCGCCCCGACGATCGAGCACGGCACGATCGGCGCCCCGGTGCGCAGCGCCGTCGACACGAACCCACCACGGCCGAACCGCTGCAACTTGTACCGGTCCGAGAACGGTTTACCCAGCCCCTTGAAGCCCTCCGGCATCACCCCGACGATCTCGCCCCGCTCCAAGAGCAGTTGGGCGTCCTCGGTGCAGGCCAGCGTATGGCCCGCCTTGCGCGCCAGCTCATTGACCACCGGCAGCACGAACACCAGGTCCGCCGCGAGCAACCGCAGGTGCCGCCCGGCCGGATGGTGGTCATGGACCGCGACCTGGGCCATCAACGCGTCAAGCGGCAACGTACCGGAGTGGTTGGCCACCACCAGCGCCCCGCCCTCGGCCGGGATGTTCTCCACGCCCTTGACCTCGACCCGGAAGTACGAGTCGAACAACGGCCGCAGCAACGACATCAGCACCTGGTCGGTGAGTTCCTCGTCGTACCCGAACTCGTCGACCTCGTAGTCGCCGGTGATCCTGCGCCGCAGGAACGCCAGTCCGCCCGCCACCCGACGGTCCCAACGGCCGCCGAGCAACCGGTCCGCGGCCCCGCCGAGCGCGTCCGTCAACGCGCCGAGCGGAGCGGGCAGTTCACCGGCGGCACCGCTCCGCGCGTCCGCGTCCTCCGGCACCGGAACCTCCCGTGGCTCCTGCTCGGCCGCCTCGACGACCACCGGCCGCTTCCCCCGACGCACCTCGTCGCCCTCCGGCGCAACCGCCGCCAGCCCCGGCTTGCCCTTCCGCC
Organism: Streptomyces silvisoli; assembly: GCF_029269905.1. Taxonomy (NCBI): domain Bacteria; kingdom Bacillati; phylum Actinomycetota; class Actinomycetes; order Kitasatosporales; family Streptomycetaceae; genus Streptomyces; species Streptomyces silvisoli. The sequence goes on along the minus strand of NZ_JARJBC010000023.1, from coordinate 6,262 downwards.
GCGAACCGGGACTCCTCGCCGCCCGTCGCCCACCACCGCCCTCGCCGGAGCCACCCCGCTCCCCTGCCGGATCGGAAGCCCGCGCCCCCCGACGCGCACGCGTGTCCTCGTCGAACGGGATGACCTTGGCGTCCGCCATGGATCCGCTCCTCCTCGTAGGCTCGTGGGGCTCAGGGGTGTTGGCGTCGCGACCGGCGCTCGGGCGGGGACCGTTCATCGGGGCGTCCCGGCGGGCAGCACCGCGGCGGCCCGGTCTACCGCGCGGGCGAGCCGCTCCGGCGGCAGCAGCCCGGGACCGCGGCTGGCCGCGAAATCGCGGAACGTACCGGCGGTGGTGAATTTCGGGGTGAATCCGAGCGTCTCACGCATTTGTGTGGTGTCCACCACTCGGCCATGGGTGAGTAGCCGGATCTGCTCGGGCGAGAAGTCGCTGACCCCCAGCCCGCGTAGCGCGGAACCCACCCAGGTCACCGTCGGCAGCAGTACCGGCACGGTCGGCTTGCCAAGCCGCCGGGCGGTCTGCGACAGCAGCAGCACACCGTCGCCCGCGATGTTGAACGTGCCGGAGTTGAGCGTGCCGCGACCGGGCTCCTGGGACGCCACCAGCAGCACCCCGATGACATCGTCCTCGTGCACGAACTGCAGCCGCGGGTCATAGCCGAAAACCGTCGGCAGTACCGGAAGCGAGAAATACTCGGCGAGCGGCGAGTCCGCGCCCGGCCCGAGGATATTGGCGAACCGCAGCACCGCGACCGCCACATCGGGACGGCGCCGGGCAAAGCCCCGCACATACCCCTCGACCTCGACCGCGTCCTTCGCGAAGCCACCGCTGGGCAACGACTTGGCCGGCATGGTCTCGGTGAAAACGGCGGGATCCCGCGGCGCGGAACCGTACACATTGGTCGTGGACTTCACGACCAGGCGCCGCACCGAAGGCGCCTTCTGGCACGCGCCGAGCAACTGCATCGTGCCGATCACATTGGATTCCTTGACCGCCGAACGGCTGCCCCGGCCGCGCGAGCGGCCGAGCGGCGTGCCGTTGACGTCCATGTGCACCACGGTGTCCACATCGTGTTCCGCGAGCACCTTGGCGATCATCGGGTGCCTGATGTCGGCCCGTACGAAGTCCGCGTCGCCCAGCGAATGTCCGGGTGGTACCGCGTCCACACCGATCACCCGGTCGATACCCGGTTCCCGCTGAACGCGCCGGACGAACCGACCACCGAGGCGACGAGCCACTCCCGTGACGAGCACGACCTTGCCCAAGATCGAAGCCTTCCCTTCTCACCCGGCTGTTCTGGCCACCGTATCGGTTCGATATTGCGCTGTGATGACCGGAGAATGCGGGAAGTGACGGCGCCCACACCGTCAGGTGTCGAAGTCCGGCCATCTCCGGCGATCATGTGATGGCCGTTCAGCGCTCCCGGGCGTTCTGCCGGGAACCCATACAGGTGCCACTCGGATATGCCACCGCCGCCGGATATGCCGCTGCCCTCCGGCCGCCGTACTGGCGGCGGCCGAAGGGCAGCGAAGCGAACGCGAGGCCCGCCTACTTCTTGTTACGGCGCTGCACTCGCGTGCGCTTGAGCAGCTTGCGGTGCTTCTTCTTGGCCATGCGCTTGCGGCGCTTCTTGATGACAGAGCCCACGACTACCCTCGCTCATGATTGGAATCACTCGGTGCGGGGCGTCCGAGCCCACACGACCTACGTCGGCCAAGACTACCCGCCAAATAGCGGCGGGCGTAATCCGGGTTGCGCCCGAGTTGATCCGTGGCGTCGGCTAGGCCGACTCCACCCCTACGAAAGACTCCCTGAGGTAGTCGTGGACGGCCTGTTCTGGGACCCGGAATGACCTGCCCACCCGGATCGCTGGCAGATGACCGCTGTGCACCAGCCGGTACACGGTCATCTTGGAGACTCGCATCACCGTAGCCACCTCAGCCACGGTCAGGAACACGACCTCGTTCAAAGGCCTCTGGTCAGCGGCCATGACAACACCTGGACCTTCCGCACATGATGGCCGTCGGCTTCCCCTCCGACGACTCCTACACGCACGTGCACTCACCACCAGATTAGGTGCGGGTGAGGCAAGTGGGGAAGAGGAGTACCGTTCGGTTGCCTACTGTGACAGACAGGCCCGTTTGAGTACATAGCGAGTTAGCGGCCGGTAGTAGCCAGACCGCGCAGCGTCATCAACCGGAACCACGACCGACACCCGCCCTTCGCGCTCCCCGACGAACAGCGCCGGATCATTCACATCTGCCAGCCCCACTGCCTCGATACCCAGCTGACCTGCCCCGCAGACCCAACCATGGTCCCCGACCACGAGCGACGGCAGCGGCCCGTCCCCCGCCACCGCGGCCGCCAGGGCGGCACGAACCGGCAGTGGCGAGTGGCAGTGCGCGGCCGACGCGCCCCCACTGTGATCCCCGCCCGCCGGACGCACCACCGCGACCCCGTGTACGTAGTCGAGGGTGTGGGTACGTAGTCCAAACTGGGTCGAGATGTCGATACATCGACCATACGCGGGGGTGAGCACAGGACATCCCGCCGCCGAAAGTCCGGCCGCCAACCCGGCGTAGAAATCGAGGAGTTGACGTGGATGACCGGTCCCCAGCAACACCGGGGCCCGCGCCCGGGCCGCCCTGGCGAGCCGGTCCGCGAGGGCGTCCAGCGCGGCGAGCGTGCGGTCCGGATCGATCACCTCCCGTCCTGACCTGTGGCCAGGATCCGGCGAGACTCCGCACCGGTCCGCCATCAGCCGCAGCAACTCGTCCGGCGTCCAACTCCCCACGGGATCAAGCCCGATGAGGAATCTCGGATCACGCTGCGCGAACAGCTGGTAACTGCGCAGACTCTTCTCCCGCGACGTCGCCACCGTACCGGCCAGCCCAGCCGCCACCAGGTGCGCACGCAGCGCCTCGACACTCAACACGCCCTCGATGGTGGCCCGTCGCCCCACCCGGCACACCGACGTGCCGGTAAATCCCCCCGACATGGGCTGATATGCGGTACGGGACCGCGCATGCGCCCCGGCCGGGCCGCTACGGCAGCAGCCCGTGCAGCGGGAACACCGCCCGCCGGGTCGCCAGCACCGCCTGGTCCAGCCGGTCCGCCGGGTCGTAACCACCCTCGTCGAACCCCCGCCACACCGGCTGCCGCCCGTCCGTCATCCGCATCGGGGCGCCCTGCCTGGTCAGCCGGTAGACCTCGTGCCGCCAATCCTCGGGAGTGAGCGCCTCCGGCGGGATCGGCGCGCCCGCAACCAGCGCCACCAGGTGCGTCCACGACCGCGGCACGACCTCGACCACGGCATAGCCCCCGCCGCCCAGCGCCACCCACCGCCCGTCGGCGTGCCGGTGCGCAAGCTCATGGCAGGCCTCGGCCACCATCCGCTGTGCGTCCAGGCTCACCGCCAGATGCGCCAGCGGGTCCTCGAAATGCGTGTCCGCGCCGTGCTGGGTGACCAACACCTGCGGCCGGAACGCCGCCAGCAGCTCCGGCACCACCGCGTGGAACGCCCGCAGCCACCCCTCATCCCCGGTACCGGCCGGCAGCGCGACGTTCACCGCGCTGCCCTCGGCGCCCTCGCCACCGGTCTCCTCGGGGAAGCCGGTCTGCGGGAAGAGGGTGCGCGGATGCTCGTGCAGCGAGACCGTCAGCACCCGCGGGTCATCCCAGAACGCCGCCTGCACTCCGTCCCCGTGGTGCACGTCCACATCCACGTACGCGACCCTCTCGGCACCCAACTCCAGCAGCCGGGCCACCGCCAGCGCCGCGTCGTTGTAGACGCAGAACCCCGACGCCGAACCGGGCATGGCGTGGTGCAGCCCGCCCGCGAAGTTCACCGCGTGATCGGCGTTGCCCCGCCAGACCGCCTCCGCCGCGCCCACCGACTGGCCCGCGATCAGCGCGGACACCTCGTGCATCCCGGCGAACGCCGGGTCGTCCGCGGTGCCCAGCCCGTACTCGACATCCGCGCCGCGTGGGTCGGCCGAGGCCCGGCGGACCGCCTCGATGTAGTCCGGCCGGTGCACCAGCCGCAACGTCGACTCGCCCGCGGCTGGGGCCGCGACCACCCGCATGCCCTTGGTCAACCCGAACGCCTCCACCAGCGACCTGGTCAACGCGAGCCGCACGGGGTCCATGGGATGGCCGGTCCCGAAGTTGTATCCGGTTACCGCGTCATCCCACATCAACTGCCCGCGCCCGCTCATGCCCCACACCGTATCGGTCCGGTTTCCCCGCGAACGAGCGGGCATACAGCAGTGTCGCGAGAACCAGCACCATCGGCACCAGCATCGCCCCCCGGTAGTTCCATGCGTCGCCGATAGCCCCCACCAGCGGCGAACCCACCAGGAAACCCACGTAGTTGAAGACATTGAGTCTGGCGATCGCGGCATCGGAAACACTCGCACCATGCCGCTCATACGCATGCCGTCCGGCGGCGGCGAAAGTCTGCGGCACGATCACACACAGCCCGAGACCAAGGACGGTGAAGCCCACCATCCCGACCCACGGCCCGGACGCGGTGGCCACCACCACGAACCCGCCCGCCGCGACCAGCGCCCCGAACCGTACGACCGCGACGGCGCCGAACCTCCGTACCCCCAGGTCACCAACGGCCCTACCGAGCAGGGTCGTCACCATATATACGTTGTAGGGAACGGTGGCCAGCTGCTCGGAACTGTGCAGAGTGTCCTGGAGGTACTTGGCACTCCAGTTGGAGACCGTCGAGTCCCCTATATACGCGAACGCCATCACCAGACAGAACGGCAGCAGCAACCGGAACCCGATCGAGCCGCCCGCACCCTCCCCAACTCCCCCTGCGGCGCCGCCCAGTTCCTGGTCCACGAACCACCGACCGGCCACGACGGCCACCGGTATCAATACGACGGCCGTCGGTCCGTATAGCGCGGCAAGCGACAGATGCCAATGCGCTCCTACCCAGGCAAGCGATGCTCCGGCTATGCCGCCCAGGCTGTACGCGGCATGGAAGCCGAGCATGATGCTGCGCCCGTACGCGTGCTGAAGGCTGACCCCCAGCATGTTCATGGAGGCGTCCAGGCCGCCGACCGTGATCCCGAACAACGCCAGGGCGACCGCGCACTGCCACAGCGCACTCCCCGATCCCGCCCCGACCAACGCGAGGCAGACCGCCGGCTGGACGCAGCGCAGCAACACGGTCGGGCGCACCCGTTTGACCAGCTGCTCGGTGCACACGCTTCCGACACCGGCCAGGATCGGAACCGCGGCGAGGAAGACCGGCAACAGGGCGTTCGAGATGCCGTAACGATCCTGCAGAGCAGGGATCCTGGTCACCAGAAGTGCGAAGACCACCCCCTGCACGAAGAAGCTGACGGCGAGCGAGGCCCGGCCGTGCCGCAAGCGTGCGTCCATGGGGGTGGAGCGTAGGGCCCGGGACTACTGATGGGTATCCCCTGGACGCGACCCCTTGGCTCTTTTGCCGTGGCGTTCAGCCCAGTAGCCGCGAAAGCTCCGACATGTCGGTGAACAGGGCCTTGGCTCCGGCCAGTTTGGCGGGCGCGGTCATCGCCGCGAACCCGTACACATCCATCCCGGCCGACACCGCGGCCTGAACTCCCAGCGGACTGTCCTCGACCACGGCACAGCGCTCGGGAGATACGCCCATCGACTTCGCCGCGTACAGGAAGAGGTCCGGCTCGGGCTTGCCACGGCCGACGTCCTGCGCGCTGAAGATCCGCTCCTCCCCGAAGTACGAGTAGAGCCCGGTCGTCCGAAGCGCCACCCGGATCCGCTCATGGCTCCCCGACGAGGCGACACAGTACGGAATCCCACGCTCCACCAGCCCGTCCAGTACGGCGCTGGTCCCGGCCACCGGTTGCAGGTTGCTGCGGAAGGCGTCGAAGACCCTGGTGTGAAAGGTCTCGTTGAAGCCCGCGGGCAGCGTCTGCCCGGACCGCTCCATCACCAGGTCATGGATGCGGTGCACGGCGGCGCCCATGTAGTCCCGGATCGAGTCCTCGTAGGTCGTGGGATGCCCGAGCTCGGTCAGGTAGTCGGCGAGGATCCGATTGGAAATCGGCTCGCTGTCGACCAGGACGCCGTCGTTGTCGAAGATGACAAGTTCGTACCGCATCGCACCACTCTAACGGGACAACGCAAAAAAGCCGTTCCCCCGGGGCCAGTCAAGGCCCCGGGGGAACGGCTATCACAATTTGTTCGGCGGTGTCCTACTCTCCCACAGGGTCCCCCCTGCAGTACCATCGGCGCTGAAAG
>NZ_JARJBC010000022.1:0-127713 GCF_029269905.1 Streptomyces silvisoli | reverse complement strand
CGCGGGCTGGCCACCCGCTACGACAAGACGCCCGAAAGCTACCTCGCCGGACTCCACCTGCGCGGAGCGATCCTGTGGATCCGCAGCCTTCAACCCGCCTGAAGATCCGAACTACGAACACGCTCTAAAGGTCTTCCCTGGCAAGCGGGCAGGATTACGCGGAGCCGAACCTGACGGCCAGGGCCTGGGCGCCCGTGGGCGCGTCCCATGTGGCGCCGGTACCGACGAGGTCGCCCCATCCTCCGCCGCATGATCCGCTGGCGTACAGGAAGGCGGTATCGGTGGTGTCGTTGGAGAACTTCACCGCACCCCCGGTGAGCGGGACGCACGTGTCGCTGGACGGGTCCTGGCCTTGGATGCTCTGCCCGGACGGTGTGACGTAGGTGTAGGTGCCGGACGCGGCCTGTGCGCTGCCGGGCAGTACCGCCAGCAGCGTGAGCGCCGAGGCGATTGCCAGGACGGATTTACGGAACCGGCACAGTGCCCTTTGCGACCTCATGATCTCTCTTCCCTCGACGGGTCAGCAGCTCCCGCAGGCCACTGCTGGAAGTACGGCTGAGAGCACACGAGCCCGTCGCAACCCCGCCACGTGTACTGGCAGAAGAGGGTGCGCGAGCCGGGGCGCACTTGGTGGCGCCAGCCGACTGGCACACCGGCACCATCCGCCAGCCCGGCTCTACGGAGGCTCGTCATGTCACCAGGCTGCCCATCGAAAGACCAGCTATCCGCAGTGCAAATAGGTCAGATGAGTAGATAGTCGTGCTGTTCGGCCGTGGAGTGTCGTGGCTTCACTCATGACCCACCGGACAGGCCCTGGAGTTGGTCAACCGCCGGTTTGCGCATGATGACGAGTCGTCCCAGCGGGCTGTCGATGATCTGGGCGTCCTGGAACCCAGCCGCACTTGCTTCCGCGGCGAGAGCTTCAGCGGAGAGCCCGTAGGCGACATCCTGCTGCCGGTAGAAGAGCTGATCGAGTTGACCGCGAACGGTGGGCTGGTCCTGCGTGGCCGACGGCGGGAAGAGCTCCTGCATAAGCAGTAGACCGTCGGGGCGCAAGGCGCGGAAGATCGCGGTAAGGGTTTCCGCACGAGCGCTGGCGGAGAAGAAAGCCTGAGCCCAGTAGGAAACCGTGAAGGTCGCCTCGTCACGCAAGGTGCGCGCATCGATGGCCCGAAGCTCCACGCGTTCGTCGACGCCCGCTTCCTGTGCGCGGCGCCGGAGTTCGGTGGCGACCTCCGGGACGACCTCGACGCCAACCGCCCGCAATTCTTCGAACAAGGTGAGCGTCGTGAGCAGCGCGCCGCCTACACCGCTGCCAACGTCGAGCAGCGGACCGCCTCGTTCGAGTCGATCCCGATACTCGGGGAGTGCCTGATAGAGCGTCCCGTACAACTGCCGGGCGCCGGGCGTGGTCCGAACTCCCCAGTCGCGGGCGAGCGCCAGCGCCTGCGCACCATCGAGACCACGCGTGCGACCGGGCGGCTGCACCGCCTGCTCCAACTGGCCACGCGTCAGGTCCACGGCGCCGAGCACGGTGGACATATCGACACCGGAGGCGCCAACGACAAGGGCATCGAACGTCGGGCTCAGCTGAAACCTGGTGCTCCTTGTCTGCACCACACCAGCCGAAGTGAGCACTGCCAGCACGTTGGAGACCTGCTCGACTGAGACACCGGTCGCGGTGGCCAGTTCGTCGGCGGTGGTCTCGCGGTGTAGACGGTCGAGCCATCCCGCGTGATGGGCTGCCCGGAGGAGCTCGATGAGCTCCCTTCCCTCGGACCAGCTCTTTATCGCGGAGCGCGCCGTCAACGCGGCCCGAAGCCGATCCAGCCCTTGCTCATCCACACTCTGGCTGTTCACTGCCACTCCCATCACGTCGAGGACGCCACAGGCACCGTGCCCCCGTCGCCCAGCGGGATGGCGAGGGCCACCAACTGACCGCGTTTTACTGGGCAACCCTACACAGCGGCTCAGATGCCACGGCTGGCAAAACCCGCCAGTGCTGGGCGTGGTGTTGCGGGCCTTGGCTGTGGCGCGTCGAAGGCGGGTGAGCGCGCACCGCCCAACAGCCGCCTCATCGACGTGCCCGGGGCTGGGCCGGGGGTGGTTGCCTGAGCGTCGCCGATCCGACGCGCAACCTCCCAATGGCGACAACCCGTTGGAGCCTGTCGATAATGCCGCTGGGGGGTGGGCGGGGCCGGTCATACCGTTGTGAGCCGAGTCGGCCGCGCGACGCGGCCGACGGTTACACCACACTCCACGGAAGGCTCACGCATGCAGTACGTCACGCCCATCGGCGTCGGCATCCTCTACGCGCTGGTGATGTCCCTCATCCGCGAACCGCACCGCCGACGCTTCAACGCGATCATGGTGGCCGGTGCGGGAGCCGCCTACCTCAGTGGCGGCGGCCTGGGCGGCTGGGAGTTGGCGTTCACCGCCGTAGCCACCTACGTCGCCTACCGCGGTCTGGAGTCATGGACCTTCGTCGGCATCGGCTGGCTGCTCCACACCGCATGGGACATCGTCCACTATCTCAAGGGCCATCCCATTCTCACCTTCGATCACAACTCCTCACTCAGCTGCGCCATCTGTGATCCGGTCATCGCGCTGTGGTGCTTCCGGGGCGGCCCCTCACCCCGCGAACTCCTCCGCGGCAATCTCGGCCGACCGGCAGTTTCTGACAAGTGATCAGCCTTGGGGACGGCGGAGCCGGAGGACGAGGGACGCCAAGCGGCGGGGCCGGAGGAGACGCCAGGCGGCGGGGCCGCGCAGAGGCGACGCATTGAGGTGGCGCGAAAGCCCAATGGCTTCAAGGGTTTCGCGCCGTAGCCTCGCGCCTTCGACAAGCGAGCGTACGTCCCTCATGGCACGGTGGCCGTCGCGCAGGTCGACTGCGAAGCCACGCTGGCCGAGCAACGTGAGTTCCCACTGGACAGACACCTTGGCGAACTGCAGCCAGACGCACCAAGCCAGTTGCGGCATCGCCCCACGCTGTGCTGCTGAGTTGGGTGGCAGCACGGGTGGCGTCAGCGGCCGACCCCGAGGTCGTCAAGCGGGTAGGGACGTGACGACCTGGTTGCGGGCGTGCTGGTAGATGATCGAGCTGCGGAAGCCCACGATCTCCCGGCGCTTGCTGAACTTGTCCATGAGGAAGGCGTGCGGGGCCTCGACGCTGGGCACGGCCACATGGACGAGGAAGTCGTCTCCGCCGGCCACGACGAACACCGACAGGACTTCGGGCAGTGCGGCCACATACTGCTTGAACCCTTCAATGACCTCGCGGCTGAGCGGCCGGACGTGGACGTGCAGCAGCGCCTGCACGTGCCGGTTGAGAGCAGGCAGGTTGATCTCCGTGTGGTAACCGGTGATCACGGCTGCTGCCGGAGGGCGGGCGCCGAAACGCCCTTCACTTACGACCGGCCCTGACCGTCAACCGCCGTGTAACGCCTGGCGGTCCGGCATGGACGGGGTCCTCGGCGCGGGTCGTCAGTGTTCGACCGCCAACTCTCCAGCGAGCGCGGCGGCGACGCGTAGCCAGGGAGTGGCCTCGTCCGGTCGCCCCTGGCGCTGCAGGGTGCGCCCCAACATCAGGTGGGCGTAACTCTCGACAGGGTCCCTGGCGATGACTTCGCGTAGCTGCTCCTCGGCCTTCCGCAGCTGCGCGGAGTGGTAGTAGGCGCGAGCCAGCAGCAGGCGCGGCGCGACCTGCTCGGGGACCGCCTCGACTATGCCGACGAGCAGCCGGGCGGCCTCGGCATAGTCCTTGGCCTCGAAGAACAGGCCCGCGCGGGCCCAGCGCTGGGCCGTGCTCTCCTGCGGGTACGGGTACGTGGTGTCGGTCAACTGAGCTCCTCGCCAGGTGCCGTGTGGGGAACGCGCTCGGCGGGGATGACCCCGAGCCTGCCGCTCTGGTAGTCCTCGAACGCCTGGATGACCTCGGCTTTGGTGTTCATGACGAACGGCCCGAAGTGTGCGACGGGTTCACGGATCGGCCGACCGCCGAGGACCAGTACGTCGAGGTTGGGCGTCCGGTTGTCCGGCTGGCCGGTGGCGGCCACGGTCAGGGCGGCGCCCGGCCCGAGGACGGCCAGCTGGTGGGCGTCCAGCGGGCGCTGCTCGGCTCCGACCGCGCCGCGTCCGGACAGCGCGTACACCAGCGCGTTGAAGTCGGGCCGCCAGGGCAGCACCAGGCGGGCGCCGGGGTTGAGCGTGGCGTGGATCATGGTGATCGGCGTGAAGGTGGCACCCGGCCCGTGGTGCCCGGCCACGTCGCCGGCGATGACGCGCACCAGCGCGCCGCCGTCCGGCGAGGAGAGCAGCACCGCCTGCTGGCCCTCGATGCTCTGGTACCGCGGGGGGTTGCCCTTGTTGGCGCGTGGCAGGTTGACCCACAGCTGGATGCCGTGGAACAGGCCTCCGGAGGCGACCAGGGCCTGGGGCGGAGTCTCGATGTGCAGGATGCCGCTGCCCGCGGTCATCCACTGGGTCGCGCCGTCGGTGATCGTGCCTCCGCCGCCATGCGAGTCCTGGTGTTCCATCAGGCCGTCGATCATGTATGTGACGGTCTCGAAGCCGCGGTGCGGGTGCCAGGCGGTGCCCTTGGGCTCGCCGGGCGCGTACTCGACCTCACCCATCTGGTCCATGTGGACGAACGGGTCGAGATCGCGCAGCAGCACCCCCGCGAAGGCACGGTATACGGGGAATCCCTCGCCCTCGAAGCCCTGCGGCGCACTCGTCACCGAGCGCACGGCGCGCTGCGCAGCCGCTTGCGGGGTCGGTTCCGGGACGCGTGGCAGCAACAGTGTGTTCTCTACGGTCACGGCGGGCATTGCATCCTCCTCGGGCGGGCGTCGAAGCTGACGTGTAAGGTTGAACCTTAAACCATCTGCCCGTATTCCCGCCCCCATACGGCCGCCACAAGGGCGGCACCGCTGACGACCCCGGAATTGACGTCCAGGGGGTACGACGGCCGAGGATCACGCGGTGACTCCGCAAGACCGGTCAGGACGCCACACCGGTCCGAGCTCGTAGCTCTTCGGCAAACGTGCGCGCCGCCTCCAGATCGGCGGCGTTGGGCCGTCCCTTGTTGATACCGCCGACAAGCCTGAACGGGAGCCAGGTGTCGAATCCGCGACACGAGAAGGTGTCAGCCACCTCGAAGCCCTTCTGCTTGAGGAGCCGCACAAGGGGGCGGGCGAAGGGCCGGAACGGCGGTTCGGGTAGTCCGCTGGTGGCGAAAACAAACGCCCTGCGTCGTTCCCCCTTCGGGAGCGACCGGACGAACTGGCGCAGCCGCGGGTGGAACTTCGTCATGAAGATTCCCGAGCCGAATCCCACGAGGTCGTAGGTGGAGAGCTCCGCCATGTCGACCTGCTCAGGGTCGACAACAACGGCCTCCAGGACCTGGCCCATGACTTCGGCGATCCTCTTCGTGTTGCCATGGGACGCGGAGGCGCACACGATGATGGCCTTCATGATGGTGTTCCCTTCGCTTGCACGGTTTTCAGCGGCGTTCACACCTTGAGGACACCACCCGAGCGGCGACCGTGACAGGAAGGGGATGTGGTTACGATCACAGGGGGAAGCCGGTGGGGCGGGGCCGACTCCGGATCGTGACCGCCCAAGCGGTATATGACCCGATGGATCACATGAGGGTCACTGCCAATTCCCTGTGAAACCAACGGAGTTGGCGTACGTTTCCTGGCTCACTGGCTTGGGTGTGCCCAGGTGGGGTCGGTAGTCGCGGCTTTGGCGTAGCGGCGGGCCAGGTGGGCGAAGGCGTCCTTGAGCTTGGTGGGCCCGATGACCTGAATGTCGGCGTCGAACTTGCCGATAATGGCGGCCAGTGCGGGCCATGACCACGCGCCCAGAATGAGGCGGCACTGGTCCGGGCCGAGCTCTTCGACGACTCCGTCGTGACTGTAGGTGGACACGACATGGGCGGGCAGGCCGAGAACCACCTCGCCTCGGCAGGGCCAGCCGCCGGAGCCCTGAAACCTGCCGACCACGAAGTCGGCCACCTCACCTCCGGGCAGTTCGCGCGGGGTGAATCGAGGCCCGGTGGGAGTGCGCGGGCTGATGCGGTCGACGCGGAAGGTGCGCCAGTCGCCGCGCTGCAGGTCCCAGGCGACGAGGTACCAGCGCCCGCCCCAGTGGACGAGGTGGTGTGGCTGCACCTGGCGCGGCGGGATTGCGGCGGGGTCGGCGTCGGCGGCTTCCGACGGGGACGCGGGGGTGTAGTCGAAGCGCAGCACTTCGTGGTCGCGTACGGCCGAGCTGAGCGTCACGAGCACTTGGGGGTCGACCTGCGGATGCGGCCGGGTTCCCGGGCGTTCGACGGCGGTGACCTGGAGGGCGTCGACGCGATGGCGTAGCCGCGTGGGCATGACCTGCCGGATGGTGCTCAACGCACGCGCCGCGGCTTCCTCGATGCCGGCGCCTGTGGTGGCGGCGGTCTGAAGCGCGACGGAGAGGGCCACGGCCTGGTCGTCGTCGAACAGCAGGGGCGGCAGTTGTGTGCCGGCGCCCAGCCGATAGCCCCCGTCGGGGCCCTTGATCGTCAAGATCGGATAGCCGAGCTCGCGCAAGCGGTCGACATCTCGGCGCACGGTGCGCGCGCTGACCTCCAACCGCTCGGCCAGCAACTGCCCCGGCCAGTCCCGGCGCGCCTGGAGCAGGGAGAGGAGCGACAGCAGTCGTGCTGAGGTCTTCGGCATGATGCCCATCTTGCTTCGGGAAGCGGCCACATCCTGTCCGCTTCTGCTGGGACCGTGGTCGTGTCCACCAAAGAGAACGACCAGAAAGACCCGATCACTATGAACGCCACGACCACGCCCTCCACTCTCGACGGCGAGCGGGCCGACCTGCTCGCAGAACTCGCGGCCGCGCGATCCGCCCTGACCCGCACGGTGCACGGGCTCAGCGACGAGCAGTCCGGCGAGCGCCCGACAGCCAGCGCGCTGTGCCTGGGTGGGCTGATCAAGCATGTCGCGTCCATTGAGGAAGGATGGATGCGCTTCGTGCTCGATGGCCCTTCGGCACTTCGCTACGACCTGCCCGACGGCGTCACCTGGGCCGACATCGCGGACGGCACCGCACGCGAGTTCCCGCAGTGGATGATCGATCACCAGAACGACTTCCAGATGCTGCCCGGCGAGACGCTGACCGGGATCCTCAAGCGCTACGCGGAGGTTGGCGCCCGAAGCGAGGAGATCATCAGCAGTATCCCCGACCTGTCGGCGACGCACCCGTTGCCGGAGGCGCCCTGGAACGAGCGGGGGGCGGTGTGGAGCGCGCGCCGGGTGGTGACGCACGTCATCGCGGAGACCGCCCAGCACGCCGGGCACGCGGACATCCTGCGCGAGACGCTCGACGGGCAGAAGTCGACCTGACCGCTGAGGGTTTCTGACAGATCGGGTCGTGGCCCTGACCGGCGCTGCGCGCCGGAGGCGCGAGTAAAGGTTGTCCTCGGCCGCGCTGGCGACAGCCGTCACCAGCGCGGCGTCGGCCAAAGGGGCGCTGGGCCACCGCCTGGGCGCCAGCGGAGTGGCTGCCTGGGGCGCCGCAGGGCCAAGCAGGCACGTGGCATGCGGAGTTGATCGTGCTGAACCGGAGCCATGGATGTGCTGCAGTCACGATGGGGTTCCGCCAGATACGCGACCATGGGAGTGTCCCCTCGCTGGCACGCTGATCACCGTCCGGTAGGTGGTGGTGTCCTCGGGCTCGCCGACGGGGCGGCCCTCGGCCTCCACCCAGGCGTGCGCGGCGAACGGCGATGTCCGCACCCCTGAGCACCACGTGGGCCAGCTGCCGGCCAGTCGGCACAGCAGGGCGGTGGCCAGCGAACGCTGCAGGCAGTAGCGCCCGGCGCACAGAGTGCTGATGGCCGTCACGTCCTGCCGCGCCCGCAGCGTCTCGGCGTAGTCGGCCGGCTTGGCTCCACGGCGTACCACGCGCAGCACCGTGCGGATGCGGCGCGGTGGCAGCCTGGCGATGAGTCTGGCGGCGCCAACGGCCGTGCGGGCGGTGAGACTTCGGCCCCGCCGAGGCCTTGTCCCGTTGGTGTCAAGGACTTGGCTCACGGGGTGGTCACCAGCTTCGCCTGTTTGAGCTGGTCCACCAGTGCTGCGACATCGGCGGCCGCGCGCTCTCGACTCACTGGCTGCGTCTGGGCGAGTTGATCGGCCGCCTGCTGAAGGGTGGCGCCGTCCAGGAGGGCTTGGACGACGACGGCGCCGGTGCCGTTGAGCTGCCAGTAGCGTCCCTGGCGCTCGTCCAGCAGAACCATGCCGTCGTCGGTCGGGCAGGCGGTGACATCGGCGTGTAGTCGGCTCAACTTGGTGCTCCTTTAGGAGAGTTGTCGTGCTTGGGCGGCAGGGAGCGGATCGGTGCAGCTCGGTCCGGCTCGGGCCGGGGTGCACCGTGGTGGGTCAGGTGGACCGGCGCCGGATGCGCCTCAAGGTCCCGCAGCCATGCCTCGGCGCCGAGCGTTGACTCCAACTCCGCTGATCCGCCGCGGAGTAGGCCGGGGGAGAGCAGGGCCCGCCGCAGCAGTTCCGCGTTGGCGACGCCCGAGGCCACCAGCCGGGACTCCTCAGCCCACGCGGCCAGTTCGCGCCGGTGCAACCGCAGGCCGTGCTGCCACTCCACGCCGCAGTGGTCCTTGGTGGTCCGGTGTAGAACGCGAGTTGGCACCAGGCCGTGCATCGCAGCGGCGAGCAGCGGCTTGTACGACCACGGAGTCGCTGCCTCCTGGGGCAGGGTCGCCAGACAGGCGTTGATCACGGCGTCGTCGCAGAACGGGCTGTGCACGGGCAGGCCCTCGGCCGCCGTCCCGTACGCAAGGTGCCCGGCGATCCTCCCCGCTTCCTGCGCCTGGTGGATCCAGGCATGCCGACCGCGCTCGACGGCCAGCGGCTCGACGTTGCGGGCCGCGGCACGCAGCAGTTCGCCGACCAGGTCGACGGCCTGGTCGCTCGCCCATGGCGGCAGTTGCGGCTGCAGCCCCCACCCCTGCGGCGCTCGGATCACACGGCGTGCCGGGGCGGCCCGCAGCTGACCGGTGGTCCTGGCCAGCCAGGTCCCGTACGCATGCCCGTCGAGCAGCATGCGTGCAACAGCTGCCAGCTGCCAGCGGCGGCGGGCGCGCAGCCCGGCCGCGTGCCGCAGCCCCACCAGCGGGGAGCGACGCAGCAGCCCGTGCACGTAGGCGTCCGGCGGCTGGACCACGTGGTCACCACCGTGCCCTGACAGGCGGCGGACGGCCCCGCGCGCCCGCATCGCCTCGGCCAGATGGTGCTGCTGGGCTCGGTCACGCAGGGCGGCCGACGGCTCGTCGCCGGGGTCGCGGCGGTCGTCGAGCCCGGTGAAGTGGGCGGGCAACTCGGCGGAGGGGAACACCAAGTGCTCGGCACCGGGCAGGAGTTCGGCAGCGTGTTGAGCGTAGGCGTGATCCTCGTTGCCGGGCGCCGTCCAGCGCAGGGTGGCGGTGACCAGGCGGGCCCCTACCTCGGCGGCCAGAAAGCACAGGGAAGTGGAATCCATGCCTCCGGACAGGTCGGCGCCCAGCACCTCACCCGGCCGCACCCGCAGCGCCACGGCCTCGCGCAGCGCCTGCCGCAGGGCGGGGGCGGCCTCCGAGAGCGGCAGCTCGCCCTCGGGAGCCTGCCACCACCGGGCCGTACGCCACTGGCCGCCAGGGTCCAGGTGCAGGGCCTCACCCGGGATGACTCTGCGGATCCCACGCCACAACGCGCCACCGGCCAAGGGATGCGGCGCGGTGAACCCTGTCAGGCGCACGGCCAGTTGTGCGGTATCCAGTTCGGCGCTGGTGAGCCAGGCCAGGGTGCGCGCGCGGTCGGCACAGATGACGCCGCCCTCGACGGCCGTCAGGTATACCCGCCGCTCCCCGGACAGCGTCCCGCGCACGTAGGTGTGGCCGCCCACGGAAGCGATGACATGGAAGCTGCCATGGGCTTTACCCAGCGCACTCTCGACCGCGGCCAGGCTGTGCACGCGCCTGGCCCGTATGGCCAGCTCCTCGGTGGTGAGCGAGCACACCCCGGCGACGGCGAGCCGTACCTCCCCCGCGGCGGCGAACGTCAGTTCGTGGGGGGACCAGGCGCCGACCAGCCATGGACGCCCGGAGGGATGGGAGACGGCCTGGGCGGCCCGCTGCCGCAGTTGCCGCATGACATCGGGATGGATCTCGCGGTCCGGAAGAACGACGAACCAGGTGGGGGCGGAGCCCATGGGCCTGTCCTGAGCGGTGAGACGGGCAGGAGCGGAACAGAAATGGAAGGCGACTCCAGAACAAGCCGCGCGGGTCGCGGCCGGGTGCCAGCACCTCGCTCGCGCGGGGCGAAGCCAGCACCCGGCGCGTTAATTCAGACGCCGACCCAGTGGGCATGCCACCCTTCCGGTGTAATGCCTTCGACGCCCTGGGTGAGCTCGGCGTAGTCGCCCGCTTCCGCCAGCAGCGGGGGCTCGTAGACGTCGGCGGACTCAATGGCCAGTGCCTCGTTCACGGTGATCACATCCCTCCGGTTATCGGGAGCGGGATTTCCGCTCCCCTCCGGACCAATGAGACCCGAGCAGCACAAACCGCGCTACGCAGCGTTGCGTGTAACCACTCAAGCGGCCGACACCTATCGTCAATTAGCAGCGAAAACGGCTTGGTACGTTTATCGGCCGACGATGCTGACAATCCCGTCAGCCCCTGGTGGGGGCCGGTCTGTGGGGGGTGCGGGGAGGGCCGAGCACGGCAGGGCCTGGACCGCGTTTTCGTGCGGTTGGCGGAGCGCCGACTCGGCCATCGCGCGATCGGACCGTGTGGGGTGCCAGTACGGGGCCGAGAGGCGTACTCGCCGGAATCCGCGCTGCTCTTTCGTATCCGTTGATGGGTCTGCCGCGGGCCGGGCGGCGCTTGGTTCCCGGCCCGATCAACCCAGTCGCCGCAGGGTGACCGCGCCGCGTCGACGGCGTCGGCGAGCCGCCGGAGCAACGTGGGGGAAGTCGGGGTCCGATCAAAGTGCGTCCGCCGCATAGCAGCGCGTTTCGGCTTGAGTACTGGTTGACACGGCCGCTCAATGACTGCGGGTCCTGCGGGTGCCGACAAAATCATCTGCGTCGGCCGAGGGCCGCGTCCGTACTTGTTTCTGGTCGGGCGGCCGCTTGCGGCCCATGTGGCAGATCCCGGGCGCCGCCGGGACTTGTGGTCGAGCGCCTCAGCTGGCTTGTTGGTTGCAGGCCTCCAGTAGCACGGTCAGCGGACGCGATGGGGGGCCAGGGCGTACGGCCGGGTAGGTCTGGATTGCCGGGGCGGGGTCGGTGAAGGGGCGGGAGACGACGCGGGGGGCTGGCTGGATCTCGGCCTGGCGGGCGTAGTAAACCGTCCAGGTCGGCCTGCCGGAGGCGATGGCGCCCAAGGTGTCCTGGTCGGTTGTGAACGCCGGACCCATGATCACAACCGCTGGCGTGAGGACCTGAGTTGAAGGCTAATCAGGAAGATGCGAGCTTGAGGACGGCATCGCGTGTCGGCTTCCGGTTTCCAGCACACACGCAGACGCCACCCGGCGCGCAGGCCGCAGCCGTGATATGGCGAAGGCGCGTCTGGTGCGGACCGCGAGGGTCAGGCCGTGAGGAACCCGCGGATGGCTGCGGCGATCTCATCCGCGTGCGTCTCAAGCGCGAAGTGGCCTGTGTCCAGCAGCCGGACATCGGCGTCGGGGATGTCACGCTTGAACGCCTCGGCTCCAGCGGGGAGGAAGAACGGGTCGTTGCGGCCCCAGGTGGCCAGCAACGGTGGCCGGTGGGTTCGGAAGTACTACTGGAACGTGGGATAAAGCCGCACGCTCGCGTAGTTGACGGGTCCGGGCTCCATGGGTGTATTGCCACACCGTCGTGGCGGGCTGAAGCATGCTGCGGATCGCGTCGCGGTTGGCCTGCGTGGGTTCCTCCCAGTACGCGCCGCCCGCGCACGCACCGGGCTCGCCGATGACACGAAGGCGACGTCGCCGCTGGGGAACGCCCTGCCGATCTCACCCGGGATGAGTGCGTTGCCCACGATATGGCAGCCGCGCTGAACCGGGGCGCGACGCTCCCGGCGCCAACCGGCGGATGACCCGCTGACGGAGGCCCACGACTTGGCCCGTTGGAAGGTGACGCCTCGTCGGGCGAGAGGGCCACAGGTCCTGTCGGCCGACGAGGTCCAGCCTTTTGCTTTTGTGGATTTCCGGTTGTCGATCGGCTATCCGTGCGTTGTGTATTGACACATTGTGTTGGTTTTGGTTCGCTTCCCCTGCACTGCGCTAGGCATCAGATCCACCGCACTTTCCGGCACTCCTCTCGGACTCAGGAGATCCCATGCGCAAGTCGTGGGCCGCCGTGGTCGCGTTCCTCCTGGGGGCGGCGCCTGTTGTGGCCGCTCCTATCACCGCTCCTCCGGCCGCCGCGCTCGGCAACGGTCTGGCGCTCACCCCGCCGATGGGCTGGAACGACTGGAACGCCTTCGGCTGCAGCGTCAGCGAGCAACTCGTGGAGCAGACCGCAGACAAGATCGTGTCCAGTGGGTTGCGCTCCGCTGGCTATCAGTACGTGAACATCGATGACTGTTGGATGGCCGGCTCCCGCAGCGCCACGGGCGATCTGGTGCCGGATCCGGTGAAGTTCCCGCATGGCATAAAGGGCGTGGCGGATTACGTGCACGCTCGCGGACTGAAGCTCGGTATCTACGAAAGCGCCGGGACCATGACGTGTGCCGGCTACCCGGGAAGCCTGGGCCACGAGCAACAGGACGCCAACTCCTTCGCCGCCTGGGGAGTTGACTACCTCAAGTACGACAACTGCAACAACCTGGGCATACCCGCACGTCAGCGCTACCAGGCGATGGGGAACGCGTTGGCCCGTACCGGGCGTCCGATCGTCTACAGCCTGTGTGACTGGGGCCAGGAGAACGTGGCGAGTTGGGGCGGCTCGGTGAGCAACTTGTGGCGCACCACTGGCGACATCGACGCTACCTACGGGCGGATGCTGTCCATCTTCCATCAGAACGTGGGGCTCGCTGACGCGGCCTCACCGGGAGCGTGGAACGACCCGGACATGCTGGAAGTAGGCAACGGCATGACCGCCACCGAGGATCGCAGCGAGTTCTCACTGTGGGCCGAGATGGCCTCTCCGCTGATCGCCGGCACCGATCTGCGCCATGCCAGCGTCACCACTCTGGCGACCTACGGCAACAAGGAAGTCATCGCCATCGACCAGGACCGGCTCGGCCGTCAAGGCAGGCCGGTGAGCATGACCGGTGGACTGGACGTGCTGGCCAAGCCGCTCGCCGACCACAGCGTAGCCGTGGCGTTGTTCAACGAGAACGCCGCGCCGGCCAAGATCTCCACAATCGCGTCCGCGCTTGGGCTGCCCGCGGCCAACGGTTACACGGTGCGGGACGTGTGGGCGCACACCACCACCGCCACCGCCGGGGCTGTTCAGGCCTTCGTACCCGGTCATGGCACGGTGCTGTATCGGGTTGCGGCGACCAGCATGCCAGGCCGCTACCCACCCCACGTCATGCTGACCACCACCGCCCCCGCTTGGTTGGCGGGAACTTCCGCGACGGTGACATCAACGTTGACCAACAACGGCGTCGGCACCGCTGCGGACGTCCGGCTGGGCTTCGCCGCACCGACCCGATGGACCGTCACTCCACTGAGCCGCACCTATTTCGCCCGGATACCCCGCGGCGGCACGGCGGTGGCCACGTTCCGGGTCACCGCCCCCGCCGTCCTTCCCGCGCCGATCACCCGGAGCACGGTCAGCGGCACCGCCTCCGGTCACGCACCCGGCGGCACCTGGCTGGCCACCGCATCAAGACCGGTGGAGCTGTCCGCCCCCGTCAAGCCCCCGTTCCACACCTTCTCCGACACAACCGCCGTCTTCGGCGCACAGGGTGGCAGGCTCGCCGTCGACGGCGCGGGCGCGGATCTGTGGGGAGACACGGACCAGTACAGTGCGATCTACCAGCACGCCGCGGAACACGACGGCTCCACCACCGTGGTCGAGGTGGCGGCCCAAGGCCGCACGAGCGAGTGGGCGAAGGCCGGAATCATGGTGCGTGACGACATCACCGCCCCCGGCACGTCTCCCGGCTACCTGATCCTGGCCGAGGCCCCGGGCAAGGGATACGTCCTGCAGTGGGACAGCACCGGCAGTGGCCACCTGGACTCCAACAGTGCCCCACCGAACCAGGGAACGGCCACCGCCGTCTACCCCAGCTGGCTCAAGTTGGTCCGCGCCGGTACCACCTTCACCGGCTACTACTCGACCGACGGCATCACCTGGACGCGCCTGGCCACCGCCACGGTCCCGGGTGCGACGGCGGCGCAGGACGTGGGTGTGTTCACCAGTTCCCACAGTGACGGCACCTCTGGCGAGGCGGACTTCTCCGACTTCACCCAGCACTGACACCCACTCACCAGTCCCCGGGGCCGACAACAACGTCACCCACGGGCGACTCCCGGCGGCGCAGCGCCCCCACCGCTGCGCCGCCCTCCGCACGATGGGTGCTGACCGTCGCCGCCCGCAACGCCGGTTGCACGCGCAGCCGTGCGTTTCCTGCCCTTGCCGGCATCGTACGTCACACCATGGCCTTGCCTTCGGCGATGACGGCGCCGCGGAGTGGTGGCGGGGGCACGCCTTCCAATCGCATTGTCACCAGGCGCCGGTGAGCGGTTCGTTCCCGCCGGTGGGGGAGGGGTGAGCCCCGGCGACGGTCGCGGTGACCCGGTCGATGAGGTGCAGGGCGTGGGCCATGAGGCGCCGATCGTCTTCGTCCAGAGCCGCGTCCAGCGCTTCGGCGAGCGCGCTGACACGCTGGCGGCGGTCTGCGTCGATCGCGCTCTTCCCGGCTGTGGTCAGAGTGAGGATCTTCTTGCGGGCGTCGTCCGGGTCGGGGCCGACGGCCAGAAAGCCGGCATCGGTCAGCTCTTTGACGGTCGCGGCCATCGTCTGGTGGCGCACTCCGCGGCTCGCCGCCAGGTCGGCCGTGGTCATGGGGCCGCGCACGTCGAGCAGGTCGAGCACTGCCGCCGGGATGGGTGCGAGCCGGTCGACGGTACGAGTGCTGCGGACCAGGGCGCCGACCGCCGCCCTCAGGTGTGCGGCCAACTCATCCGGCGAGGGCGCCTGTTCGTTCGGAAGCGCGCTGTTCATGCTGTCAGGCTAGCAGGTGCACAGGTGATACTGTACAGGCGTACCTGTACATATCCTGAATGGGAGCCGACAGTGCAGCTGATCAAGCACGCCCACGCTTGTGTGTCGCTGGTCAAGGACGACGGGCGGATAGTCATCGACCCGGGCACGCTCACCCCGGACGCGGCGGCAGCGGTAGCCGCCGCCGAAGCCGTCCTGATCACCCACGAGCACTTCGACCACTTCGACGAGAACCTGATCGGCCAGGCCCTGGACGCCCGCCCCGACCTGCGGGTGTACGGACCGCTGAGCGTGGTGGAGCGCTGGTCCGCCCGGCGCGGTCAGGTCACCGCGGTCGCGGCTGGCGACCGTGTCACCGTCGCGGGCTTCGGCATCGCGGTGTTCGGCGAGCTGCACGCCGCGATCCACCGCGACATCCCCCGCGTCGTGAACGTCGGCTACCTCGTTGAGGAGCGCCTCTACCACCCCGGCGACGCCTACCACGTCCCGTCCGCTCCGATTGACACGCTGCTGCTGCCCACCAGCGGGCCGTGGACCAAGCTGGGCGAGGCGGCGGACTATGTGCGCGAAGTCGCGCCCAAACGGCTCATCCAGATCCACGAGATCATGCTCAGCCAAATCGGACAGCAGTCGATGGCACGATTCCTGAGTCCCGAAATGCTGACCGAGGTGCCGCTCACCATCGTTCCGGCGGGAGACATGATCACAGTGTGAGCCGGTCTACCAGGCCTGTGGGTGCCCCGGTCGCGGCAGGCACATTGCGCCGCAATCCGCCGGGCGGTCATCCAAGTTGAGGCCTTTCACTGATGCGCTGACTGCACCGCGAGCATCCGAGTGGTGGTCCCGTTCGACTATGGGCGGGACGGATCTTTGTTGCGCAGGCTCGACGCCCGGCTGTAGCACAACGCCTCCGATGGCGTGACGGTCGCGTGGCCGGCGGAAGCCAAACGCCCAGCCGGCGGACTGCTCCTCGCGTATTCGCGCCCAGCCCTCAGCCGAACCTCGCCGCGGATCACCGTGATCCACGGCGAGCGGCAGGTGTCCAGTCCAGCGCGTCCGCAGTTCCACGCGACGGCCCGGAGGCCGCGCCGGAGGTGAACGAGCGCTTCAAGTCGGCTGCTGGGTGCAATGCCTGGCCAGTTAGATAGGGAATAATTCGGTTGCCGATGGGTCGTTGGCGGGCGCAACATGGCGACTCGTGCCCGATGGTGATCAATCGCGCTCGCGTGCGTTCCTCCCCGACCTCGCGCCTTGGCGTTCCTCGCGTGACTTCCGGCTGCTGTGGTGCTCGGGTGTCGTCACGCTTTTCGGCAGCTTCCTGACGTTTGTCGCCCTGCCCGTCCAGGTCAAGGAGTTGACGGGAACGGCTTTGGCGGTCGGGGCGGTCGGAGCGGTGGAGCTCGTGCCGCTGATCATCTTCGGGCTCTACGGCGGCGCGCTCGCCGATGCCGCGGACCGGCGGAAGCTGATCGTCTACTGCGAGGGCGCGCTCGGACTGCTCTCCGCCGCGCTACTCGTCAACGCACTGCTCCCACACCCCGCCGTGTGGCCGCTGTACGTCGTAGCGGCGCTGTCAAGTGCGTTGACCGGGCTGCAGCGACCGGCCATCGACGCGATCGTGCCGCGCATCGTCCCGCACGAGCAACTCACCGCGGCCGCCGCGCTCAACTCCCTGCGCTGGCAGCTAGGGGCGATCGCTGGGCCGTCGCTCGCGGGGGTGCTCATCGCGTGCTCGGGGACTGCGTGGGCGTACGGGATCGATGTCGCGTCGTTCGTCGTCTCGGTCGCTCTGAGTCTGGGGCTGCGGCCCTCGCCCGCTGCGCATGACGCCGAGCGGCCGTCCTGGCGCGGCCTCGCGGAGGGCGCGCACTACGCTTGGCGCCGCAAGGAACTGCTCGGTACGTACGTCGTCGATAGCGTGGCGATGTTCTTCGCGTTCCCGACGGCCGTCTTCCCCTTCCTGGCCGATGAGTTGAGGGCGCCGTGGTCGCTGGGGCTGATGTATGCGGCGCTGCCCGCGGGAGCTCTGGCGGTGAGCGTGACCAGCGGCTGGTCGTCGCGGGTGCATCGGCACGGGCGGATGGTGGTCGGGGCGGCGGCCGCGTGGGGTGTGGCGATGGCGGCGGCTGGAGGGATACACAATGTCTGGCTCGTGTTGCTGTCACTGGCGTTCGCGGGCGGTTGCGACCAGGTGAGCGGAATCTTCCGTTCGGCGATGTGGAATCAGACGATCCCGGATGAGCTGCGCGGCCGTCTCGCCGGGATCGAGCTGCTGTCGTATTCCGTTGGTCCGCAGTTGGGCCAGGTCCGCGCGGGCTCCATGGCGGCGTGGACGTCCGTACGGACGTCGGTGTGGTCCGGGGGCGTGGCCTGCGTGGCCGCCGTCGGGCTGCTGGCCGCGGTGTTACCCAAGCTGATGTCGTACGACGCACGGACCGACGGGCACGTGGTGCTGATGCGGCAGGCGGCGGCGGACTCCCACTGATCAAGGCCGCGAGTGATGAGGCGCTGGACGCCGGGCGACCGGGGTGTGACTGAGCACTTCGGTCGGCGGCGTTCGCCAAATGGAATGCACTCGCCTGAACCCGTCCAGAGTGGCTCCGGCCGCCGAGACGGCTTCTGGGGGCTGGTATGTCTCACGGGCGGTCAAAGGCGAGGAGTCCGGCGGCCGGAGTGCCTTGGAGGCTCCTTCTCGGACGACCGGCCCTTTGTGGTCGAAGCCGAAGTGGGTTGTGCCGCCCTCAGTGGCGTTGCAACCATCCCACCTGGCGCAGGGAAGCCGGTAGGCCGGGACCCACCCACTTCTTGTCCGGCTCGGTGCCTCACGCCGCAGGTGAGGATGCGGGCGCGATGTCGGCGACCACGGGTGCCCGGGTCGGGCAGCGGCTTCTGCCGGGAGCCCTTGCATCGCCCTTGGCCGTAGTGGTCGGCGGCGTAGGGGGAGTGGCGGGCGGCCGTGGTGCCCTCCTCGGCCAGCTCTGTGGGGCTGGTGACAGTACGGGTAGCGCAAGCGCAGGATGAGCAAAAGCTGTTGGAAGTAGGGCCGCTGACCATCGGCTTGCCGGGAGCGTCGGGGAAGCGGCCCGGCCTGGCGAGATATGCGTAGGCGACCGGTCTGCGTCACTCGACGGGCACAAGACGGCCCCCGGAATTTCCCATCAACACCTGAGTCTCAGTGGGGAGTGAGATGCGAACCGGTCTTCTTTTGGTCCAGCCAGCTCCTGGACCACTGCATCGCAACTACTTGTGATGACTTGCGTGCACCGCCGTGAACGCTGCGTAGTCCGACCAGACAGCGTGGACCAGCAGACGTCTGGCCACCAACGCTTGTCCTGCAAGGTCCTGCCGCCGCACGGCCGCGCGCGGCGGCACGCGAGGGTGGATGCAGCCCATCGGCGTCTGTGGTGTGGTGGTGCGGCCATCCTTGAGGAAGGTGCGGGTCCCGGAGCGATACGCCGCGACCGGCAGTACGCGCAGCGCGCCGCCGCTTACATGGCCGGGCAACTGGCGAGCCGCAGTTCGCGGCCTCACGAGGTGCTCATGTCTTGGTGGCCGAAGCATGGTCGGTGGCACTCGATGACCTGGTGACGTGCGTCGCCGAGGATCTGCGAGGCGGACCGCTGGACCCTGTGAACGGCCGTGCGTTAAAGCGCTTGCTGCGTGATCCGGTTGAGGAACTCGGTGTTTCCCGCAGTGCGCCGCAGGTGGTCCAGGAGCAGTTCGGTGGACTGATGGGGGCCCCGGGCCGTCAGTACTCGACGCAGCCTGCGCCGTGCGGCCAGTTCGTCGGCCGGGACGAGCAACTCCTCGCGGCGGGTGCCCGAAGGGGCTACGTCGACGGCGGGGAACATCCGACTGTCGGCGAGGTCGCGGCTGAGCCGCAACTCCATGTTGCCCGTACTCTTGAGCTCTTCGAAGTAGTAGTCGTCGGCACGTGATCCGGTTTCGACCAGGGCTGTGGCCAGGATCGTCAACGACCCACCCGCCTCGATGTTGCGAGCGGCTCCGAAGAGCCGCTTGGGGCCGAGAAGGGCCGCCGCGTCAACGCCACCGCTCAGTGTCCGGCCTTTGCCCCCGGCCCTGTTGTTGAACGCACGGCACAGGCGGGTGATCGAGTCCAGCAGGATCAGCACGTCTCGGCCCTGCTCCACCAGTCGCTTGCCGCGCTCGACGGCCAACTCGGCGGTGGCGGTGTGGTCTGCGGCCGGTCGGTCGAAGGTTGAGGAGATCACCTCGCCGCGTACGGAACGCCGCATGTCGGTGACCTCTTCTGGCCGTTCGTCGAGGAGGACGACCATGAGGTGGCATTCCGGATGGTTTTCGGCCACGGCCTCGGCGAGTGTCTTGAGGAGTACTGTCTTCCCGGCTTTCGGCGGCGCCACGATCAACCCCCGGGTGCCCTTACCTACCGGCGCGATCAGGTCCACGACACGGCTGGCCAGAACGTTCGGGGTGGTCTCCAGGCGCAGCCGCTCGGTCGGGAAGACGGGCATCAGATCGGCGAAGTGCGGCCGACGTGAAGCCTCTTGCGCGCTGAGGCCGTTGACGCGGTCCACCTGGACGAGCCCGCGCGTTCCGAGGCGTTGCCCGTTGCCGGTGGCGTGACTTTGGGTGTCGCGGGTCCCTTCTACGAAGTCACCTTTGCGTAGGCCCAGTTGGCCCTCAAGGGACGCGGTCACGGGCACGTCATGTGGTCCGGCCAGGTAGCCGTCCACTCGGAGAAAGCCATGTTTGCCGGACCGGTCGAAGACCCCGGCGACCGGGACGAGCGTGCTGTCATGCCTGTGTTCGGCATGTGATGCGGTGGTGGTCATGAACGCCCTTTGCTGGCAGGGGTAGTGGGGTAGTGGAGGAGTGAGGTGTTGACAGGGGAGCGGCGGCGCCCCGTGCGAAGGCAGCGGTGTGAGGCGAACGCTGTTGGTTGTGGGCTGCCGAAACTGCCTGGCGCGGAGGCGGGTGCGCCCACCGACGGCCGTTGAGGAAGATCTGCGGCATTCCCGCGAGCCGGTCGAGAAGGACGGGCGGCAGAATGCGCTGATGGGTGAAGCGAAAGGGCACTGGCGCCACTGTCGGCGAACTCACGTGCTGAAGACAGGTTAGCACCATGGTTCGGAAGGCACACCAGTCCAGTGCAGGACACCGCTTGCGGCGGGATTGGAAGGCACGGCGGCGCAGGCGGTGTGGATGAGGGACGTATCCCCGCCTCACCTGGGAGAACTGTCCTGGGGATCCAGGCGAGTTTCCCTTCCACTTCGCGTTGCCCGGCGCGGATGCCGAGGAGGTCATCGGCTGCTGGAACGCTCTCGGCGCGGGCGCGACCGTCGAGGAACTCCTCGACCCCCGCCCTGTTCTCCCCTCTGCGGCACGCTGACCGACCGTTTCCGCGTCACCTGGATGATCGACGTCATCCGGCAGTAGATGGCTGAAGCCGACGCTGACGGGGGTTCAGCCCACCGGCTCGTGCTCGGGTGAGGATGACGGCGCGCCGGTCCATCGGTGCAGGGCGGCTTCGAGGCCGGTGACGGCGGTGATGTCCGTGGTGTCGGAGGCCCAGGCGACCACCCCGTCCGGGCGTACCAACACCCCGGTCGGCGTCGCGTGGCCGTCGACCACGCTGCTCACTCGCCCGGCCCAGGCCGCGGTGAGGCGGGCGAACGCGCCGTCCGGAGTGCGGTCGAGCAGTAGGAACCCTCCGCCGTGACCGTGGTCGACCAGACGGGAGCCGTCCCTCAGCCACAGGTCGGGGACGAACCGGCCGACCAGCGGATGGTCGCCGGGCAGGTCGATGTGCTGCGTGACGCCGGAGATCTTCTTGACCGCGTAGGTCGTGCCCGCCCGAGTGCTCAGCAAATCGGCGACGACCTCCCGGAGCGCGGCCGACTTGGCGTCCCCACGCATCACCGCGATCTGGGCCCGTGTCCAGTCCAGCACCCAGGCGCCAAGGGGACGACGCTCGGTGTCGTAGGTGTCGAGCAGCCCTTCGGGCGCCCAACCGGCTACCACAGCACCGAGTTTCCAACCGAGGTTCATCGCGTCGCCGACTCCGAGATTGAGTCCCTGCCCGCCGAACGGCGAGTGCACGTGCGCGGCGTCGCCAGCCAGTAGCACCCGCCCCGACCAGTAGGTCGCGGCCTGACGGGCGTTGTCGGTCCAGCGGGTCGCGGCGCCGCGCAACGCGGTCAGCGTGACGTCGGTGCCCGAGACCCGGCGCAGACTGGTCTGCAACTCCTCAAGGGTGACCGGCGCCGAGCGGTCGACAGGAGCGCCGTCGAACTCCACGGTGACCACCCGCCCGGGCTGCGGCCCATAGCGGTACGCCCCGCGGGTCGACCACGCCCATCCGTTCGCGAGCTTCTCCGGGTCGGCGATGTCGACGACCGCCAGGTGTCCGGTGAGCTCGGGGCCGGTGCCGGGGAAGTCTATGCCCGCGAGGCGGCGCACGGTGCTGCGTCCGCCGTCGCACCCGACGAGCCACCCGGTGCGCACCGTGTCGGCAGTGGTGCCGACGAGCACGCCGTCGCCGGTGTCTTCGAGCGCGGTGACCTCCACTCCGCGACGTACCGGTACGCCGAGTCGCGCGACGTGGTCGGTCAGCAGTTCCTCCAGCTCACGTTGCGGCACCAATCTTGCTCCGGCGACCGCGGCGTGCGCGGCAAGGTCGGCATCGGACCAGTCCACGAGGTCGGGGTCGAGGACCATTCCGGCGAAATGCCCGGTGAACCGCGACTCGCGCACTGCCTGGCCGCCACCGGGCGGTTGGTCGTCGACCATGCGCGCGAACGACCCCACCCGCTCGAGCATCTCTCGCTGCACCTGTTCAGCGGCAGGCAGCAGGCCGCGGCGGTCGAGTGCCTCGGCCGTCGGCACGTTGATCGCCCCCGCCTTCATCGCCTTGTCCGGTGCGGCCCGTCGCTCGAGTACCTGCACCGTCGCTCCGGAGAGCGCCAGCTCTGCGGCGAGCACGAGTCCCACCGGCCCGGCTCCAACCACGGTCACGTCCACAGTCTGGTTCACATCCATTGTCACGAACGCTGTTCTATGTGCGAACGGCGTTCGTGTCAAGTTTGTGGTTGGTGGGTGAACCCGAGAGAGCGAGCGCGGTGCGCCACCAGCCACCGGACCCCGAGGTCGAAGCCGCATGCCTCGCAACAGCGGGGGCAGGCACCTCCTTGCAGGAGGCCGTAGTCCGCGGTCGCCGGATTTCCGTCGCACCCCGAGCCCTGGTCGAACAGCCCACCACAGGGCCCGGCGGCCGTCAGAAGACGGCGAGTGGGTTGACGGGCACCCCGGTCAGTCCGTGGATACGTCCGTCGCGCGGGATGTGCCCCAGCGCGTCCAGATGTGTTGAGCGCGGGTGGTGATTGGTGACCACCATTACGTCCGCTGTCGCCATGGCTGGAGAACCGGTGTACACCATCACCTGCTGCACCGGCGAAGCGTCCTCGGTGGAGGGCGCGAACGGGCCGCTGATCAGCGGTGTCGGCTGGATCGGCAGCGCCAGCGACACCGCCCGTCCCGTACGGACCTCAGCGGCAGCCCTGGCCCGGGTCTCCTGAGTGATCAGGTTGAGTGTGCCTCGCTGGTCGTCCTGGCCCCACCGGCCCCAGTTGCTCGGCAGGTTCTCCGCGCCGTCTGTGGCGGTGTCTACGTGTCGTGCTTCCATACCAGTGACCGTACAGAGTTGGGCAGTTGGGCGTACACGAGTCAAGCTTCGTCGCTCCCGCCCTGAACCAGCCTCACCCCGAACTGGGAGACCTATCGGCTCGTCAGCCATCGTGCATCGTGGTGGGTGGCTGAGGCGGGGGCCGGGAGCCTGTGGCGTGCAGTCCCTCGCGCGTGCCCTGGACGAATGAGGACGTGGCCTTGGGGCCGGATTTGCCTTGGAGTGGACTCCAGCCTTCACACTGATCACGACAGGATCCGTGCTGCGCGCGGACAGAAAGGGAGCAGTTGATGGAGACGACGAGCCGGGCGGGGCACCCTTTGCCGTACGACACCTACCGGCAGGCGGTCGAGCAGGAGACCCTGCGCTTCGCCGAGGTGGTCCAAGGGGCGGATCCCGCGACCGCCGTGCCCTCCTGCCCTGGGTGGACGCTGGCCGAGCTCACCCGGCACGTGGGATCGCTGCAGCGTTGGTTTTGCACGCTGCTGAGCGGGCTGGTGCAGGAGCGGCCGCGCAGCCGTGATGTCGAGTTGGGGCTGCCGGAACGCGTGCAGGAGTATGCCGACTGGGTGGCCACCGGCGTCCCAGCGGTGGCCGCCGTGTTGCGGGCCACGGATCCGCATGCGGCGATGTGGGCCTGGGGTGAGGACCAGCATGCAAGGTTCTGGGCCCGTCGGATGCTGTTCGAGACGTTGGTGCACCGGGTGGACGCGGAGCGTGCCGTCGGCCGTGAGTCGGAGATCGACCCCGTGCTGGCGGCGGACGGAGTGGACGAATTCCTCGTCAACTTGCCCTACGCGGGTGTCTTCGCCCCCGCCGTGGCCGAGCTGCGCGGCACTGGCGAGACCATCGCCTTCCAGTGCGCGGACGCCGCCGAAGGCATCGGCGAGGCGTGGCTGGTGCGGCTGGAGACGGACGGTCTTCGTCTGGTGCCGCGGGCGGGAGCCGACGGCACACCACCCGAGGCACAGGCGGTGGTGCGAGGGCGGGCGGCGGATCTCCTGCTGCTGCTCTACGGGCGACGGTCGTACAAGGAGAGCGCCTTCGACGTCTCCGGCGAGCCGCCGCTACTCGACACTTGGTTCACCCACACGGCCTTTTGACCCATGCCGGAGAGAGCGCATGGGAACCTGTTGGCCCTGCGTTGAAGTGTTCGCTTCGCCAATCCGTTCCTCACAGTCAATGTGCAACCGGCGCGATCCCAAGGTTCCTTGACGCCCTCGGCATGGTTCGCAGGGACTCGCGGAGTGCGGCCCGGGCTTGGCGTGCCGGGGCAGGCTGCTGCTGGGGACCTGGCTGCCACACGGACTGATCGACCCGCACCGTCGACGAAGTCACCAGGCCCGACGGCGGTGCCATCTTGCGTATTGGCTGCGTGGGCAGCAGCAGGTGGGTCTATGAAGGCGCTTCGACGTTCGACCAGGCCCGGGCCCGGCAGCGCACCCGCACTCGGGCATCGGCAACCAAAAGGAGCTGTAGCGAAGTTCACCGAGGCCGCTTAGCCTGCGCCCTGTAACACACCATCGAAAAGGGAGCATTCATGACCGAGGATCGCTTCGCTGGCAGGGTCGTCATCATCACCGGTGCCGGATCGGGCATCGGTGCCGCCGCGGCGCACCGTTTCGCACGTGAGGGCGCCACCGTGATCGCGGTCGGGCGTACCGAGGAGAAGTTGCAGAGGACGGTTAGCGCGGCGCCTGCCGGTTCGACGATCGTCGCGCGCGTCGCGGACGTCTCCGACGAGTCAGCGATCACCTCCCTCATCGATGGAGTGGCCAGGGACTACGGCCGTTTGGATGTGCTGGTCAACAATGCGGCTGTCGCTGCGGTAGGCGCCGTCACGGACACGGACACGGCCAGCTGGCGCCAGGTCATGGCTGTTATTGCCGATGGCACCTTCTACGCGTCGAGAGCCGCAGTGCCGCACTTGCGTGCCGTCGGCGGCAACATCGTGAACGTCGGTTCGGTCTCCGGTCTCGGCGGGGACTGGGGCCTGGCCGCCTACAACGCGGCCAAGGGGGCAGTGGTCAACCTGACCAATGCCATGGCGCTCGACCACGCCAATGAGGGGGTGCGGGTCAACGCGGTGCATCCGAGTCTCACCGCCACTGAGATGGCCGCACCTATGCTGGAGAACGAAAAGGCTCTTGCCGCGTTCCGTCAGCGCATCCCCATGCAGCGCCCGGCCGAGCCCCAGGAAGTCGCCGACGTCATCGCGTTCCTTGCCAGTTACGACGCCCGATTCGTCAACGGGGCCCACATCCCGGTTGACGGTGGTCTCCGTGCGTCATCCGGCCAGCCCCGAATGTTTTGAGAGCGAGCTTTGGGCCGAGTTCGCTGCGTGTCACAGGCCAGCAGCGCAGTCTTCGCGCCTCCCGCTGGCAGGCCCCGTGAGCGGCTGAGAGTGCGATAAGCCTGAACGCTGCGTGGGCTGTTCGGCGTTCCCTCACCACTTGAGCGGACGGCGGCAATTTCTCGTGAGGTTTGCGCTCTCTGCGCTGTGCGGAGGATGTGGGCATGGGTGATGACGCGACCATGCATGCGGCGGATGCGGCCCGCGACTACTACAACTGCGCCGATGTCGACGGCTTCTACACGAGTGTGTGGGGCGGCGAGGACATCCACACCGGCGTCTACGAACACCCCGACGAGCCGGTCGCCCGAGCCACCCGGCGGGCCGATGCCGAGGTGGCATCCCGGGTGGCCGACCTGCTCGGGCCGGGCCGCACCGTACTGGACCTCGGTTCGGGCTACGGTGGCGCGGCGCGCTACCTCGCGCAGAGCTTCGGTTGCCGCGTCGTCGCGCTCAACATCAGCGACGTGCAGAACCGGCGGCACCGCGCGCTCAACGCCCGCCACGGGCTCGACGCGCTCATCGACGTGGTCACCGGATCCTTCGACGACATCCCTGCGCCGAACGGGAGGTTCGACGTCGTCTGGACCCAGGAAGCCCTTGTCCACAGCGGCGACCGTGCGCACATGCTCTCGGAGGCGGTGCGCGTCCTGTCCCCCGGCGGCGCCCTGGTCCTCACCGACGTCATGGCGGCCGACGACGCCCACCAGGAGGCGCTGCGCCCGGTGTGCGAGCGGCTCAACGTCACCGACCTCCCTACGCCGGACTTCGTCCGTGTCCAGCTCGCCCGCCTCGGACTGGGGCAGGTGCGCTTCGACGACCTGAGCGAGAACCTGCTCCCGCACTATGCCCGCCTCACCGAGCAGGTGCGGCGCAACGGCGAGGAACTCACCGGCGCCGTCGGCGAGGAGTACCTGGACCGGCTGCGAGCGAATCTGCCCCTGTGGGTCCACGCCTGCGAGGACGGCCTTCTGTCCTGGGGGATCTTTCACGGCCGCCGGTGATGGCGGACCGGGCAGCGGAACAGCCGCGCGCCGGCCCGTACACGCGGCGCGCACAAGGCGTGTGAGCACGTTTCGCCTCCGCTCAAAACGTCGCCTGCACCAGGAAGGCACCCGAACTGCGGTACTCGCAGCGGCGGTTCACGGCTGGAGGGGTCGGGTCCGTCCAGCACAGCAAGGGGGACGGCCACGGCGCCGTCATCAAGGGGCGGTAACCCATGGAAGCCCGCCAGGCGTTGGAGCGCGCCAGCCATGAGGCATTCACCCGTGAGCCGTCCAAGGGCCTGCAGGCTCGCATCAACTTCCCGCCCAGGCGGCTGAAGACCACCAAGGCCGTCGCCCAGGAACTCAGCGTCACCCAGCGGTCGGTGGAGCGCTACCACAAGCGTGAGCGCGAACAGCCGCCGACCAGGGATCGCGGGTACGGTCCACTGGCGGCCGAGTTCCGCAAGCGGCTCCAGAAGCTGGCCGCCACCGCCACGGCAGTCACCGTCAGTTGGTCCGTGAAGGGTCCGGATCTTGGTCCGAGGCGGCGCGTTCGCGGCGTGGGATATGGCGGGTTCGTCAGCCGTACAGGGTCGGCGCGATCTCCAGTGCCAGGCGTAGTTCCAGCAAGTTGTCGGCGTTGATCGGCGTGGGCAGCAGTTCCTGTGCGCGTTTGACTCGGTAGGTGACGGTGTTGCGCGCCACATGCAGGCGCTCGGCCGTCGTCCGCAGACCGTGTTCCTCAGCGAGGTAGATGCGCAAGGTTTCGCGCAGCTCCTGCATCCGGGCGCCCTCGGAGGCCAGCGGACCGAGGACGTCCTGCACGAACCAGCGCGCGTGTTCTGGCTCGGCGGTGGCCAGGGCCACCAGACGGACGTCCTGGTAGTCGCACAGCCAGTCGCTTCTGCCCTGGAGGGCGATCCGTTCGGCCTGCAGGGCAGCCAGATGACTGCGGCGCATGCCCTGCGGGCCGTGCGCGGCCGGACCGAGGGCCGCCCGTACCCCCGCCGGGGGGTCGAGGGTGCCCCGCAGGTGCTCGGCCTGGCCGGCGGTCTCTTCGCTGGACAGCGCGAGCCACACCCAGGCTGACGTGTCTGTGGCGGGGATGAGCAGCATTCCTGCTGCTCGCACGGCGCGGGCCATGGTGGTCGCGGTCCGCTGCAGCCGTTCCGGGGCGGGCAGGCCGATCTCGGTGTGGTCGCACCGCAGCACGGCGGCGACGTGGGTGCGGCTGATGTCGTAGCGCAGGCGCCGGATGGCGGCCTGCACGTCGACCGGGCGTCCGGCGAGCAGGTCGTCGATGATGGCGCGACGGGCGGCCTCGTTGCTTCCGCGCCAGCGGTCCCGCTCGGCGATGTACTCCTCGGCCATCTGGCTGGCGTGGGCGTCGGCGTAGGCGAACAGCAACTCGTCGACCTCGCGCAGTTCGGCCAAGCGCTGATCGAACGGGACGTGTTCCTCGATCGCGGCCGCCAGGTCACGTGCCAGCCGGGCATGTCCGAGTCGCACGCCTCGCAGGACCCGGTCGAGGGGGACGCCGCGGCGGGCGAACTCGCGGCATCCTTCAAGCGTTTCCTCGGTCGAGACGGCGTCGGGCCGTGGGTGCTCTGCCAGCAGCAGCTGCAAGGCCGCGAGGACGGCGGATTCAGTGGAGCGCCGCAGGGTGGTCATGGGGGCTTGACCGCCGCCGTGCTCGGGAACCTCGTCGAGGATCTCCGCCGCCAAGGCGGCAGCCGTTTGCACCGCCCACCGGACCGGTTCCGCCCCGAGGGTCTCTGCCGCGGCGGCCTCGGCCGCCCGCGGCATGACGGGGTCGACCGCCCGGTCGGGGGCCGGGCGAAGCGCAAGGAGCCACTCTCGCGTCACAACCCGCCTCGATATCTTGTACGGCGCGTGACCGCGCGGAGCGCGCCCGTCACCCGGCAGGGCCATCCAGGTCCGGTGATCGCGTCCCCGGCGGTCAGGTACAGCGACCGCGGGAGCGCCACCTTCGATACCAAAAATACGACCGAAGAGCACCGCACGAGCCGGGCATCTGCTCGTGCGGTGCCCGAGGTGACGGCAAGTCCCGCGGATGACGGGCGGAGAGAGGACGCGGCGGGCCCGTGCCACGTCTGTTCTGCTCGGCTCATCGGGCAGAGGCCAGCACGCTGCCCGCGGCGAGTTCGTCGCGCAGCGTGGCTACCAGGCCGGGCACGGCATCCATGCGCGCAGCGCCGCCGAAGACATAGAAGTCCGGGCGCACAAGCAGGGCCTGCTGTCCGGTGGCGGCCACGTGAGCGCGGTGCGTGCCGTCGAGGTCGACGACGTCGGCCGGGCCCTCTGCGGTGTGGTCGTCGGTGATCCGCAGCAGCCGGATCCGGAGCCGCTCGCACCAGCCGAGGGCGTCGTCGTCCAGCACCTCTCGCGGGTCCTGGTCGGCCAGCAGGGTGAATCCGATGCCGACGGCCTGGTCGAACAGGCCGGTCCTGCCATGGAAACGCACCTGGCCCTGGCGGCCGAGCTGTCCGGCCGGCTCGACGGGGACGCCGCTGGCGTCGCAGGCCAGCAGGCCACCGGTGAGGGTGCCCGGCAGCATCCTTGCCAGCTGGGCGCTGCCGGCCCGCTGGTCGGCGACCATCCGCTTGTCGCGTTCGGCGGCCGCGGCCGGGTCGTTCTCGCAGATGACCCGCCCCAGGTACACCGACGTGTCGATGGCGTGCCGCAGGTGCTGGGAGCGTTCGGCGGTGTAGGTGTCCAGCAGCGACACGTCGGCGTGGCCTGCGAGAACGAGGTCCAGTTTCCACGTCAGGTTGGTGGCGTCGCGGATGCCGGAACACATGCCCTGACCGGCGAAGGGGGGCATCTGATGGGCTGCGTCCCCAGCCAGCAGCAGGCGGCCCTGGCGCCAGGAGTCCGCCCAGCGGGCCTGGAAGGTGTAGACGGTGTGGCGCTCCAGGGTGGCGTTGTCGGGACGGATGTCCCAGGGGGCGAGCAGCTTCCATGCCGTCTCGGGAGTGTTGAGCTCGGCGATCGTCTCGCCGGGCAGCCGCATGAACTCCCAGCGGCGGCGGCCGGGGCCGCCCGAGACGGCCGTGGTCGGCCGGGCCGGGTCGCACAGCTGGAGGTTGCGCGGGGACCACACGCGATCCTGGTCATGGGGGATGACGTCGACGACCAGCCAGTCGAAATGGAAGCCCAGGTCGGTCATCGAGGTGTCCATACGGGAGCGGACGAAGCTGTTCGCGCCGTCGCAGCCGACGACGTAGGCGGCGCGCAGTGTGCGGTGTTCCCGCACGCCGTCGTCACCCGTCGGCCGGCCCCCGGCGTTCTCGGCGATGGTCAGGCGCACGGAGGTCGGCTCTTCGGCGAGGTCCACGGCCTCCCAGCCGCGAAGGATCTCCACGACGGGCAGGGCACGGGCACGCTCCTCCAAAGCCGCTTCGAGACGAGGCTGGGTGAAGATGTTCACGAACGGCCAGCCGGAGTAGCTGGTGTCCTCAAACGCCAGGCGCAACAGCGTCTGTCCCTTTCCGTTGCGCCACTCGTAGTCCTCGGCTGGCTCGCTGAAGGTGCGCAGGGCGTCGCCCAGGCCCAGGGATGCCACGATGCGGGCGATCTCGTGGTCGAGGACCACCGCGCGGGGCAGCGGGTACCGCTGCGGCCAGCGCTCGACGAGACCGACCTGCCAGCCACGCATACCCAGTTGGATGGCCGCGGTGAGCCCCACGGGCCCGGCGCCGACGACCAGTACGTCGTACTCGTCCTGCCTGTCGGCGCCCTGCTCGTTGATCGTGTGCATGGCTTTCTCCTCTCTGGCCAGCTCGTGCGGTGAGCCGGTCAGCTCGTGCTGTGAGCGCCGGTCATCAGCGCGGCGAGATCGTCGGGTCGGATGAACGACGGCGGCACCGGCGGCCCCCAGCTGTAGAGGGCACTCGCGCCCTCCCACACGCCCGGCGTCCACACCTGGTCGTCGACGATGCAGTCCATGTCGGAGAAGTACTCGGAGAAGTTGCCGGCCGGGTCCTTGAGGTACCAGAAGAAGTTCGAGCCCAGGTGGTGGCGCCCCAGGCCCCACACATGCCGCTCGGGATGTCCCTCCAGCATGCGGGTGGCGCCCCGGCCCACCTCGTCCACGTCGTCCACCTGCCACGAGGAGTGGTGCAGGAAGGGCACGGGTGCCCGCTGGACGAGGACGTTGTGGTGGTCGGTGGTGCAGCGCAGGAACGCCGCGCCCGGGACGAGGTCGCTGACCTTGAAGCCGAAGCCCTCGGTGAAGAAGCGCTGGGACGCCTCCTGGTTCGTCGAACCGAGGACGACGTGCCCCAGGCGCCGGGGCCGCACCGGCTTCTCGCGCAGCACGCCGGGGGCACGGACGTTGGCGCGCTCGATTCGCCCCGGCACGTTGTACGGCGCGGCCGCGGGAGCCTCCTGGACGATGCGCGGCTGGATCTCCACGCTGACGGTGACCTCGGTGCCGGGATCCACCGCACGCAGCGACTGTGCGTCGCGGACGAAGGGCACCTCCAGCCGCTTCAAGGCGGCGGCGATCCGGCCCAGGTCATCGGAGTCGTCGGCGCCGAGGACCATCTCGTCCAGTCGGCGACGCGGCGCGTGGACGATCTTCAATTGCTCGCCGCCGTCGGTGGTGGCGAAACGTCCGCGGCCGAGGTGGGTCAGCCCGAAGTCGGCGTAGTAGGCCGCGGTCGCCTCGACGTCGGGCACGCCCATGG
The DNA here is from genome assembly GCF_029269905.1 of Streptomyces silvisoli. NCBI lineage: Bacteria > Bacillati > Actinomycetota > Actinomycetes > Kitasatosporales > Streptomycetaceae > Streptomyces > Streptomyces silvisoli. Next base: position 96,795 of record NZ_JARJBC010000022.1, on the reverse strand, counting down.
TGATATGGGCGAGACGGTGCAGGGACATGACTGGCTCCTCAATGCTCCAGTGGAAGGTCGGGGGAGTGCGGATGGGGCGAAGACGCTGTGCGGCCGGTGACCGCGGGGTCGCGTTCGGGGTGTGCGGCCCTCAGACCGCTTTGGGGCCTTGGGGATAGCTGAGGCCTGCGATCAACGGGTTGCGGAGTTCGCCGATGCCCTCGATCCAACTGTGCAGCTCGTCCCCGGGGCGGAGGAAGCGCATCGGATTCCGGGCGCCACCGACGCCTGCGGGAGTGCCGGTGAACACCAGGTCGCCGGGGAGCAGCGGGCAGATCCCGGAGATCCAGGCGATCTGCTCGGACACCGAGAAGATCATGTGGCTGGTCCGGGAATCCTGCATCGTCTCGCCGCTGACCGCGCAGCCCAGTGGGAGATCGTCGGGGTCCTCCAACTCGTCGGAGGTCACCAGCACCGGGCCGATCGGGCTGAATCCCGGGAAGGACTTGCCGAGCGAGAACTGTGCCGGCGAACCCTGCAACTGGACGCGGCGCTCGGACAGGTCCTGGCCGACGGTGAGGCCGGCCACGTGCCCCCAGGCGTCCGCGGCCGCGACTTGGTGCGCGCGTGTTCCGATGACCGCCACCAGCTCGATCTCCCAGTCCACGGTCTCACTGGGCAGTGCGATCGTGTCGTAGGGGCCGGTCACGGAGGTGGGGTACTTGGTGAAAATCGTCGGCTGGGCAGGCTTGGCGGAGGCCGACTCCGCCACATGGTCGGCGTAGTTCAGGGCAACGGCGAAGACCTGCCGAGGGCGTGGCGCGGGCGGCCCGAACTGCCGCTCGTCGAACGCGGCACGCTCGTAGCCGGCCGGGGCCTCGGACCGTGCCCAGTCATGGAACTGCCGCCAGCGGTCGAAAACGGCCTGCGGGTCGGACGGGAACAGCCCGTCACTGGCTTTCTCCACGTCCACGACACCGTCGTCGTAGACGATAACCAGACGGTCATTGAGATTGGCTGTGCGCATGGCGCGCCTCCTCCATAAGGAATTCAGAGTTCGTTGATCGGTTCGGTCGGCTCCGCCGTAATATCCGTGAGCCGAAACCTTCGGCCGACGGTGGCAGGGCGCCGAGCGGAGGTGTCAGGTCACACGCCGACGCCAGCGCAGTATCGACTTGGAACCGCCCGGTGAAGTGGCCGTCAGCTCCAGACCTTCCGGGAGAAGACGCACACGGCGTTCCAGGGTCGTCCCCAGCCATGGCGCGTAGTGGCTGTACATGACGTGATGGAGCACCGCCCCGTCCGCCGCGCGCTCCCAGCGACCGGCGTACGCCACGGTCCCGTCGGCAGCTTCCGGCGCTTCGGAAGCACTCACATTCCGGGTGGGATCGGTGGTCAGCAGGGCGCTCATCCAACCGCTTGCGGTGTACGAAAGCATCCCGCCAGGCCGTTCCCCGAACGGGTGGGAGGTCACTCCTCCGCGTTCAACCGTGAAATCCTCCAGGACCCACGTTCCAACCATGTCGTCCACAATCGCCTCGCATGTCGCTCACGGAGGCCATGGGCAATGCGGCAGGCAATCGCTCGGCGGCCCCATCCACGTGACCGACCTCCGTCGGCCACGGATTCGAGTGAACCTCGCCCCTTGCCGCACCTCTCGGTCCGAGAGGCCAAAGAACCGCCTCGTCTTTGAGCCGTGGGCCCGCATGCCGTGAAGAGGACGGCCGATGCCGAGCGGCTGGATTGCACGGCACCGGTGCCGGAGTCGAGGAAGCGATGCCGTTCGGCCCACCGTTGCCCCGCGCCATCACCACTGCCCTGCCGGGTTCACCTCGCTGTGGGTAGACCCGCACCGGATCGATACCGCCAAGCAGGCGCGCGTCCACGCCATGGAGCACGTCCAGGTTCGCCGACTCCAGGCGGCAGCACGTGGAGAGTTGGATCCGCCCAGACTGCGCGGGGCGGTGCGCGAAACGCTCGGGGACGCGCCGCCACTCGACCCGCGACTGCGACAAGTGCTGGACCTCCTGGACGCCGATGCCGACATCGACGACTTGGCGGGTGCGGTCGGCATATCAGCACGACGACTGCGCCAGCTGTCCGTTCAGCAGCTCGCAGGCTCGCTGACCATGCTGCGCCGTTGGCACCGGCTCCGTGAGGCCGTGCTGCAGATCCCGTTCCACCCGGCCGCCGACATCGCCGCACGAACCGGGTTCGCCGACCAAGCGCACCTGGTGCGTACAGCAGTGGCTCTGGGCGGCCGCACGCCCGGCTCACTGCGCACCCTGCGATCTTGACCCCGGACTGGCGTAGTCGCCCCGGAAGCTGGTCGAAGGGGCGGCAGAGCACGGAAACCAGGGAGTAGCAGGCAGAAGCAAACGGTCCGTCACCCTCAACTGGCACGATGAAGCACTGACCGCCGCCCCATGGACCGGCACACTGCCGAGAGCGGGGCTTGCCCCCCGGCGCTCAGCACGTCGAGCGGCCCCACCGCGGCTCGTCACCACGACGCCCGGGCCGACGGTGTCGGTCCGGGCGTCGTGGGATGGGGTGGGGCGAGGGTGGTGGTGGGTCAGGCGTTGACCGCGGTGGGGAGTTGAGCGTTGGGGGCTGTAGCCAGGGCGGTGTGTTCGGCGGCGGCCTTGCGGGCGCGGATCCGGGTCACGTAGCGGTGGGTGAAGTACATCGGGATGGCAAGGCCGAGGACCTGACGGGCGATGTCGACCATGGTGCCGGTGTTGAGGATGTCGGCGGCGATGCCCACCATGGCGCTGGCCGCGAAGGCGGTGGTCCAGATGCTGGTGATGACCATGTTGGTGTGCACGAACCGCGGGTCGGCCGCGAGTTCGACGCTGACCTTGCGACGGGCGATGCCCTGGGTGAAGGGTCGGCGGACGAGCAGGCTGATGACGGCGATCAGGGCCAGCCACGCGGAGGCCAGCGGGCCGTCGAAGTGCTGGATGGGCGAACTGGTGTCGGCGAAGGAGAAGGCGGTCAGGCCGGCGAAGTAGGCGAGCGAGCCGAAGTCGAGGATCTGCGCGTCGAGGGCGACGCCCTTGCGGCGGTCGGCGATCAGGGAGACGACGGCGACAACGAGGGCGGCGAGGGCGCCCCACTGCCAGCCGATGGCGGAGAGGAGGGCGTAGACGATCCAGGGGGCGAAGCCGCGCACGTAGCTCATCGGAATTCGGTCCTTCCACTCGACGTTGGTGCGAATCCGGATTACTCGGTGCTGCGGATTCGATGTCTTTCGTGTTGTGGATAAAGCTATTGGCGGTGAGCAGCGGCGTCGTGCGGCGAGGACAGTATCTGGGGGTGGAGATTCTCTCCACCTCCAGGCGCGGCCGGGCGTACAACCCAGTGGCCACTCCGGCGCTTCTCGCACTCCCGGCCGTGGCCGCGCAGGCGGCCGACGTGCGCGGGCGGGTTCGTCGACTGTCGGCCGGACTGGGCGCGGTGCTCATCGGCCAAGGCTGGCCGATGAGACGCGCTCACAGCGCTGCTGGACGTCGGAAAGAGCGGCGCCGAACTCGTCTACGCCCTCAGCGACTTCAAGCGGGTGGACACACCACCGGCCGCGCGCTGCCGTTCACCGACCAGGCGTTCAACACCGTTGCCCGCGGCTGGCGGCTACAGGTAGCCATCAGGCTGGGCTTGCGTGCGCAGGTCGGTCTCCCTTTCACTCAGTGCGGACCAGCAGACGGTGGTGAGAGGCAACGCGTCGAAAGTCGAAAACGGCAACTGTGGTGCTACGCAGCGGAGTCCGGGCCTGCATTGACGCGGCCGCCTTTCACCTTGCCACCTGGCTGAGCGTCAACCCACCACCTACGCCACGATCGGCGAGGGTCGGCACGCGCACATCAGCATCGCCCACCGCATCAAGCACCCGCACGGCGAACGACGGGACGCCGACCCCGTCACCGACGGCGTAGGGTCCGGCGACATCGCCCGCGCCCGCACCTGGGCCGAGCGCCGCGCCGTCAACGCTCGGCTCTGCGGAGTGCTCGACGATTGCCGGGAACTCGTCCTGCTTGGCGGTCTGGAAGGACTCTTCGATCGCCCACCGGCTGCTGGCGATGCGGATCAGCTCATCGAGAGGCCTTCTTGCGGCACCCCATGGCGTCGTATGACACCAGATGGAGCCAGGTGGTGCCACCGGTGACCATGTGACGCCATTCCGGCTCCCGAAAGGCAAAAAGGCGCACATGGCGCCACGGGGGCGCGGCTGGCCCTCTTCCCCTTTCCCCAGGTGGGGCCACCGTCTTCAAGCTCCCCCCGCCAGGCGCCACTCGTGCTTGCGCGTGGCGCCATTGTGATGCCATGATGACGTCATGGACCTCACGCCATACGTCGACACCCTCCGCCGCGTGTTGGCGGCGGCCGCCGAAGCTGGCGGGGAAGATGCCCGCGAGCTGTCCGAGCGGCTCACCGCTCCTCTGGAGTCGGCGACCCGTCTGACCATGCTCAATGTGCTCTCCGCCGCGATGGACGAGATCACCCGCGAGCTCGCCCCAGGCTCGGTCGACCTACGGCTGCGCGGGCTGGACCCCGACTTCGTGGTGACGCTGCCGCCCACCGGCGGCGGCGCCCCCGCGGAGGCGGCCGCGCCCGTCGAACCGTTCAAGGCCACGGCCCTGGCCGACGGCGACGAGGGCGGCACCGCCCGCGTCAACCTGCGTCTGCCGGCACACCTCAAGGCCCGCGCCGAAGAGGCCGCGAGCTGTGAGGGCCTGTCGGTCAACGCGTGGTTGGTGCGCGCCGTGTCGGCCGCGGTCGACGGCGGCACCCGGCCGCGTACGACGGAGAAGACACAGGCCATCGGACAGAGCTTCACGGGTTGGGTGCGCTAGCCGCGTCCGCGCCCACACCCCTTCACCCACCCACGTCCCCGCCAGCGGGGACGACCACGAGACCCATGAGGACGGGACAGCCATGCCTTCTTTCGACACTCCCGAACCGATCTCGGCCACGGCGCACGTGGAGGCCGGTTCCATCCAGTTCACCGCAGGCGACCGCCTCGACACCGTCGTCGAGGTGCGGCCCCGCGACCCGAAGAAGGACCAGGACGTGCGGACGGCCGACCAGACCGAGGTCACGTACGCGAGCGGGGTCCTGACTGTCAGGACGCCCAAGCCCAATCTGTTCGGCCTCGGCCGCACTGGCACCGTCGATGTGACGGTCGAACTGCCCACGCGTTCGCGCATCGACATGACCGGCGCCTGGGTCCAGGTGCTCGGCGAGGGCCGGCTCGGCGAGGTCCGCGTGAAGACCTCGTCCGGCGACGTCCGCCTCGACACCACCGAGCCGCTGCAGCTGACCGCCTCCCACGGCTCGATCACCGTCGACCGGATCGAGGGCATGGCCGAGATCACCACCAGCTCCGGCAGCCTGCGCGTCGGCACTGCCGACGGTCCCGCCGTCCTGAAGAACTCGCACGGCACCACGACCGTCGGCGCCGCGACCGGCGAACTGCGGGTGAGCGGGGCCAACGGCGACATCGAGATCCGGCGCGCCGAAGGCTCTGTCGCCGCCACCACCGCCCACGGCACCCTGCGCGTGGGCGAAGTGGCCCGTGGCACCGTCCAGTTGGAGACCTCCTACGGCGCCATCGAGGTCGGCGTCCGCGAAGGCACGGCTGCCTGGCTCGACGTCAGCTCGGGTTCCGGCCAGGTGCGCAACATGCTCACCGCCTCCGAGACCCCGGAGCAGGCCGAGGAGACCGTCAAGATCCACGCCCGCACCCGGCACGGAAACATCGACGTGCGCCGTGCCAAGGCCTGAGCGCCACATCCTCAACCCGGCCGCGCCTCCCACTACTTCAGCCTTCGAACGGAGGGCCCCATGCCTTCTCCTGCCATGCCCATGCCTAGGCAGGGCGACGGTCACCCGTCGCCGACCGCCGTCTCCACTGTCGGTCTGCGCAAGTCGTACGGCGACAAGACCGTCCTCGACGGCATCGATCTGCAGATCCCGTCCGGGTCCGTGTTCGCGCTGCTCGGGCCCAACGGCGCCGGCAAGACCACCGCCGTGAAGATCCTGTCCACGCTCATCACCGCCGACGGCGGCCAGGCCCAGGTGGCGGGCCACGACGTGGCCACGTCGCCGGACGGGGTGCGTGCCGCGATCGGCGTCACCGGGCAGTTCTCAGCTGTCGACGGGCTGATCACCGGCGAGGAGAACATGCTCCTCATGGCGGACCTGCACCACCTGTCCAAGCGCGAGGGTCGCCGCACCGCAGTCGAACTGCTGGAGCGCTTCGACCTGGTGGAGGCGGCGAAGAAGCCCGCCCAGAGTTACTCCGGAGGAATGAAGCGCCGCCTCGACATCGCCATGACGCTGGTCGGCAATCCGCGGATCATCTTCCTCGACGAGCCCACCACCGGGCTTGACCCGCGCAGCCGCCACAACATGTGGCAGATCATCCGCGAGCTGGTCTCCAACGGCGTCACCGTCTTCCTCACCACGCAGTACCTGGAAGAGGCGGACCAGCTCGCCGACCGTATCGCCGTGCTCAACGATGGCAAGATCGCAGCCGAGGGCACCGCCGAGGAGCTGAAGCGGCTGATCCCCGGCGGGCACGTCCGGCTCCGCTTCTCCGACCCGTCCGCCTATCAGAGCGCCGCTGTCGCGCTGCGCGAGGGCACCCGGGACGACGAGGCGCTGGCGCTGCAGATCCCCAGTGACGGCAGCCAGCGCGAGCTGCGCTCCATCCTCGCCTGGCTGGACTCCGCCGGCATCGAGGCGGACGAGCTGACCGTGCACACCCCCGACCTCGACGACGTGTTCTTCGCCCTGACCGGCGGCACCGACCAGCCCAAGGAGGCTGTCCGATGAGCTCCCTCTCTCTCTCGCCGTGCGCGACTCGTCCACGATGCTGCGCCGCAACCTCCTGCACGCGCGGCGCTACCCGTCCCTCACCCTGAACCTGCTGCTGACGCCGATCGTCCTGCTGTTGCTCTTCGTCTACATCTTCGGTGACGTGATGAGCGCGGGCATGGGCGGTGGCACCGACCGTTCCGCGTACATCGCCTACGTCGTGCCGGGCATCCTGATGATGACCATCGGAGGCACCGTGGTCGGGACCGCGGTGTCCGTCTCCAACGACATGACCGAGGGCATCATCGCCCGCTTCCGCACGATGGCGATTCACCGCGGCTCGGTGCTCATCGGGCATGTCGTCGGCAGCGTGATGCAGTCGGTCGCCAGCGTGGTCCTCGTGGGCGCCGTCGCCGTGGCCATCGGCTTCCGGCCCACGCATGCCACGGCCCTGGACTGGCTGGCGGCGTTCGGGCTGCTCGCACTGGTCGCCCTGGCGCTCACCTGGATCGCGGTCGGAATGGGCATGGTCAGCCCGAACGCCGAGGCGGCCAGCAACAACGCGATGCCGCTGATCGTCCTACCGCTCATCTCAAGCGCCTTCGTCCCGATCCACGCGATGCCGGGCTGGTTCCAACCGATCGCCCAGTACCAGCCGTTCACGCCTGCCATCGAGACTCTGCGCGGCCTGCTGCTGGGTAGCGAGATCGGCAACAACGGGTGGCTCGCGGTCGCCTGGTGCCTGGCTCTCTCCGTGCTCGGCTACTTCTGGTCGAAGGCGGTTTTCAACCGCGATCCGAAGTAGCCGAGACGGCCGCGCGGGCTACCTCCCGCAACTCGGCCCGCCCAAGGGCGGCGTACTCCGACACGGCGTTGGGGTCCGCCGCCCGTGCGCGCGTCCGCCGACCCCGTCCCAAGCTGCGCAAGATCGGTGCGAATCTGGAGCGCGCGACTTCGTCGGGCCCGAGCCCCGGCGTGCGAACGCGGGGCAGTAGGGCCGGCGGCCGACCCGGCGGCGTCGTTGTCCGGCCGAGGCTGCCGCCGGGCATACCTTGCAAAGTCGGCCGGCGTCCGCTGGCACGATCGGCCCCTCGGAAGGCGTGCGGCAGGATCCTGGATTGGCGGGCTGGCTGGCTGACTGACGGGCGAGCGCGGGGGTGGCCGTAGGAGCGGTCACGCTAGGTCCGGTTGTTATGCCCAAACCGGGTGGATCCGTGGCTGTTGGATGAGCACAGCCCTGTGGGTTTGGAGGCCTGGCAGGAGTTTCCCTGGAAGGTGTTGTTGCTCTTAGCGGCTTCCTGGTTTACCAGATCCGCTGGGTTGTTGTTCGCCAGTTGGTTGCCGCTGATCCTGTTCCGCTCGTTCTTGGCGCCCACGTAGCTCTTGAACAGGACGATGCCGCCTGATAGCGGGGACTTTCCGGAGTTGCCGGTAATCAGGTTCTCCGTCACCACGGTGTTCTCGGCGCCGGTTAGGACGATGCCGGAACCTTGCAGGAAGGGCAGCCGGGCGATCTTTGCGCAGTACTTGTTGTTTTGTCTGACGATGTTCTTGCTGATGGCTAGGGAGCCAGCCTTGGGCTTGTTTTCGTCACTGACGACGAACATTCCCGCGCAGTTGCCGGTGAGGTAGTTGCGCGTGATGGTGAGGTTGCGTAGGCGCAGGATAGTGAGGCCTGATCGGTTTCCCATCAGGTGGTTTCGTTCGATCACTGTGCCGTGGGTGTCCGTGGCGCCCGCTTTGGACTTCGTTGTGTTGGCGAGGTACAAGCCGGCATCGCGGTTGTCGCGGGCGGTGTTGTCCCGGAATACGCCGCGCGTGGAATGTTCTTGGGAGATGCCTCGCCGCCCGTTGTCAGTGGCGGTCACCCGCTGCACGATGAGGTGATCGGTCGCCATGGACCACAGGCCGTCCTGGGAGAACCCGGTCACGGTCAGGTCGGAGATGGTGATGTTCGGGACGGGAGAGTTCCTCTGCCCGATCACGCAGATGCCTTCGCCGCTCTCAAGGCAGCCCTTCCTCCGGTGCGGTGCGGCTTTCTTCGTACTCGGCTTGATCACCGTACGGCGGCCAACGCCGCGCAGAGTGAGGCCGGGCGTCTTCACCGTGATGCTTTCGTGGAAAGTGCCGGCGAGCACGAGCACCGTGTCGCCGGGGCGGGCGGCGTTGACCGCCTTTTGGATCGACCCACCCGGATGCACCACGACGGTGTGGTGAGCGGCGGCGGCCGGGGTGGCGCTGAGCCCCGTACCCAGGAGAGCCGCCATGCACGCGAGGTATGCACTATGGCATTTCATCATATTCGGCACGCTACGACGTTGCCGTGAAGTGCGCGCGTGACACGCCGCCGAATGGAGTACCGGGCGAGCGTGACCCCAACTTCGTTCTCGCAGGTGGGGTGGCCTTGATGAAGGGTGAGTTGATGCTCCGTTCGAGTTTGCAGGTGTCGATCAACTTCATGGTGACTGGCAGTTGGCACGTCAGCTCACCGGCTGGACCGGGGCGGAGGGTCTGGACCTGACCGCAAGGGTCGGCGGTGTGGTCGTGCATGCGGCCGGGACGGATCGCACCCCGGTCTGCAGCAGTCGGCCTTTGCTGTCGCTGGTCACGGTGGGCTTCTTGGGTCGGTGTCCACCTCAGGCGCTCGGGGCACATGGACGATGACGATTGGGCGCGGATAGACAGTCCATCGGATACCGAAGATCAGTTCGGCGCCGCTGTTCCTCGACGAGTCGCTGAACCTGACGCTGGCCGACATCCGCGCCAAGTTCCCTGGCACAGTTGAACCGTGGGCCGGAGCAGCGAGCGGGCAAGCGGCCCATGGTGTCGGACCTGTGTGAGGCGGGATCCATTGAGCAGGATGCCGACATGGTCATTCTGCTGCACCGCGAGAGCGCCTACGAGAAGGGGTCCCCGCGGGCGGGCGAGGCGGACTTGATCGTCGGTAGGAACCGGCGGCGCCACCGGCACGATCACTGTGGCCTTCCAGGGCCATTATTCGAGCTACGGGGGCAGGGCGCCGGAGTGAACCGAACCAACTGATCGGAGAGACCGGATGAAGCTGATCGAGGTGGAGCGCAAGCGGCAGCTTCCCGACGGCGGGGAGCGTTTGGCGGGGCTGTTGGCCGATCTGGGCTGGGAGGCCGGGCCGCCGGTGGCGGAGGTCGACACGTATTACTCGCGCTCCGATGTGAACTACCTGGAGACGATCGAGTGTCTCAGGGTGCGGCGCCGCGGCGAGTCCGCAGAGCTGACGTACAAGCCGCCGTCAGACGAGGAGACTCACGGCGCGACGCACGTGATCTCGAAGCCGGAGACGAACGTAGTCCTCGGCCCGGGGCAGGCCGCAGCGGCGGAGCAGTTGCTGGAGTGCGTCGGGATGCGGCAACTCGTGCGGGTGGAGAAGTGCCGCACGGTCTACCGGCATGCGGCGTACCGCGAAGTCGTGGTCGCGGTCGACACCGTGGCCGGGGTCGGGTCGTTCGTGGAGGTCGAGGTCCTGAGCACCGACGCCGCCGCAGCGACTGAGCTGGTGGGGCAGGTCGAGACACAGCTCGACCTGCTGGACAGCCCTGCGGTGGACTTGCCGTACCGGGACTTGGCGCTCGGCGAGGCGAGGACTGCGTGATTCGGCAGGATGCGGACGGCCGAGAGCGCACGGAGTTACTGAAGTTTGGCAGCGATCTGGCCCGTCCGTGACCCGCCGGACAGTCCTTAGGTTAGCCCTGGTCAGCCTGGTGCTGGACGACGGGTAGCTCGGCGTAGCGGCCCGTCCGCCTGGTGTGGTCGCGTCAGACCTTCGGGTCCTCGACGGGGGTCAGTGTCACACGTAGTCCCCCGCATTCGTGCGTCCATTCGCGGCCCTGGGTGAGTGCACGGACTCCGTCGGTGCACATGTAGGCGCTCATTGGAGCCAGGCACGCCTGTGCTACTCGTGTCTGTCGCTCGGTGCCGAAGTGGGCTGCCGCTCGGTCCAGGTGGCGGGCGAGAGTGGTTACGGCGTCGTCGACGGTCGCGAATTCGGCTCCCGCGATGCCATCTGCTTCCCATGACCAGTCCATGCGCAGGTTCACACCATGAGGGTATGTCCGTAATGCTTTGTTGAAGAGCACTACCCGCCGTGACACGGATGGGAGCGCCGGATCGGCGGATCGTGTGGGGTGCGGTAGGGCGACGGTGGCACATCGGCCCGCTGTGCGGGCCGGTGCGTGTCGGGTCAGGGGCGATGCCCTGCCCGCCGGGTGATTGCTACTCCTGCGGCTATTCCGATCATTCCGATCATCCACATCTGGCAGCCGGTTTTGGGGTTCCGGCCGCGGACGTTGGCGCCTCGAACGAATGTACCGTCTTTGCGTCGGTAGCTGCGGCGGTGGTGTCGCGCCATCTTGCTCCTTCGTGTCGTTGGCATGTACGTGATCAGGATCGGGGCTTGTCGCCGGGCCGGGATAGCTGCTTTCCGGTCGCGGGGTGGCATCGGGGTGGCGAGGTGCGTCGGGTGGGTCGGTGCGCCCCTCAGTGGAGGACGCTTACTGTCGCGGCGGTCCGCTCGAAGCCGCGTTCGCTGTTTAGCTCCAACGAGGCGTTTCGCCAAACGCTCTTGTGCGTTCGGCCCCCGTCTGCCGGGACGTGAACGCACAATCGCCAGGGACTCGTATCTCGACCAGAAAGGACTTGCAGTCATGAAGGTAGCCATTCGCGCGGGACTCGCCGCTGTGGTCGCAGCGGCAGCCCTCGCTGTAGCCGTCTCGCCCGCGGGCGCCACCACTGCCAAGAGCGGCCAGGCGGCGAGGGTATTTTGCAGGCTGAACGCGCGTTCTGCCGCGTCGGACACCGTCGGCGACCACGCGACGGGCGCCCGTCTGGCGGCGAACCCGAACACGATCAGTGCGGCCGCGTACAACCAGGCCCGAAGCATCCTGGCAAGGGCTGGCAGTGAGACCGCAGCCAAGTCGCACCCCATCCACGGCACGCGCGACGTGCCGGTCAGGTACGGCACCACCCTGCTGGCCTGCTCGCGGGACGAGTTCCGGGCCAAGGACCGAAACGTTCCGGTGAAGAGGTCGGGCATGTCGACCTACCACTACGTGGCGATCCACGACGCGGCGCGGACCATGGGCATCGACCGCTGGTGACGTTGCCGACGGCTCGGCCAGACCGCCGGCCAGCCCAGCCGTGGGGAGCGATGGCCGGCCCGGTTGCGGCGGACGGCGAGTGGTGACGCTGCCGGACATGGGGGTGTGGGAGCCGAGCCGGACGGCGTGACGGGCGCGTTCTCGGGCGTGGGAGCTGTCAGCCGCGGGGCCAGAACTGGAAAGCGTGTCCCTCGACTTCGTAGGCGGCGACGTGGAGCCGGGCGTTCCAGTGGTACGGGGTTCCCCTTCGCGGGCGAAGAAGTACTGGGGCGGCAGGGGGTTTTCGAACATGCGGGAGGTGGAGGTGCCGCTGGTGTAGGCGGCGGGGTGGACGTTGGCGGTGAAGGCGAATTCTTCGGTGTGGGTCCATTCGCCGGGCAGGGGCTCAGGTTCTTCGCCGTAGACAGCGAATGTGATCTTCAAGGCGTCCCACTCGGTGGCGGCTACGATCGTTACGCTGCCGCCGGGTGTGACGGTGACCCAGCCGGGCCCTTCTGGGATGGCGACGCCGTTGTGCTCGCCGATTGGCAGGATGTAGAAGGCCTCTTGGAGGTTCGCCATGCCGGTGTACTCGTCCACGGGCGGCGGAGCCGTTGTGTGTCCCTTGATCTACACGGGGCCGGCCCCTGCCGGATGCGGACAGGCGGCCGGGTGGGCGCGTGGCTTCTTGAGGGCCCTACGTTGATGTAGAGGTTGCGATGTAGGCAAGCCCCAGGGCCTCTCTCATGTATCGATAGTCGTGCTCGATGCGCCAGCGGAGCTTCGCGAGCCGGACGAGCGTGGTCATCGGGGCGCGCAGAGGCAGACTGAAGAGCCAGAACTGGACCGGCTCGGCCATTCGGCGAGCAGCAAGGCACAGTTGAGCCAGCCCGAGCAGGGTGTCGTGGCCGCCACCAAGGTAGTGCTGCGGCAGGCCCACGCCGGGGGGAGGCTCCCACGAACTGGCGTTCAAAATTGGGGCTATCCGGCCGCTCGCAAGCCTTTGGAGCACATGGCGGTGCCGTGCGTCTGAAGTTCGCCCCGGCACAGCGTCTCCCACCGTGGTTTATTCCCGTACGGGGTGTTGGCTTCGCCGATGCGGGGCGGTCGCAGGGAATTCACGCCCCGGAGTCTGCCCGCGTAGCCCCTTCGAGTGTGTCATGTGCACAACTTCCGGCGCCGAGGTCGGAACCTTCGTGGAAGAGATCCCCCCACATGACACGAATACATCAACTCGCCCTGTTCGCCTGCGCCTTGACGCTGGTATCCGCGGGTGTCGGTTACGGTGCCCGCCCCGCGCAGGCCTCCACTGCGTCCTGCTCACAGTCCTACCTGCCGCTGCCTGATCCGTCCTGTACGCCGGGCGCATACAATCCCGACGTCACGCAGGACACCATCGACTCCACCATATGCGTGTCGGGCTGGACGTCCACAGTTCGGCCGCCCGCCTCGTACACCAACAGGCTCAAGGTGCAGCAGATCGCGGCTTACGGGTACAGCGACACCTCCACCGCCGACTACGAGGAGGACCACCTCGTCCCGCTGGAACTCGGCGGCGCGCCCAAGGACCCGAACAACTTGTGGCCCGAGCCTCGGTACGACGCAGGAGGGGGCACTTCGGCCGACAAGGACAAGGTGGAGAACGATTTGAAGAGGGCGGTCTGCAACGACACAGTCACGTTGGACGAAGCCCGGCAGGCGATCGCCAACGACTGGACGACCGCCGAGTCCAGCCTGGGGCTGAACTGATCGACCTCGGGTGACCGGTGCGGTGTCTGTCACGGCCCCGCATTTCCGTTCACCCTGTGAGCCGTGCGAAGTCCTTGTCGTGGTGAGTTCGTCGGCCGCAGAACTCACCACGGCACCCGAGCAGTTGTCGATGCGTCGGAGCGGTACGGAACCGGCTGCTGTCCTGGTAGCCGCGTTAGCCGATGGCGACGACTGCGAAACGCACCCCGGCCGTTGTCGTGAAGGAGAAGTCGACCGGCTGGTCGCCCGAAGGCTGGGTGACTTCATCGACCGAGATCTGCCCGGTGACGCATTGGACGTTCCAGGGCGGGCTGCCGGTGGCGGTTGCTGTCACGCTGCCGTTGCCAACGCAGGAGGTGCGCAGAGTGTAGTGGCCGGAGGGGAAGTGGACCTTGGTGATGGACCAGTGGGTGTCGCCGGAGCGGGTGGCGTGGGCGAACGTGGCGTGATGGGCGCTCAAGCGTGCTGCGGTTAACAGGTCTGCTTCGCTTGCGGACTTCGATGCTCCGGGGGCGGTGGTGGGGGATGTCGGTGTCGGCTGGGTGGGGTGGGGGCTGGATGCCCAGGCGGACAGGCAGGCGGCAAGTGTGACGGTGGCAGCGGCGGCGGAGAGGGGGTGGGTGGTGCGGCACATGGTGGCGGCTCCCTGGGGTTGGTAGGGACGATGCGCTGGCAACGCCCCGCCGCCTTTGTGCTCGTGTGAGCGCGGGACGGTGGGGCGAGGACGTTGACAAGCTAGGCACAGCATGCGCGCGCTGACCTCCAGATGCCGCCTCATCCGGACCTACGAAAGCGAAGGATTCGATCCCATGGCCCTCTTCCGCACCGTCGCCGCGGTGACGGCGATGACCGCCGTCGTTCTTTCCCTCGCCGCGGCCAGCCCCTTATCCGCGCCCGTCGCAACCTTGCCTTCGGCGTCGCCGACCGACCTCGACTACCCCTATCTCTGGCCTGAAGAAGGCACCGTCCAGCCACGCGAAACACGCCCCGGCGACACGCTGTTGGTATCCACCAACGACGGCGTCGTACACCAGGACGACACTGTCCGCTCCCCGGCCTTCACCGAACCGGTGACCCTCCACAACGCCAAGACCAGCTATGCCGCAGCAGCCACGGTGCGCTGCGACATCCAGCCGGGGACCTACCCCGTCTATCTGCTCGGGGAGCATCGCGACTCAGCCGTGTGGGCCAAGGTGCGGATACAGCCGGGCGATCGCAACGCGGCCTGCGAGCACCCTTCCCCCTACACCGCCGAAGGCCTCTGGCCGCTGCTGCGTCCCATGGAGCCGGTACGACCAGGCGGTCGCGCCCATATCGCGCTGGGCGTCAACGCCACCGCGGCGGTCGGAGATGTGATCACTTCCCCCGCGTTCAGTGCGCGGACCGCCTTGACCGAGGCAACTCCGCACACCCGGCGAGAGGCCGAACACCCCTCCCTGGAGCAGCTGACACACTCCTTCACCGCGGACGTGACCGTACTGTGCGGCACGAAACCAGGCCTGTACCCCGTGCACTTCGGCTTTGGCACCGACCAAGGCACGAGTGGGGGCTACCGCTTCGAAGCGCAGCTGAGGGTACTGCCGGACGACGACCAGTCGCGGTCAAACTGTGTGCGATGAGATCTCTGTGGGGGTGGCGGTGGCAGTCCGCGCCAACTCCGGTGCAAATGCGGGGCGTTCATCTTGACCCAACCGCAGCGGACTGCCACCCAGTAACTCGGCTACGACGTCACCACCGCCCCACATCCCGCAGCCTGACGATCACCGGCGGGAGCTTTCACCTCAGCGCCGGAAATCCGGTAGGGCTCCGCGTGCCTGATCCCGCTACCGGGCGTCGGCCGGGCCACCGCCCTTGTCGCCGCGGTTGTCGGTCGACCCCAGCGGCCCGGCCTGCGCGGCCTGGGCCTGCGCGCGGTCCACCTCGGCGCTGTACTGCGCCTGCACCACGGCGGTCTGCCGGGCGTACTCCGCCTGGTTGCGCGCCACCTCCTGCTGCGCCTCGACCGACTGCTGCGTGGCCTGTGCCTGGGCGATCTGGGCCTGCCGCTGAATGTCCGCCTTGTGCGGAGCGGACATCGCCTCGATGTAGCCGGTGTCGCCGTCGTCAATCGACTGGATCTGCAACGAGTCGACGATCAGACCGATCTTCGCCATCTCCGCCATTGAGGTCTCCAGCACCTCGATGGCGAGCTTCTGCCGCTCGGTGACGATCTCCTCGACCGTCATTGAGCCGATGATGGAGCGTAGGTGACCCGCGAAGATCCGGCCGGTCAGCACCGACATCTGGTCCTGGTCGGAGAGGAACCGCTGGCCCACGTTGACGATGCTCTCGGTGTCGTTGCCGACCTTGAAGGCGATCACGGCGCGCACGGTCAGCGCGATGCCCTGCCGGGTCACGCAGGTCTCGGCGACCTCCGCCTCGCGCAACGCCAGCGTCAGGAAGCGGGTCTTACGGAAGATCGGGAGCACGAACTTGCCGTGCCCGGCGTCGGCATCGCCGACGAACGCGTCCAACGGATCGGCCCACTCGATGACGTCGACCTGGCGCGTGCCACGGGACTCGACTACGAGCACGGTCGCCCCCTTCGGCAGGGGCTCGGCGGACCAGGCGAGGAAGGTCTCGGTGCCGCCTCTGACCCGCGCCAGCACCTCTCCAGGGCCGGCCCCCGCCGGTCCGCGGGTACCGATAAGCAGCACACCTGTACAGCCGACTACGGCCTCGTCCGACGCCATTGACGGCCGCCTACCCTAGGTCGGCTGCCCAGCGCCCTGGTGCGTGTCGACGGCCTGGGGTTCCAGGTTCCCCACGCCGCTCACAGCACGCCGATCACGGCGTTCTCCCCAACCATCGCCGTCCTCGAAACGGCTCCCGATGCAGCGGAGTTGACGACCCGTCCGCCTGCTTGGCTACGACCCTGCGGTCACCCGCCAACTCATGCGCCAAGTCGCGAACGACAGCGGGCAGGACGACCGAGCCGCCACCGCGCGGGCCCGCCTGGCACCACTGACCGAACGCGAGCGGGAAGTGGCCCGGGCGATCGGACAAGGGCACTCCAACGCACAGATCTCCCAGAAGCTGCACATGGCACTTCCCACAGTGAAGGCACACGTGTCCCGGATTCTCGCCCAGCTCGGTCTCAACAACCGCGTCCAGATCGCGTTGCTCGTCCACGACGCCAATGACCCGGAAGACACCTGAGCGGCTGTCCCGTGACCTGCTGCCGCCTGTTCCCGCCCCTTGAACTCGCCCCAGGCGGGCTGGAATCCGCGCACGGATCCGTTCCCTTCCGCATCGCGGCGGTGCCAGACCTTCGCTTTCCTGCCGTCTGACACCGCCTGGCGGCCACCGGGCATCACCGGTGGCGGGCTGGCGGAGAGAGGGACGCCGTATCGCGGTCCAAGGGGCCGCGGCGGCGATCTCCCGCTGTGCGTCAGACTTCCAACTCGCCCTCGTAGCCCTTCAGTTGGTGTCGGGCCATCGCCAGGTTGGCACGTGCCTTGTCCAGGGCCAGGTACAGGAACATGCCCTGGCCCTGCCGCTTGTTCAGCAGCCGGATGAGGTGGTACTGGGTGCCCAGGGTGATGAGGATGTCCTCGATCTCGTCCTTGAGGCCGAGCATCTCCATCGTGCGGACCTTGGCTCGGACCACGTCCGTGTTGCCGGCGGCGGCGACGGTCAGGTCCAGGTCCTTGCCGCCGCCGATGGTGCCCAGCGCCATACCGCTTGTGTAGTCCACGAGCGCCACGCCGATTGCGCCCTCGATGGAGGTCATCGCGTCCTTCAGAATGGGTTCGATGTTACTGGCCATGTTGCGGGATCTTCCTTTCGTTGGCAGATGCCCCTGATACTTCCGAGGCAGCCGCGTTGACTGCCGCGAGCCCCCGGTGGGTTGACGGCGCATCAGGGCTTGTCTGACTGGGCGAGTGCGGCGTCGACCAGTTCCGCCACGCGGACGGTGGAGCGGCGCGCCTCCAGATGGAGTCGGCCGACGTTGACGCTTGCTTGCGCCAGTACCGTCACCACGGCCGAGGCTCCGGCCGCGTAGGTGGCGACGTAGCCCTGCTCACCTCGCACCAGCAGTTCACGGAAGCCGCCTTGCCCTGTCACCTCGGCGAGTCGTATCCCCACCCCGAGGGCGACAGCGGTCAGCGCGGCGATGCCCTCCGCCTCGGAGGTGGCCGCGTCACGGGCCAGTACGAACCCGTCGACGCTCGCTACCAGCGCCCCGGTGAGGTGCGGTACCCGCGCTCTCAGGCTGCGCAGCTCGTCGCTCACTGCTGCTGGCACCGTCAAGTGCTGCTTCCCTTCGGCGCTTTGACGCGACAGGCGCCTCATGACGCCGCGGACATCGAACGGACGCAACCACGTTTCACAGTCTTGCCTCCAAGGCGTCGCGGACCCGGCGCAGCAACTCCACATCGGGATCGACCGGGGTATCGGCGGTCCAGGGCCCCACAGGGGCGACGGGACGCGGCGGTGTGGCGGACGGCGTGTCGACCAGCCCCATGGCGGCCAGCCGCCGTACGTCGACCAGGACGTGGAACGCGGGGCGGCCCAGTAGTTGAGCGATGCGGCTGGCGGTGAGCTCGCCGTTCGCGAGGTCGAGCACTTGACGTGAACGGTGGCTGAGCGCGGGAGACTCGGCGACCCGGCGTGGCATCACGGGTTCGGTGTCCACCTGCGGAAAGGGCCACAGGTTCTCCAGCAGTTGTCTGCAGCGCCGGCTCTCCCGTTCGACCAGGCTCGCGCGCACGGGACGTAGTGGACCGAACCAGTGCTCGGCGCCGTGGCGGAAGCGTGTGGCGCCCTTATCGCTCAGAACGAAGTAGCTGGCGTCGAAGAGTGCGGATAAGTGGCATATCTCCAGCTCGCCGACGGCCAGTAGACCGCTGTCCGCCAGGAAGCGGCCGACGCTGCGACGTGCCCCGGCCTGATCGACCGCGGCTTGCCAGCTGTCATAGGCGAGCCGCCCGCCGGTGGTCAGCAGGACGTCGACTCCGGTGGCGGCCGGGCTCTCGGCGTGCACCACCGCGCCGTCCACGAGAAACAGCGTTCCAGCCCTACCCATCAGGGCGCCGGTGGCGCGTTCTGCCGCGAGCCGTAACAGGCTCGCAGTCGTACTGGACGTCATACCAGCACCAACTCCGTCGCCAGGCTCCGAAGGCGTAAGCGGGCCAGGGCCAGGTTGCCCTCGTGGCGGTCAAGCCACAGGTGCAGGAAGACACTGCCGTCAAAGCTGGTCTCGATGAACCGCAGTACGTGGAAGTCCGTACGTGTTGTGACGATGACGTCCTCCACGAAGGGGCTGGCGCAGCGCACCTCCGCTGCGGCGTCCACCGGTGGTCGAAAGGCCGTCTGCTCGGTGGCCAACCGGGCAAGTTCCGCCGCTTCCACGGCGGTTACCTCGTGTTCGCCACCTGGCGCGTCCCCGGCGGTGCCGAGGGCGAGTCCGCTGCTCCAGTCGACGATGGCGGCGCCGCGCGCGCCCGGCAGCGTCATCGCGTCGGACAGGCACTCTTCGATTCCGGGCACGAGTCTTCCCTGTGTCTATCGCGGATTGGTGGTCGAAGCATCCGATGCCGCGCGGGCCGTCAGGGCGCGCTAGCGCAGTCGGGTGAGCAGGGCGTGTTCCATGAGGGCGATGAGTGTGTTCTTGGCTTCCTGGCGCTGGCGTGCGTCGGTGCTCATGACGGGTGCCTCGTGGCTGATCTGCAGCGCCTCTCGTACCTCGTCAGGGGCGTAGGGTTGGTGGCCGTCGAACCCGTTGAGCGCGATGACGAAGGGCAGTCCGGAGTTCTCGAAGTAGTCGATGGCCGGGAAGCAGTCGGCCAGCCGCCGGGTGTCCACCAGGACCACCGCGCCGATCGCGCCGCGCATCAGGTCGTCCCACATGAACCAGAAGCGGTCCTGGCCGGGCGTACCGAACAGGTACAGCACCAGGTCGTCGTCGAGGGTGAGGCGGCCGAAGTCCATCGCCACGGTCGTCGTGGTCTTCTCCGGCGCGTGGGTCAGGTCGTCGATCCCCGCCGAGGCGGAGGTCAGCACGGCCTCACTGCGCAGCGGGCTGATCTCCGAGACGGATCCGACGAACGTGGTCTTGCCCACCCCGAAGCCACCGGCCACCACGATCTTCGCCGAGGTGGTGGAGCGGGGCACCACAGCACTGGAGGGTGCGAAGTCCGCTGAGCGCCTTTCGAGCAGTGTCATGTCTGGTCAGCCGCCTCTGGTGAAGCCGAAGGACGGCATGCCTCGGTGTGGCGCCAGCGAATCGTCCCGCTGATCTCGCTCACCGCCCTTGATCGTTGGTATGCGAACGTAAGTGCGCAGCACGTGTGACCGATGTCGTGCGTCAGGGCAGTAGTCGTACCAACCCTCCGCCGGTCATCCACAGAGGATTCACAATGTGACGGGAAGTGTGAACTGGCGGCCGTCTCGGTGTCATTCCTTCTCTGATTGTTGATCGCCCTGCCATCGAATCTGCGCGGTTTTGTTCGCTGGCATGGGCTCGTGTCGCGGCGCTGCTGCCTTGGCGGACGTTTGGAACGCCGACCGCCAGGGTTCGCCTTTGGCGGCTTCACAGGGATAGGCCGCGATTCCGTGGGGAGGAGTGAGCCACAAGATCGGCTATGAACGCCGGCCCGGACGAAGGACGGAGGAAGCCGTGAAGAGGCCTGTTATCCGCCATCCTGTCACTGTGACGACCGCGGTTCTCGTGGTGGCCGTCGCCCTGTTTTTCGCATGGCTTGTTGCGGAGTTGGCTGTTCCCATGTTCGGACATACCCCCCACCGCTAGGGGTAGCGGCACGGCACTTGGCGGAGCAGGCCTGGTCGGGCGAACCCTGCCAGGCCCAGGGCCGTGCCTCCGCCACCGCCGTGGGCGGTCTCCCGCCGCCCGCGGCCGTCACCGCAGTCGAAGGGACTTCGGCTTGGCGGCCCTGCGCCACAGCTTGGGCAGCCGCGCCAACTGCTTTTCCGCCTCGCGCAGTTGATGGCAGTGGAGCACCCCGAACAGGAACGTGCCGCGACCCGCGCCGTGCTCCTGATCGGCGAGGCCGGGCAGCGCGGCCCGGGCGACGACGGCGTCCTGGTACGCGCCCAGCACGTTCTGAACCGCCTTGGCCCGCTTGGCGAGTCGCTTGGCGGACTTGCCGAACACCGGTCGGGCGGTCTCCGCGCTGTAGCGCAGCCGCCGCGCCGCCTTTCGAGCGCCGTGCAGGGCCTTCTCGCGTTCCGGCCCGTCCGGCATGGACAGTGCCTTGCGGGTACGCGAGACGAACCTGCGGTGGTCGCGGCGGACTGCCTTCTTCAGCTGTCCCCGAGCGCTCTTTCCGGCCCTCCGCGTGAAGGGGGGATCGGCCAGCCACTTCTCCAGTGCGTCGAGCAGCGCGAAGTAGCGCTCGCGGTCCAGCTTCTCGCAGGCCTGCCGCCAGGCGCGTCGGTACGCAGCGGCCTCGTATCCCGCGATCCGGCCCGCCAGCCCGTTCGCCGACGGCATCCGCGGATCACGCGCCACGTCCGCCGCGGCTCGTCGCAGAAGTCCGGCCAGCACCTCGTGATCCCTGGCTCGCCCCAACTGTGCGCCGAGCCAACGCAGTTCACGTTCAAGCGCTCGCGTGCTCCCCGGCTTGAACAGGCGCCGGTGTGACTTGAGAACGGCACGCAGCCTACGCACAGCCACTCGCATTCGGTGTACCGCGTCGGGCGCGTCGGCACGCACGGCCGGGTCCGTGGCGAGCAGCACCTCCACCTGCTGGCACAGCCGCGTCATGACCGCCTCCCCGGCCGAGCCAGGTGCCGTACGTGCTGCGCGTGTGCCGGGGGACAGGTCGGCCGCGGACAGGGCGCGGCGGAGCTCGCAGGGCTGGGCGGCGGTACGGAGCCCGGCCGATCGCAGCCGCTTGCGGATCTCGGGCGTCAGCGACGGGGCACCCTCGCGCAGTTCGACCGCGACCTCGGACCAACTCGTCAACTGCGCGACGGCTCCACGGCCCGCGGCGGCGGTGTCCGGTCGCATCAGCCCGGCGAGGGCTGCGCGGATCCGCTCACCGCCGAGCACCTGGGCGGCGATGTCATCCCTCGCCACCTCGGCCAGCACCCGGTCCTCCTCGTCCAGAAGCGACCACCGCGCACGGTGTGTGCGCAGATGGGCGACGGGTGTCAGCAGGCGCCCCCGAACCCGGGCCCGGAGGTGGCGCGCCAGCTCCTCCGGCGGCTCGTCCGACCCGTGGGAGTCAACGGGCGCCTTCAACTCGCTGTGGCCGCCACCCGGCGCGGGCGCCTTCAGCTGCCAACCGGCGTCGTCCCCGCCGCTCCTGCGCGACAGCGTGCAGTCCGCCGAGAGCAGGGCGAGGTCCGCTGTGTCGTAGTAGACCGCGTCGAACTCCTCCGCCGGTGCCGGTGCCACTCGCGCCACGCCTGGAAGCCGGGTGAGGCGGTCCGCCAGATCGGCCAGTCGGGAGGGTACGACCTCCTCGAACTTGGTTTCCCTTTCGATGCTTGTGTGTCCCATGTGGGGCGCCTGCCCGCAGCCTGGGGGACGACACCGGACACCGCTCCGCTCGGCAGCCCCATGGACGTGCGCACGTCATCAACGCCGTCGGGTGAAGGCGGTCATGTCCCGCCACGCGGCGGGTAAGCGTGCGACGCAAGAAGTCTTCCTTGACGCGTCGGGCGTTGAGTGGGACGTGTCCAGTAACGCGAAAGGCGGTTGCGGCCGTGGCCGAGTTCCTCACCGACATCGAGACCATCCGCGAGCGGGCTCGCAGGGAGATCGACAAGGGCCCCGTGACGGATGCCTACGGAGCCGACCTGGAGCGCGTTCTGCGTGTGCTGAACGAGGCGCTGGCCACGGAGATCGTTTGTACGCTGCGGTACAAGCGGCACTACTACACCGCCAGCGGCCTGCTGGCGGAGCCGGTGGCGGCGGAGTTCCTGGAGCACGCCAACGAGGAGCAGCAGCACGCGGACAAGCTGGCGCAGCGCATCGTGCAGCTCGGAGGCGAGCCCGACTTCAACCCGGACACGCTCACCAAGCGTTCTCACGCCGAGTACGACGCCAGCATGGATCTGGTCGACATGCTCAGGGAGGACCTGGTGGCGGAACGCGTGGCCGTGGCCTCGTACACCGAGATCATCCAGTGGCTTGGCACTGGCGACCCGACAACCCGACGGGTCTTCGAAGAACTGCTGGCTCAGGAGGAAGAACACGCCGATGACCTGCGCGGCTTGCTGGAGCGGGTTCCCCGGCAGGCGAAGGAGGCCTAGCCTTCGGCGCGGCCCGTCACAGACGACGGGAGCCGTCGCTACGCACCTGGTGGCCGCGAGCGCTTTGGGAGTTGGGCCGTTACGAAACGCCAGGCGCGCGGTCAGCCGCGTGGCCCGCCGAGAGACACCTCGGCGGGCCACCGCTTCCGTGGGTGCTCCGCAAGTAAGTTGACGGAGCGTCAGCAAATGCCGGTCATACGTGCGGACTCCTCCCAAAGCCGGTCGGCGTTCGCCGGGTCGAGGGCGTAGGCGGCCACACCGTTCATGAACTCGGCGGTGACCGGCGCCATGGATGGCCGCCGGGGGACCGGCAGGGCCTCGGCGCAGTCCGCGAAGTACCGTCCGCTCACGCCCTCCAGCAGGTGCGACACGGCCAGTAGGACGGAGGTGGCCGCGCCCTGCTCCACTGTCTTTCGCAGCCCGTCCTCCAGGGTGACGCCGGACGGCCTGCCCAGGTGCCGGACCAGGTTCGTCGGGACGGAACCGGGAGCGATGGCGTTGACTGCAATGCCGTCGTCGGCCCAGCGTGCGGCCGCGCCGACGGCGAAGAGGATGTTGGCGGTCTTGGACTGGCCGTACGCCAGCCACGGGTCGTACGGACGGAAGCCGAAGTGGATGTCGTCGAAGACGACCGGCGAGAACAGGTGGCCGGAGGAGCTGACCGAGACGACCCGGGCGCCCCCGGCCGCCGACAGCGCCCTGTGCAGGCCCACTGCGAGGGCGAAGTGCCCCAGGTGGTTGACGGCGAACTGGGTCTCCCAGCCTTCGGGCGTGAGCCGCAGCTCCGGTAGCGCCATCACGCCCGCGTTGTTGACCAGTACGTGCAGCGGCCCCTCCCAGGCGCTGGCGAAGGCGGCGACCGACGACTGGTCGGCCAGTTCCAGGTGCGCTACGCGAACCTCCTTGTTGCCCGTGGCCTCGGTGATATCGGCGGCCACCGCCGCACCGGCGACCAGATCGCGTACCGCGAGGGTGACCTCGGCCCCGGTCGCGGCCAGCGCGCGGGCGGTTTCCACGCCGATCCCGGAGGACGCGCCGGTGACGATCGCCCGTTTCCCGGACATGTCAGTACCGGCGGCGACCTCGGCAGCGGTTGATCGGGGTCCGAAAGGTGTCCTGATGAGTGTCATACGGCAACGGTGCGCCAGCGCCCGAGGGGTACCCAGAGCTCCGCTGGTCCTGGTAGTGACAGGACCAGGCTCACGACCGCCCGGCGGTCGTACGGTGGGCGCATGGTGAGTGACAACGGGACGGGCACCCCGCTCGGCGACTACCTGCGGGCCCGCCGTGAGCTGATCCGCCCGGAGGACGTGGGCCTGCCCGCGGCCGGGCGGCGCCGCGTCCCCGGCCTGCGGCGGGAGGAGCTGGCCCTGCTGGCCGGGATCAGCGCCGACTACTACCTGCGCTTGGAGCAGGGGCGCGATCGACGTCCCTCCGCCCAGGTCCTCGACGCCCTGGCCAGGGCCCTCCGCCTCGACGAGGACGCCACCGCCCACCTGCACCGCCTCGCCGTGCCGGACCGCCCCCGTCGCCGTTCGCGCCCCCGCCGTCCTGAACACGTCCCGGAGGGCGTACGGCAGCTCATCACGACCTGGCCGCACACGCCCGCGTTCGTCCAAGGGCGCCTCTTGGACGTCCTGGCCGCCAACCCGCTCGCCCAGGCCCTCTCCCCGCTTTTCACGCCCGGCACGAACATGATCCGCGCTCTCTTCCTCGACCCCGACTCCGGCGCCGCCCATGGGCGCTGGGAGGCCAGCACCGAGGGCTCGGTCGCCGCCCTGCGCGCCCTCGTCGGCCCTGATGTCGACGACCCCGCGCTGGTCGAACTCGTCGGGGAACTGTCCGTGCGCAGCGAACGCTTCCGACGGCTGTGGGCCCGGCACGACGTCCGCCCCAAACGCAGCGGCATCAGTACGATCACGAATCCGCAGGTCGGCCCCCTGGAGCTGCGCCACGAGAAGCTGCCGATCCCCGACGCCGACCGCCAGATCCTGGTCATCTACCACGCCGAGCCCGGCACCCCGAGCGCCGAACGCCTCGCCCTCCTGGCTTCCCTCGCCGTCGACCCCGCCGAGCCGGGCCAGAGTACGGCCCGCGGCAGCGTCCCAACAGGGCGTACACGGGGCTGACTTCAGCGGGAGCGGCGGGGTGCTCCGCCCGCGGGAAGTCGTAGGCCGGGGCGACGCGCACGTGTCGTCGCTGTCGGGGCCGCCTTCACACCAACCGCTGCTCGGCCCATAGGACCTTGCCCTGCGCGGTGTAACGGGTTCCCCAGCGGTTTGGCGACCCGGTCGGGCGGCAGGCGGCGCGTGCGGGCGACGAGCAGGGCGGTGTCGTCGCTCTGCTGGGAAAGCGACAGCGCCGAGAGCACCTTCTCGCAAGTCTCCTGCGGACCGCGCCCAGGGCGCGCGAGCAGGGTGCGCAGCGTGTCCAGGCCTTCGTCAACGATCTCCCTGTGGCCACGCGCGGTGGCGAGGCCGCGACGCCACGTCTCCACCAGGGTCAGGGCGCCGTTGCGGCGGCCAGCCGTGCACCAGCTCTGGCGGACTCGTGAGTCGTTGGTGGTCAGTGTTACGGTGCTGCCGTTCACGGGCTCCGCACCTGACGCCATAGCGGCCGCGTTCGCAACGCCTGGGGAAGTAAGGCCATTTCCACGGCCATCAGCGCCGCAGGGGTCGCGGCACGACGCTTGGCCGAATTCACGATCATCCTTTCAGTCTCGGATACGCTCACTCTAAGTTCGGGGGGGGCTGGTCGCCCTCCCCCGATCGGTTGATCGAGCGGGTGACAACCAACCCGCCAATCGGCCCCTTTGGACAACACCCCGCCGTCATGCGCAGTGGGGCACGTATGACGGCGGGTCCCGAGCCCGCTTCCCATGGCTGGCACCTTGGCCGCGTCGGGGCTGATGTTCCTGCCGGCGCGGCTGACCGGGAGTGCCCTGACCAGCCCCCGAGGAGGGCCAACGGGCCATCGGATACCGGAGGATCTGGCTCCGCCGGGGCTTCGGGTGCGAGAGCCCGGCCGTTCACTGGAAGGGGCCGTTGCTGGCGAACGCGTGGGCGGCGAAGCGTTCGCCGATTCGACGGTATGCGGCCGCGGTGGGGTGTAGGCCGTCGGCCAGGTCGTCCACCTCGTCAGGGCCGAGGAGCTCGCGTCCGTCCAGATAGTGCAGGTGGGGATCGGATGCCCGCCGGGCCGTCACGATCCGGGTGAGCTCCGCACGAACCACCGTCAGTGACAGTGCCCCGTGGGCCACATCGGCCGGGTCGCCGAGGGCTGTAACTTCACCGTTCGGGCCCGTCGTGGCCGGGCCGGGGGTGTCCTCGAAGGCTGGGCAGCTCAGGGGGGATATCACCAGCAGTGGGGTGTGCGGATGCCCGTCGCGGATGGTGTCGAGGAAGCCGTGGACCGCCGGGCCGAACGTCCGTCGCCGGAAGGCGGCCAGGCCGACGATGTTGATGCCGATCTTGAGGCTGATCAGGTCGGCCGGCATGTCGCGGATGGTTCGGGCGACGTAGGGGTCCAGCATCGCATTGCCTGCCTGGCTGAGGTTGATCACCTCAACACCGCCGAGCGACGCCGCCACCACCGGCCAGGTGCCGGTCGGGCCGTCGGCCCCGAGGCAGTGGCTGATGGAACTGCCGTGGTGCACCCACCGGCGTCGGCTGTCCGGCAGTGGCGCCAGCACCTCGCCGTCGGCGCGCAGCGCCACCAGTTCCGTGGGGGTCTGCTGCGGCAGCCACAACTCGACGTTCTTCATGCCCGTCGGCAGCCCCGTGAACCGCACCGTAGCGGGTTCGCCCGGGATCAGTAGCTGCTCGGCCCCGGGGCCTGCCATACGCAGGACGTTGCCCAACGGCGCCTGTTGGCGTCCGGCCGGTGCGCCGTCCACCAGCAGTTCCAGCGTCCCGGTCGGCTGTGGCTGCGGCTCGCTGTCCAACTGCCCTGTGGTGGTGAGGACATCGAACTCCACTTCCCGCGCATCGGTGCGGAACACAAGTCGCACGCCCGAGGGCATGACGGTCACCCCGTACTCCGTCGGGTCCTGATGCTGGTCCTTGGTCCATGCGGGCAGACGACGCGGCATCACCCCCCACGGCGTGGTCACCAGGTCCAGCGCACCCCGTATCTCCACCGGACCGCCCACCAGCGGAACCGACCGCATCGTCACTGCCACTGCTCCTGCCTTCCGACTGCCCCTGATGGGGCGTCAACTCCACCGATTCCCTCATGCGAATGGCATTTGAGTATCCTTGATCACTGCGTCCTGGAGCGGGGGATGGGACTCGGCCCCGCGATTCGAGCTGGGGAAATACCGCGTGGTGCTGGGAGCTTGAGGCGCTGACCTGGAGTTGAGCAGCGACGCGGGACCGCGAACTGCCCTCGCCCCGTGTGGACGCCAGCTGTTCTGGTTCGTGCGGCCAGATCCCGTGCTGGCTGTCCTAACCTGAGGCCAGTGCCAACCCAGCCACGCCTGACCGCCCAGCGGCCCTCCACCAGCGCCGCGCCGCCTATGGCATCTCGTACGCGTCGATCACCGGGCCGGGAACACAGCGTTGTTCCCGCTCCCCAGCGATCGAGCGGCGTCACGAGCGAGGCTTGTAAATCCAAGGCTAAGGACACCGCAAATCGAAGGGTAATTCCTGGTAGGTTGGGGGGCGGAGGTGGAGCATGGCGAGCCAGGAAGAGCTGTTCGCGGCCGTGGACGCCCTACTGGAGGGTGAGCCGCAACTCCCGCCACCCGAGGAGCGAAAGCGGCTGCGGGAGGCCGCTGGTGTCACGCAGGCGCGTCTGGCCCAGGTCCTGCAAACAACGACCCAGACCGTGAAGAACTGGGACACCGGCCGCAGTGAACCCAGACCACCACGGCGCCAGGCCTACCTGCGCCTGTTGGAGGGCTGGGCCGCGAAGTACCCCAACACCACCCCCGACGCGTCACCGGCGTCGCCGCCCGAGCCGGAGCCAGTGCCGCGGACCTCCACCACGAACACTCCACGACGTCCGGCTGACGTCCCTCAACAAACCACCCCGGCGCCCCCTGCGGTGAGCCCTCCTTCGGCAGGCGCAAGGCGCGTGGTGAGCGCCAAGCAGGCGTCCACGTCGCATCGCCCGGCTGCGAAGAAGGTCGCGCAGCCGGCCCTCGACCAGCGGTTCCCCCATGGCCCGCTCGGTGTGTTGGGCGGGGATGGCATGGTCTACTGCCCCGGTGGTGTGGTGCTGGACTGCCCGGCGACCACGATTGCGCAGTTGGTCGAGTGGACTTTGCAGGACTCCGGGATCGGCGCAGCGCGGCTGAACCGCAACGGCAAGGACGCCGATCCGCTGGTCGTGTTGACCGCGTCGGCGGCCGTGAAGCTCGGTCTGCCGGAGCGCCTGGAGGGCCCAGAGGCACGCCGTAGCCTGCGCCTGCCGGAGGACCACCCAGTGGTCAGACAAATCGCGCGTGCGAAGTGGAAGTTGACGCAGCGTGGGTTCGGGCCGTGGCCCAGGATCTATCGTCCCGCCAAGGGCAGCGAGCGGCAGTGCGTGCAGCTGGCGATCTTGTCGTGGGACGCGCTGGACGCCAGGGCCTGGGGTGAGGCGGCCGACCTGCACCCTGCTGAACTCGCCAGGGTACTGGGCGAGTTCGCCATTCGCGTGATCACCCCGCGCGGCTCGACCGCGGTGTGCGGTTTGGAGTTGATGACCGCGTTGCGGCCGCCGACGCGTGCCGCGAAGGACGCGTCCGGTGCGTGGGTCTCAGCGCCGAACCCGGGTGCGCTGACTGCCGTGGTGGACCCGGCGCCGCCGGAGGCCCCGGCCGAGCATCCGGTCGCCCAGGGCTGGACGGGTGGGTTCCTCGACGAGGAGGCCTACCAGTGGGTCCGCGACGTGGACCTCCTCAGTGACCAGGAGTGCCTGCTGCCCTTCGCGGTGGGTATCGACATCAACACCGCGTTCCTTGCTGCCGCGGCGCGGTTGACGGTCGGGCTCGGATCACCCGTCCACGTTGACCGCCCCTCTTTCGACAAGAAGGTCCCCGGTTCCTGGTACGTGGACCTCTCCCACGTCGAGCTGGATCCACGCCTGCCCAGCCCCTTCACCTCCACAGGCGAGCGCCCCTCGGGACCTGCCTGGTACCAGACCAACACTGTCGCCTACGCGCAGGAGTTGGGCTACGAGGTGACCCCCGTCGAGGCGTTCCTGCGGTACGAGACGGGTGCCTACCTGGATCCGTGGCACGACCGCCTCAGGGCCGCCTACGTGGCCACGATGGGCGACCTCGGTGTCCCTGTGGGAGGCGATGTCGGTGAACGCGCCTTCCTGGAGGCGATGGAGCAGCACAAGCAGACCGATCCGGGCCTGGTGTGCGTGTTGTCAGCGATCAAGTCGACGGTCAAGGGCGGTATCGGGAAACTCCGGGAGCGCCCTCAGGGCCGCCACTACCGTGACGGTGAGCGATGGCCGGCACTGGAGCGGCCGACGTGGCGGCCGGACATTCGGGCCGCGGTGATCGCCAAGGCACGGGTGAACATGCACCGCAAGATGCTCAACGTCGCGAAGGCGACCGGGCGTTACCCGCTGGCGGTGCTGTCGGACTGCGTCGTCTACCCAAGCCCGGGCCCGTCACCGCTGGACTTCCTGCCGCTCACCGAGGACGGTCGCATCCTGCCGGGTACGTTCCGTCTTGGCGCCAGCCCGGGCATGGCGAAGCTGGAGGGTGTTCAGGAAATGGCGTGGGCGGTGGACCTGATGGAGCAGGGCTACAACCCCGCCCGCCACATCAAGGGCGGCGACGCCGTCATGGACGCGGGGGAGTAGGACCGTGACCGAGATCCACAGAGCCCTGGAGCGCGCCGAGCGGGAGACGTTCACCCGCTCCATCCCGGCCACGACATACGGCCAGGTCAAGTACCTGCTGGAACAGGCAGAGGCAGCCGACCGCAAGGCGATCCGGGGCACCGACCTGAAGCCTGCCAGCAGGGCGGAACTCGCCCGTCGCGTCGCCGTACAGATCGGCGTCAGCCAGCGCACGGTAGAGCGCTACCGCGACAAGAAAATCAAACACGCCACCAAAGACCACGCCACCCGACTGCGGGCCCAGGTCCTCGCCATGTGGCAGCCCCGCGTCCGAGCGCAAGCCCGCAACAAGGCCGCCAGCACCGCCGGCATCACCATCGAGACCCGCGCCCGCTTCGGCTACACCGCACCCATCGGCACCACCGACGACGGCCGCATGCGCCGCCTCACCGTACATCTGCCCGCGCCGTACGCACGACGCCTCTTCGACGCCCGCGAACAAGGCGCCACCGACCAGCAGATGCGCGGCATCGTCGCCGAGGGGCTCCAAGAGATCTACTTCAAAGACGAAGGACGCCGCGCTGTGGACCTCGAAGTGGAGTTCACCGACATCGACTACATCGACGTCGCCTTCTGAAGAAAGAGGGAAGCGAATGGCGAGCATCAACGTGTGAATGAGCAAAGGCAGCTCGGCAGTGCGTAACTCATGGCTGGGAGCGTTGTGGGGCCTCGTGGGTTCCGGCCGCGCGCAGCCGCGCGCGGAGGTCCTGGAGGGGAGCACCGGGGGATCGGTCTGCGGGGCCTCTCAGGGCGGGGCGTGGCTTCCGGTACAGATCGGATGCACCCACTACGAGCCGCGCTACTTCGCGAACGCGCTGAGCAGGCGCTGAGCCGGTCGACATACCCGAAGACGCGCCGCCCGGGCGGCGGCGTCGCCAGGGCGACCACCCGCGTGACCGCCTGGTCCGTGGCGAGGCCTCTCGGTACCCGCCTGCCGCGCGCTGGGCGCTCGCGGCTTCATGCCGGCTGCATCACCGCCCGAGGTCGGTTACGTTGATAAAGCACCTGGTCAGAGGGGGGCAACAAGCCGCAACCTACCGGGGACGCTCCATGACCGGTCTGACCGTCATCCTGCTGCTCGTGGTCCTGGCCACAGCGGTGGCGACCGGTGCCCGGCGCTGGAGCCTGCCCGCCCCCTCGCTCCTGGTGATTGCCGGTCTGGTGGTTGGGCTGATGCCCTGGGTTCCCGAGGTTCGTCTGCCGCCTCACGTGATCAACGTGCTGGTGCTGCCGCCACTGCTGTTCGCTTCGGCCGGGGAGATCTCCGTCCGTGACCTGCGTACCGTGTGGAGGCCTGTGACCGGACTGGTCTTCGGGCTGGTCCTAGCCTCAGCCATCGCCGTCGGGTACGTCGCCCGAGCGCTCACCCCGCTCACCGCCGCGACCGCGTTCATCCTCGGCTCCGTCCTGGCCAGCACCGACCCCGTGGCCGTTACCGCGCTCGGTCGGCGCCTGGCTCTGCCACCGCGCGTTCAGGCCATGGTGCAGGCGGAAAGCCTGTTCAACGATGCCACGTCCCTGGTCCTGTACAAGGTCGCTGTGGCCACTGCGGTTTCCAGCAGCGCCATCACCGTGCGCGGGACCGTCGAGCAGTTCTTGATCCTCGCAGGCGGAGGAGCCCTCATCGGCGCGGCGGTCGCCGCAGTGGTGACCCTCATCCGCAGACGGACCGAGGACCCCATACTGGAGACCGTCATCGCCCTGGTCACCCCGTATGCCTCGTACGTCATCGCGGAGCAGTCGCACACCTCCGGCGTGACCGCCGTCATCGTCTCCGGGGTTGCCCTCAGCAGCACCGGCCACAAGCTGAGCAGCGCGCCCATCCGCCTCCAGATCCACGCCGTCTACGAGACTGTGACTTTCCTGCTGGAGAGCGTCGTCTTCGCCCTCATCGGCCTTGAGCTCCCCTCCGCTGTCCGTCAGCTCGCGCATGACGAGCACGGCTGGCCGCTGTGGGTACCGGTGATCGCACTCACCGTGCTGGCGATCCGCCTGCTGTGGGTCTTCCCGCTGTCCGCCCTTATCCACCACCGGCACAGGGAGGGCGACAGTCGCCTCTCCTGGCGCGTTCCGGCCGTCTTGTCCTGGGCAGGCACCCGAGGCGTCATGCCGCTGGCCGCCGCGCTCTCCATCCCCCTGACCACCCACACTGGGGCGCCGCTGCCGCACCGGGCGCTCATCCTCACGCTCACCACCGGGACCATCGCGCTCACTCTGGTCTTCCAGGGTTTCACCCTCGCCCCTGTCGTCCGCCGCTCCGGCATCGCCCTGGAACCAGAGCACACCGCCCGCGAAGAGGCACGCACCCGCCGGCGCATTGCCCACGCCGCTCTCGAAGAGCTCAAACAGCTTGGCGATCTGGATCAGCTCGCCGATCTGGGTGCCGCCGCCGAGGCCGCACTGAAACAGGTCCGTCGCCAACTGGAAGCGCGTATCCACCAGACCGAAGATGCCCACTACAGCGACCCGGACGCCCGCCCTGCCGACGCCTACCGCGAGATACGCCGGACACTCATCGCCATCGAGGCGGCCGAGCTTCAGCGCCTCTACGAAGCGAACAAGATCAGCTACGCGACCCGGCGGCGGATCCAGCGCGAACTCGATCTCGAAGAAGCCAGCCTCCGCGCCCGCGGCTGACGGCCAGTCCCGCTCACACAACGCGATGGCTTCGGCGAGCGGCCACTGGGGAGGGGCGGCTGTGGACACGGGCAGGCAAGCCAACTCTGGAACTCCACAACCCCGCAGGTGAGTTGCTCACTGGAGTTCTTCAGGACTTCTCGGGGGCCGGGGCGGGGGCCTCTCCGTTCATGCTTGGTGCTGGGGTCGAGTTCCGCAGCGCCTCCAGGATCGCCAAACCCTGTGCGACGATTCCCGATGCGACCTCGTTGACCCCCTCGGTGCCGTTGAGGACAGTCAGGCGTGCCCCGGCGATGCCCTGGGCGGCGGCCTCGGTGAGTGCCGGCAGATTTTCCACTACGCGGTTCGCGGCGATGAGTTCCTGGTTGCCGTCCCTGAGCGACGCCGCCCGGGCGCTGTTGGCGTCGGCTTGAGCCTGCGCGACGGTCCGCTCGGTATAGGCCCGACCATCCGCCTCGAACTTCGCCTGGTCACGTTGGGCCTCGGCCAGGGTGCGCTGCCGGTACGCTTCCGCGTCCGCGGGGCGGCGTACCTCTGCTTCCAACCGCTGTGCCGCCAGGGCAGCCTGACGCTGCGCCAAGGAGGTTTGTTCTTCGATGACTTCTTGGGAG
Source organism: Streptomyces silvisoli (assembly GCF_029269905.1). NCBI lineage: Bacteria > Bacillati > Actinomycetota > Actinomycetes > Kitasatosporales > Streptomycetaceae > Streptomyces > Streptomyces silvisoli. The sequence goes on along the minus strand of NZ_JARJBC010000022.1, from coordinate 63,785 downwards.
GCCTTGGCTTCGGCCAAGGGACCGGCCTGCGCAGCACGGGCGTTGGACTGCTCGGTCTCGGCCAGGAATCCCGCCCGCTTGATCGCCGTGTCGCGTTCGTACTCGGCTTTGAGAGCGGCTGCCTGCTGTTCGCGCTCGGCAGCCTCCTGGTCGGCCTTCGCCTGCGCGATCCGGGCCTGGCTGGCGACGGCTGCCGCATGCGGGGCCGCCAGGTTGTTGATGTATCCCGTTGCGTCCGCGATCTCCTGGATCTGCAGGGCGTCGACGACGATGCCCAGCTTTTCCATCTCGGTGTGACTGGCCTCCTTGACCTCCTGCGCTACCCTGTCCCGCTCCCGGATGATCTGCTCGACCGTCAAACCGCCAACTATCGAGCGCAGATGACCTGCGAAGATACGACCGGAGAGTTCCTCCATACGGTCCTGTTCTGTGAGGAAGCGACGGGCTGCGTTGGCGATGGACGTCGAGTCGTCGCCCACCTTGAACACCGCGACGGCGCGCACATTCAGCCGGATACCCTGCTGTGTGACGCACTCCTCTACGATCTCCGCCTCCCGAAGCGCGAGAGACAACATGCGGGCCTTCTGCTTGATGGGAAGGACGAAGCTGCCGTGTCCGGTGACGATCCGGAACTGCGTCTCCTGCGCCTGGCGCTTGGACCCGGAGATGAGCATGGCCTCGTTGGGTGCGGGAACGTGCCAGAACAACATATGAGGCCTCCTGTCGTGTCGAGGGAGGTGAGTCGGTTGGCAGCTACGGGAAGGGCGCGACAATCACCGAGCGGGCCGACGTACGGTCCACGACGATCACGAGGGTGTGCTTGCCGATCGGCTTCTCGGACCAGGCCGCGAACGCCTCGCTCCCGCCGCGCACCGCGACCAGCACTTCGCCCGGCCCGTCCGGTGGGATGGAAACGGTCACCCGCCCGATGGCTCCGATCGGACTTTCGTCTGCCTCCTCCAGTGGCTCCATACATTCATCATCCCGCCTCTGACCCGACGGACCTTCGGCCTGCCCGGTCAGAACCACGACACTCCGCGCGCTCAGTCGCCGCCCCGGATACGTCTCGCAGGCGGCTGCCGCCTGGTCCCCGTTATGCGAGACGTCCTGGACAGTTCCACAGCTCCACCGCCACTCGTTGAATGCTCAATAACTTTGAGTGTCGCCGGACCGTCCGCCGAGCGCGCCGCGTCTGTGACCGGTCCCCGAGGGACGAACGGCGCAGCGCGTCAGAGCCCGGCAGGTAGGACAGTGGAGACAGGAGAGGAAGTGACGAGCATGAGCAGCATCGCGCGTCGCATCACCGCGTTGTTCCGGACCAAGGCCAACAAGCTCCTGGACCGGGCCGAAGATCCCAGAGAGATGCTGGACTACTCCTACGAGAAGCAGCTGGAGCTGCTGCAGAACGTGCGACGCGGGGTGGCGGACGTGGCGACCAGCCGCAAGCGCGTCGAACTGCAGATGACCCAGTTGCGGCAGTCCGACGAGAAGCTCTGGGGCCAGGCGCAGCAGGCGCTGGCCGTCGGCCGGGAGGATCTCGCTCGCGAGGCCCTCACGCGGCGTGCTGCCCTCGCCACGCAGGTCGAAGACCTGCAGGGGCAGGAGGCCTCACTCCAGGCGGAGGAGGAGAAGCTCACCCTGGCATCCCAGCGGTTGCAGACGAAGGTAGACGCTTTCCGTACCCGCAAGGAGACCATCAAAGCCAGCTATACCGCAGCCGAGGCCGAGACTCGCATCGGCGAGGCCGTTACCGGCATCTCAGAGGAGATGGGCGACATCGGCATAGCGATGCGTCGGGCCCAGGACAAGACCGAGCAGTTGCAAGCCCGCGCCGGAGCCCTCGACGAGCTGCTCGCCTCCGGCGCGTTGGAGGACGCCACTGTCCCGGCGGGCCGCGACGACATCCAGGCCGAACTCGAAGCGGCCACCGCGGGTCACGATGTCGACGCGGAACTCGCCCGGTTGAAGGCAGAGCTCCCAGCGGCCTCCGCCCCGCCTGCCCTGGGCAGTGTCGGCGAGAAGCCGTCGGGCCCTGAGGAATCGAGCCGGGAGGCGACATCGTGATCGTGCGGATCCTCGGCGAAGGTCAATGCGAGATCGCCGGAACACACCTGGAGAAGCCCGACGAACTGGAATCCGGCGTGCGGTCGGCCGCCGAGTCCGGCGACGAACTCGAGTTCGCCAACGCGTTGCGCGCGCTGCTGAACGCGGCACGCAACCTGGGCGTGTCGCTGCCGAATGACACGCGCACGCCGTCTGACCTGGCACTGCCCGACGAGGCCACCGGCCACTCGCGGGTGCTGGCCGGGCTGGCCGACAGGGGACTGAGTCCCAGATGAGCGCGATGCGCAGCCGCTTCCGCCCCGACCGGCAGCTGAGCGTACGCATGGTGATCACCATGTTCCTGCTCGGCCTGCTCTACGTTGCCTTCATCGCGGCGCTGGTCGCCTTGCTGAAGTCCTGGATCCTGGTGGTGGTCGTCGCAGCCGGACTGCTGGCCGCTCAGTACTGGTACTCGGACAAGATCGCCCTGTTCGCCATGCACGCCCACGAGGTCAGCGCACGGGAGCAGCCCCACCTGCACGGCGTCGTCGACCGCCTGTGCGCCACCGCCGACATGCCCAAACCACGGGTGGCCATTTCGCAGATGGGCATGCCCAACGCGTTCGCCACCGGCCGCAACCCCGACCACGCGGTGCTGTGCGTCACTACCGGCCTGCTGCGACGCCTGGAGACCGAGGAACTGGAAGGCGTGATCGCCCACGAGCTCTCCCACGTCGCCCACCGCGACGTGGCGGTGATCACGATTGCCTCGTTCCTCGGCGTCCTGGCCGGACTGCTGGTGCGGTTCGCCTTCTACTCGGAACTGTTCGGCGGGCGCCGCAACGACCAGAACACCGCGCTCCTGCTCGCCCTGATCATGGCCGTCTCCGCCGTCGTGTACACGATCAGTTTCCTGCTGATCAGAGCCCTGTCCCGGTACCGGGAGCTTGCCGCCGACCGCGCAGCGGCGATGCTCACCGCACGCCCCTCGGCACTTGCCTCTGCGCTGACCAAGGTCAGCGGCGACATCGCCCGCATCCCGTCGGAGGATCTGCGCACCGCGCAGCCGTTCAACGCGTTCTTCTTCACCCCTGCCCTCGGCGACGGAGCCACCTTGTTCAACCTCTTCTCCACCCACCCCAGCCTTGAGCGCCGCCTCGAACAGCTCGCGAAGATCTCCACCGAGCTGAACCAACCCCGCTGACCGCGCGGTGCCGTCGTCCTGTCCGATTGAGCAGACCATCTCGCACCGCAGCCGCTTCGGCCGCCTCGCGTATGGCGCATGCCGCGGTCTCCACTCCGCTGATGTCGAGGGCCCGCGCGCCTACGCGGAGAACGGGGGTCGCTCGCCCGACCACGGAGCGGCTTGTTCGAGCTGGGATGCCAACCGGATCAGCACGTCCTCCCGCCCGTAGGCCGCGACGAGTTGCACTCCGATCGGCAGTCCGTCGGCGTTGCGGTACAGGGGCAGGGAGACGGCGGGCTGACCGGTGACGTTGAACGGAAGGGTGAAGGCGATGCCTTTGGTGACCCCGGCCACCAGCTCCATCGGATCCTTCGCCGTCGGCGCGAGCTCCCCGAGCGGCAGCGGCGGCGTGGGCAGCGTTGGCGTGAGCAGCACGTCGACGTCGGTCTCCCACAGGCCTGCCACGCCGCGCGCCCACTGCTGCCACGCCTGTACACCGGAGAGCCACTGCGCGGCCGTGACCGAGCGGCCGGCCTCTGCGAGCAGCCCGTTCATCGGTTCCAGGTCGGCGGGTTCGAGCCGCTCACCGAGGCGTTCCGACCATTCTTCGAGCTCCCAGGCGAGAATCGCCGAGAACAACGTCGGCAGCGCCTCGAACAGGGCGGGAGAATCCAGGGCAGCCGCCGGTGTCGGCTCGACGCGGTGGCCAAGCGCGTCGAGCAGCCGCGCAGTGTGCTCTACGGCCGCCACGCAGTCCTCGTGGGCTGGGGTGGTCGCGCCCGGTGGCGTCGAACGGAACCCGATCCGCAGGGTGCCGGGATCGGCGCCGACCTCCTCGCGGTAGGGCCGCAACGGAAGCGGGGCGGTGTACGGGTCACCGACCGCCATGCCGGCCGTCACGTCCAGCACGGCGGCGGTGTCACGGACCGAGCGGGTCAGCACGTGTTCATGTGTCCCCGCTCCCCAGTACTCGCCGTACCGCGGCCCCAATGTGGTACGGGCCCGGGTGGGCTTGAGGCCGACGACTCCGCAGGCGCTCGCGGGCATCCGGATCGAGCCGGCCATGTCGTTGCCGTGCGCCACGGGGACCATGCCCGCAGCGACCGCCGCTGCCGAACCACCGCTCGAACCGCCCGGGGAACGGGTGAGGTCCCATGGATTTCGAGTCGCCCCGTGCGCGAGCGGTTCCGTGGTGACGCTGGTGGCCAGTTCAGGAAGGTTCGTCTTGCCGCAGAACACGAATCCGGCCGATCGGAACCGCGCCGCCAAAGTGGAGTCCTGCGGAGCCCGCCAGTCCCGGTCTCGCAACGCGCGCATCCCGCCGTAGGTCGGGTCGCCCGCGGAATGGCACAGTATGTCCTTCAGCAGCATGGGCACGCCGCGGAACGGGCCGTCGGGCAGCCTGGCTGCCCCGGCCTCGGCGAGCGCTTTCTCGAACAGGGGCGTGATCACCGCGTTGAGCTTGTCGTTGAGCAGTTCGATCCGCTCGATCGCCGCCTCGACGAGCTCCGTCGGCGACAGCACGCTACGGCGCACCAGGTCGGCCTGCGCCGTAGCGTCCAACCATGCGAGCTCCTCGCCGGGCCCCGAACTCGCTGTCATATCCGCCTCTTTCCTCGCAGTTGAGCTCTTGCCATCCGTCAGTCCGTCCGCTGCGCGCCGGGCCTGGCCCGTCTGCTGGGCACCGCGGGGAGTGTGCACCGATCGGACCGGGGCGTCACGGATAGAACCTCATCCGCGTCGGCCGCGGCCACAACTGCTCGCAGCTGTAAAGCTGTTGACACCGTAAACGTGCGAGGTCCACTCGGTGGTGTGGGGGCCTGGTTCTGCGCGCTCTATGCCATTGGCACCGTATGTGCGGCGGCGACTGTCACCGGACCCAGAAGCAACAGGCCACCTTGCCTCCCGAGGATTCCTGGCCGGGAGCCCTGCCCCTGCGCGTGTTGTGGGAGCAGGGCTCTCGGCGGTGGTGTTCGTTCCTAGGCGCGGCGGGCCTCGGTGATCTGGGCGGGGATCGTGTCGAGCCACCAGGTGGGGTTGGCGGTGCCGTCGGTGGTGCGGCCGTCGCGGTGGACGTAGTGGCGCACGTCGCGGCCGGGCTCGGCGAGTTCGCCGTTCAGGGCACGCTCGACCCACTCGGCGCCGAAGCGGAAGATCTCGGCCGCGACGCCGCCCAGGGGGTGGAACTCGTTCTCGTAGACGCGTATCTCCTTCGGGGCGCGCACCCGCTCGTAGTTGGCCAGGGCCTGTTCCAACTGGGTGAGTTCGTCGAACTCGCCGATGCCGTACAGGACCGGGCAGGTGATGTCGGCGACGAGATCACCCAGTGGCATGCGGGCGACCAGTTCTCGGTCGAAGGCCTCCTCGTCGCTGTAGCCGGACATGAACATGTAGTTGTTCTTGAAGGTCGGCTGGGCCCGCTCGAAGATGGTGGCGAAGTCGCCGGTAACGGCCTCGAAGGCAGCCAGGGCCGCGAGGCGGCGGTCGGTGGCGGCGGCGCGCGAGCCCCAGTAGCCGCTCATGCTTATGCCGAACATGCCGATCCGGTCCGGGTCGACCTCGGGCAGGGATGCCAGGTGGCCGATGTAGCGGCTGATGGCACGCTCGTAGTTGGTGAGGTCGACGGTCAGCCCGTTGGCCCGGGACTCGCCCTGCCCGGGGCCCTCGATCGACAGGGCGACCATGCCGCGCGAGGTGTAGTACCGCTCGGCGGCGTAGATGTAGTCCTCCTTGATCATGTCCATCCCCGGGCCGAGGATCACCGCGGGCGCGTTGCGGACCTCGCCGGCCGGCAGGTGAAGCAGGGCGTAGATGTGCTGGCCCTCGAAGTCCAGGACCACCCGGCGGACCCGGCCGCCGCGCAGCGCGCCCAGGCGCTCGACGCAGTGGTTGGCGTGCTCGCGGAAGGCGAGCTTGCGCGGGTCGGCGGCGTCGAAGATGGAGTACTGGGCGCGGCCCCACATCACCGCGGCCCGCGCGTACAGGTCGGCGGCGGTCTGCGTGAAGCCGCCCTGCTCGTGGTGGGCGGCCCGCTCCTCGGCCTGCCCGGCGACGGTGGCCCACGCCTTGGGCAGCATCGCCCCGCTGCGGACCAGCTCGAAGACCTTGTCGAAGTCGGTGTGGTCGTGTCCGAGCTGCTCCAGGGTGCCCTTGGCGCCGGGGTGCAGCGCGTCGAAGCCGCCCTGGGCGAGTGCGATGTCCAGAGCCCAGGTCTGGCCGGTGGAACGTGTGGTCATGACGGATGTCCTTTCGGGGGATTCAGCGGCGCACCGTCCGGCACGTCGCTAAGTACTTAACTATTAAGTACTTACGATAGTGTGGATGTCAACCGCACGACTTCGCCACGACCGCAGAACCGGAGACCCCTCCCATGACCGAACAAGCCCAGGTCACCCCGGCTGACAGCCCTCGAGACCACGCCCTGGACCGGCTCGCCCGCGCCGCCTACAGCCTCAGCGCCGCCGACGCCCGGCTACGCGGTCGCGCCACCCGCACCGCGGGCGCTCTCTCCCTCACCCACGCCCGCGCCATGCGCGCTCTGGCCGACCAGGGCCCCCTCACCGTCACCCAGCTCGCCACCGCCACCGAGACGACCAACGCCGCCGCCACGCAGCTCGTCAACGGCCTGGTCAACGCCGACTACGTCACCCGCGAACGCTCCGCCGGCGACAAGCGCACCGCCGTCGTCACCCTCACCCCCACCGGCACGCAGCGGCATCGCGAGCGCCAAGCGGTCCTCACTCAGGCCCTGCACGCCGCACTCAGCCACCACGACACCGCCGCCCTCGATGCCGCCACCGACGTCCTGCGACATCTGGCCGCCATCTACGACCAGCTCTGACATCCCGCCACAGCGAAGTCCGCGACGGTTGCTGCGGCGCCTCGCGCCGGAGCGCAACTGCGCGCCCAGGGCGCCGTTTCCAGTCGGGCCGACCGCTGAGCGCCACCCGGGGCCACGCTTGGAGGAGGGTCGCGGGCTTATCCCTGCGCGCGCCATCCGCGCGTGGCGCGCGTCCCGGTCCCCACGCCCGCCGTGCGACTGCACCGCGCGGCAGATCAGCTCATACGAGACAGCGAGTGAAGAGGACCAGATCAACTGCCAGCGCGCCGGACGACCACGTCGGGCGCGCATGTGGGCGGCATATCGGCGATGGCGGCTCACTTTGGATACTCCGTTGACTCCGGCTGAATGGCCGTGCGACGGTGAGGGCGCGCTCCTCTTGAGAACCGCTGGGAACTGGAGGCAGACCGCTGTGACCTTCGGAAACGATAACTCCCGCCAGGCCATGGATCGCAGTTTGACCCCGGATCAGATTGAGTTCTTCGAGAAGGAGTTCGCCGCCCGGCCGGTGAACCGGCTGATGCAGAACGCCGTCACCCAGACGCCGGTGGACGATGTCGCCCTGGATCGGCGGGTCCTCACCGGCATCGACCACTCGGTCTCCCACCACCTGGACGACTGGAAGGTCACCAACCAGAAGCAGAGCGGGCGCTGTTGGATGTTCGCCGGGCTCAACCTGCTCCGGGTCGGCGCTGCGCGGAAGCTGGGCGTGAATGACTTCGAGTTCTCCCAGAACTACCTGCTGTGGTGGGACAAGTTCGAGCGGGCGAACCACTTCCTTGAGGCGATCATCGAAACCTCGGACCGGGAGGTGGACGACCGAACGGTGGCGCATCTGCTGGCGGACCCGATCGGTGACGGTGGGCAGTGGAACATGTTTGTGGCGCTGGTCGCCAAGCACGGCCTGGTACCGAAGTCGGCCATGCCGGAGACCGACAGCTCCTCCGCGACCCGGGCGATGAACCGGGCCCTGAAGACCCTGCTCCGCCAGGGCGCCCGCGACCTGCGTGGGCAGGCCGACGAGGGAGTCGAAGCGCAGCGGGAGCGCAAGCGGGAGGTGCTGGCTGCCGTCCACCGGGTGCTCAGCATCCACCTCGGCACGCCACCGCAGCGGTTCCTGTGGCAGTGGGAGGACAAGGACAAGCAGTTCCACCGCGATGGCTGGCTCACACCAGCAGAGTTCGCCGCCTCGTATGTGGAGCTGCCGCTGGACGAGTACGTCTGCCTGGTGCACGACCCGCGGGAGTCGAGCCCGGTCGGCCGCACCTTCACCGTTGAGTACCTGGGCAACATCGTGGGCGCCCCGCCGGTGGTCTATCTCAACGCGCAGATGGAGCTGCTGAAGCGGCTGGCCGTGGAGGCGATCGTCGGTGGTGAGCCCGTGTGGTTCGGCTGCGACGTGGCCAAGATGATGCGTGCGGACGTCGGCGTCTGGGACGCCGGGCTCTTCGACTACGCGGCCGTCTACGACGCCCCTTTCACCATGGGCAAGGCCGCTCGGCTGCTGCACCACGACACGAAGATGACCCACGCGATGCTGTTCACCGGCGTCGACGTGGTGGAAGGGAGCCCGCGCCGCTGGCGAGTGGAGAACAGTTGGGGTGAGGAGAAGGCCGACAAGGGCTTTTGGACCATGAACGACTCATGGTTCGGTGAGCATGTCTTCGAAATCGCGGTCCGGCGCTCCGCGCTGCCGTCGCAGCTGGCTGCCGCCCTCGACCAACCGCCGATCGTCCTGCCTGCCTGGGACCCCATGGGCGCACTCGCTGACTGACGATGGGAAGGGCGCGGCCCGCACCACGCGAGTCCCACAAACTCGTTGATACTCCAGGGGCCTTCATCCCACACTCGCGGTCCGGGTGAGTTGCCGTGTCCGACGGACACCACATCGGCGTGACTCGATGACTCTGGCGTGGGCGTTGGCCGTCAGCGACGCTGCTTGGTGATTCAGGTGGCGCTGGCCCCCACCAGACCGCCGGTGGTGCGGGGTGGGGCGGCCGCCGTTTCGGTATGCGGCCGCCCCTTCGTGTTGCGAATCGCTGACTTCCCTCAAGACCGCCCCGCCAGCAACAGGTGGAGGAACAAAGGGGGGGAGCAGGCTGGGTGGTGGTCTCCGGCAAGCCGCACCTGCGCGGATGGCGCCACCTGAGATCTCGACGCGTACCAACGTGCCGCCTGAACAGGCCCGGATGGTTGATCGGCACCCGCAGTGTCTCCAGACGGTCAGCAGGAGTGCGGCCTGGACGACTACCGAGCCCCCCGTTAACCCGGCTGGCACCGTCGCATGACGCTGGCCAATGGCAGCCCACGCCTGCCTGACGTCCTGCGTGGCCGGGAACTCTGCGCGCCGGATCCCGGAAGCCGCTGGAAACCGTAGCCCGACCTTGCGGCCGACTGCGGTTCGTTAAGGCCTCGTTGGCCGTCCCCAGCGAAAGAATCCCATCCACGCAGGTGACTCCATCGTCTCCGGCGCAACGGCGTACCCACCCGGTCCGTCGGTGGTCTGCCGACGCCCTGCGGGCTCCGGCGCGCCGGGCCGACAACCCGCTCGACCCCACAGGGCGCATCATGCGCGGCGCAGCGGGTAGGCAGCCAGCTACCCTGCGCCGCGATCCCGCTGGCCAGGCAGCACCACCGGAAGAATCTTGGTGAAGGGTAAGACATGGTTCTGCGCTTGCTGACACGCCTGCCGACAGCGGGACTTGACCTTGCGCTGACCGCTCCTGTTCAGGTCGCATGCCGCGCTATCCCCATGGCCGGCGCTGCGGCCCGTTCGGCGATCGACATCGCGGAAGCGGGGGTGCGTGCCACGGCGGAGGTCTCCGTCACGGCGGTAAGGGCTGGCCGGGTCGTCCGTAATGCCGTGCTGCCCGGGGCAGTTGAATGGCGGGCGGGTTCCCGGATGCATGTGGCGCTGCGGCGAAGCCCGGACTTTACCGGGCGCGGCGGGCTGGAGGTGGCAGCCAAGCGCATGGCCGTCGCGCTGGCAGAGCACCCGGAGGTGGTGACCGCCTACTGGGACGGCGGGCTGGCACGGCTGGTGATACAGGTCAGCGAGGGCGCGCTCACCGATCGGGTTGTGCGTAAGGCGGAGAGGCTGGCGGCCCGGTACGGACTTGAGCGGCCGGAAGTACCGGTGCTGGAACGGGCACACCCGGGGAGCACCGGTGGGGTGCGGTCGGGTGCGTTGGCCCTGGCGTGTGATGCGGTGGGGATCACAACTGCGGTGACCGCGCGGACGATGCGGCTGAGGAGTTCTCCCCGGCTGGTCACCGCCGCGGTGACGCTGGTACGGGAAGACTCCCGGGTGCGGGCCGTGCTGCACCGTCGGCTGGGGACCTCGGGTGCCGAGGTGGTGCTGGCTGCGGCCAACGCGACGGCCCACGGCTTCGGGAAGTCGCCTGGCTCTTTGGTGCTGGATGCCGCTTTGCGGACCGGGCAGTTGGTGGAGGCTCTTGCCCGCGGTGCCGCGTTCGATGCCGCGCACGATTCGCTGTGTGCCCCGGACCGTCGAAGTGTGTCGGGGCAGCGGACCCCTCGCCCGGCGATCGGCCGGTCCGCAGGGCAGGAGTACGCGGATCAGGCCGTGACCGGGAGTCTGGTCGGCGCCGCCGCGACGCTGTTGTTCACCCGTGACGCGGGGCAGGCTGCTGAGGCGATACTGGCGGGCTCACCGAAGGCTGCCCGCTACGGGCCGGTGGCTTTCACGTCGGCACTGGCCGCCGTTCTGACTCGCCAGGACGTGTTGGTTCGCGACACCGACCGGCTACGGCAACTGGAGCGCGTGGATACCGTGGTGCTCCATCCGGAAGCGTTGCGCAGCACCCGGCGCACCGTACTCGAGGTGCATCCGAACGCCGCGCAGTGGGACCATGAGCGGCTCTGGCATGCCGCCACCGCGGCATTGCAGCAGCCCGAGGTTCCAAGCACACCTTGGGAGGACACGGCGGTCGCGCTGCGTCCGGTTCCCGACCAAGGGCCGTCCGAGACCGATGGCTTGATGATCGCCTCCGCGCACGGTGAGGACATCGGCACCGTGCTGGTCGGGTGCGAACTCGATCCGCTGGCCGAGCCGGTACTGGACGCGGCACGCCGCGCCGGGCTGTATGTGGTGGTACCGCAGGACGCCTCGCTCGGTGATTTTACAGCGCTGGCCGACGAAGTCGTCCCCGGTGAGCGGCCATTGGGGGACGTCGTACGGGGCTTGCGTGAGCAGGGACGGGTGGTCATGGCCATCGCCCGCGTACCCGAGGACAACCACGCGCAGCAGGAACTGGACGCAGACCGCCAGCAGATCGTGGCGGGGCTCTTGGCCAGCGACCTTGCCGTGGCGGTCACCGACGCCCGAAGCGCGGTGGTGTGGGGCGCGGACGCCCTCACGCTGGACGGGCTTCGGGGGGCTTGGCGGCTGCTGGCAGCCATCCCCGCCGCGCGCAGGACCGGTCGACACGCCAAGATCCTCGCCCAAGCGGGCGCCGCACTGTCCGGGCTCGTGGTCATGACCGGCACATCCCCAGCCCAACGGGCCCTGTTCGCTTGGGGCCCGCGCCTCAGCCCAGTCAACGCCGCCGCGGCCGCGGCCCTGGTCTCCGGATGGCGCGCCGCCACAGGCGTGGCCACCACAGCGGCACCCCGCCCCCGCCCAAGGGTGCGCTGGCACGCCCTGCAACCCGAAGAAGCCGTCTCCCGGCTGGCCGCCACGCCCCGCGCCAACCCCGGCGGCCTGTCCGTTCTGCGAGCCACCGTCCGTGAGAGGGCCGGTACCTTGCTCCGGCTGCCGGTCTTCACCCCCGCCCGCCTGACGGCGCGTCTGGTCACCGCAGTGCGCGCCGAGCTCGACGATCCGCTCACCCCGGTCCTTGCCGTCGGCGCGGCGGCATCCGCAGTGCTGGGAGCGCCCGTGGACGCGCTGCTGGTGACCAGTGCCATGGCAGTCAACGCCATCGTCGGCGGGGTGCAGCGGCTGCGCGCCGAACGAGCACTGGCCACGCTGGCGACCGGACAACGGCAACTGGCCCGCCGCGCCACCCGATCGGGCAGCGCGCCTGCGGACACGGTCGACGCCGTCAAGCTCAGGCCGGGTGAAGTGATCGAGCTGCGCACAGGCGATGTTGTGCCCGCGGACGCCCGGCTACTGGAGCTCACTGATCTGGAAGTCGATGAATCCTCACTGACCGGCGAGTCGCTTCCCACGCCCAAGCAGCTTGCCGCTACCCCGCAAGCCGCAGTCGCGGACCGCAGCTGCATGGTCTTCGAGGGAACCACCGTGGTTGCCGGACACGCGCGGGCGGTCGTGGTCGGCACCGGCGAGCAGACCGAAGCCGGCAGGGCAGCCCACCTGGCCTCACGCTCCACCTCCGCCAAGGGCGTCCAGGCCCGCCTGCACGAGCTGACCCGCAAAGTGCTGCCCCTCACCCTGGCCAGCGGGGCAGCGGTCACTGCCCTGTCGCTGCTGCGCGGACGACCGGCGCGGGAAGCCGTCAGCGGCGGTGTCGCCGTGGCGGTGGCCGCAGTCCCTGAAGGTCTGCCGCTGGTGGCCACGGTGGCGCAAATGGCCGCGGCGCGCCGCCTCAGCCGCCACGGCGTCCTGGTCCGCACCCCCCGCGCTTTGGAGGCGCTCGGCCGCATGGACACCATCTGCTTCGACAAGACCGGCACCCTCACCGAGAACCGACTGCGCCTGCTGCATGCCGTCACCGCAGACGGCACCACCCTCGCGGCGGATACCTCTCAGGCGGAGCCGGTGGTGCGGGCGGCTGCCCGGGCCTGCCCGCAGAGCAACGGTGAAGCCGGCCACGCCCATGCCACCGACGAAGCCATCCTGGCTGCGGCCCCGCCCGATCCGTACTGGGTCCAGGCCGAGGCCCAGCCGTTCGAGGCCAGCCGCGGCTACGCCTGCGCGATCGGCCACGATGCTGATGGCACACGCCTGCTGATCGTCAAGGGCGCCCCGGAATTGGTGCTGCCCTGCTGCGAAGACGTCGCCGAGACTGCCCCCACCGCCGCACGAACTCTCGCCGACCAAGGACTGCGGATCCTCGCCGTCGCGCAGCGCCGGCTCGAGCCCGGCGAGACGGCCGACATTCTCGACCAGCCACTGAAGGCCCTGGAACTGGTCGGGTTCGTGGCACTCGCCGACACCCCCCGAGCCAGCTCCGCTCCCTTGATCTCCGACCTGGCAAATGCCGGCGTACGGCCGGTGATGCTCACCGGAGACCATCCGCACACCGCCCGCGCCATCGCTCTCAGCCTGGGGTGGCCGAAGGACGTCACCGTGACCACTGGAGACGAATTGGCGGCCCTCGACCGCGCAGGCCGAGCCCGCCTGCTGGCCGACTGCCAAGTCATCGCCCGCGTCGCACCCGAACAGAAACTCCAGGTCGTCGAAGCGCTGCAGGAAGCCCGACGAGTGGTGGCGATGGTCGGCGACGGCGCCAACGACGCCGCGGCCATTCGCGCCGCCGACATTGGCATCGGCATCGCCGTACGCGGCTCCGCAGCTGCCCGCAACGCCGCCGACCTGATCGTCACCGGCAACGACTTGACGCCCCTGGTCGCCGCCGTCGACGAGGGCCGGGCCTTGTGGCGCAGTGTCGCCGACGCCATCAGTATCCTCATCGGCGGCAACGCCGGAGAAGTCGGCTTCACCGTGCTCGGCACCCTGGTCACCGGTGCCTCACCTCTGTCGACCCGTCAGCTCCTGCTGGTCAACCTGCTCACCGACATGTTCCCCGCCATGGCCGTCGCCGTCACTCCGCAAGACGAGCCGGATCCCGGGCCGAGCAGGCGAACCGAGCACGAGGAGCTGGCCCCCGTGGGCGTCGCCGCCCTCGGGAAGCCGTTGACCCGTCAGATCCGACAGCGCGGGATCGTCACCGGGCTCGGCGCGGGCACAGCCTGGCTGATCGGCACCCTCACCCCCGGTACAGCCCGGCGTACCAGCACCATGGCCCTGTGCGGACTGGTCGGCGCCCAACTCACCCAAACCCTCACCGGACGAGGCCGCAGCCCTTTGGTGCTGGCCACCGCACTCGGCTCCGCCGCAGCCCTGGCTACCCTCGTGCAGACACCCGGGCTCAGCCACTTCTTCGGCTGCACACCCCTGGGCCCCGTGGCCTGGACAGGGGTGGCCGCTGCTGTCGGCGTTGCCGCCATCGGCCCGAAAGCCATGCCATCAGTTGAACGACTCCTGTCCAAGGCCACCGCAAGAATGCCTTCCCTCGCGCGTGTGGCTCCCTGAGCAGCCTCACGCGAGTACCGGGCGACGTCCCCGTCGTCTTGAAAGGTTTGACCAAGTGATCGGGGGCAGTGGGTCGAGGGCTTGGTTTGAGATCGAGGGGACTGCGTGCCAGCGAAGTCCGAGTGGCGGGACGGCCTGGGCCCCGTGCGGCCCCAGGCCGTCCCGCAGACGCGGTGGACCAATGCCCGGTCGCGCGGTCAGGCAGCGGTGGTCGGGATCTCGCTGCCGTGCTCGGCGAGCAGCCGGTAGCGGCCGTTGTCCCGGCGGACGGTGCCGGCCGTGGGCTGCGGGAAGTGGGTGCCCAGGAGCAGCGCGTCGGTGTCCGCGAGGGCGTCGAGCAGCCGCCCGCGGGTGCGAACCGCCTGTGCGGGGTCGATGTCGACGCAGCTGTTCACGTGGGGGTGGGACAGCTGCACGGGGTGGTGGATGCTGTCGCCGGTGATCAGCGCTTGGCGGTCGCTGCCGCGTAGTTCCACGGCGACCTGCCCCGGGGTGTGGCCGGGAGCCGGGACCAGGAAGACGCCCGGCGCCACCTCGCGCCCCTGCTGGGGCACGTCCACGAGGTCGTACTGTCCGGCGTCGCGGACGGGGGTGACGGAGTCGCGGAACATCTGACGGCGGGCCTCGTCCAAGTCGGTGGCGGCCCAGTGGTCCCATTCGGTGCGGCTGGTGAGGTAGCGGGCGTTGGGGAAGGTGGGGACCCAGTCCTCGCCGACGAGGCGGGTGTTCCAGCCGACGTGGTCGGTGTGCAGGTGCGTGGTGATCACCAGGTCCACGGACTCGGGCGGGAAGCCAGCAGCCGCCAGGCGCTTAAGGAAGTCGGTGTCGAGACCGTTCCAGGCCGGGTTGGCGCGTGGCTTGGCGTTGCCGATGCCGGTGTCAATGACGATCCGCAGCCCGCCGGACTCCACGGCGAAGCTGTGGCTTGCCAGGCGGGGGACGTCGGCGTCGGCGAAGTCGGGCCGCAGCCAGGACGCTTCGTCCAGCACCTCCTTGGTGGCGTCCGGCAGCAACCAGGGTCCGGTCTGCGGCGGCAGTTCGATCTCGTCGACGCGGCGTACGGCGATGTCGCCCAGGCTCCACCCCGTGCTGGTGAAGGGGGTGGCCTGACGGGGCGTGGCAGTGCTCATCGGTGGGTCCTTTCGGTGGGCAGGGCAGGGCGGCGCGGAAGGGTAGGACTCGGTCAGGCGGTGCGCGGCCGCCGCACGGCGCGAGTGAGGCCGATCAGGGTCAGCAGGATGACCGTCACGGCGTAGAGCGAGACGGCGGTCTGCAGGCCGTACAGGTTGGTCAGCAGGCCGGCGAGGACGGCGGGGATGCTCATGGCCAGGTAGCTGAGGACGTAGTAGGCGGCGAGCGTGCCGGCGCGTTCGCCCGGGGCGGCCGGGGGCAGCAGCAGGCGCAGGGCGCCCTGGGTGACGGCGCCGAAGCCCGCGCCCGCCAGGGCGGTGCCCGTGAACAGGGCGAGCAGGCTGTGCAGTTGCGGGCCGCTCAGGGTCAGCAGGGCCCCCGGGATCAGGAACGCGGTGCCGACGAGGCTCACGATGCGGGCGGGCAGCGCTCGGGCGGCGTGGCCGGCGAGGCCGGCCGCGGCCGTCAGGGTGAAGAAGACCAGGCCGCCGGTTGCGCGGGCGGCGTGCGGGGCGATCAGCCGGGCGAGCGAGGGACCGAGGGAGGAGTAGAAGCCGCCCAGTGCCCAGGCAGCGACGATGCCGGGCCCGGCGAGCGCCATGGCCGGCCGGGAGGCGGCGGCGACGGTGATGGTGGGGCGCAGTGAGCGCCAGGCGCCGGGGTTGGGGCGGGCGGTCTCGGGGGTGAGCAGGACCGCGGCGGCCTGCGCGGTGAAGAGCAGGAGCAGCACCAGGTAGACGGTGCGGGTGGGGGCGGGGGCGTACTGCACGAGGGCGGTGGCGGCCAGCACGCCGACTGCCATGCCGGCCACGGGGGTGATGCTGTTGGCGACCGTTGCTCGGCCCGGGCGGTTGGGGGCCTCGAAGTCGAGCAGGGCGGCTCCGGCGGCGCTGGTGGCCACGCCGGTGGCCAGGCCCTGCAGGATCCGGGCGGCGATCAGCGCCGGCACGCCCTGGGCGGTGGCGAATATGGCCATCGCGACGGCTTGTGCCAGCAGTGCCCCGGCGAGGACCGGGCGCCGGCCCAAGTGGTCCGAGAGCGTGCCCGCGGTCAGCAGGGCCACCAGCAGGGCGAGCGCGTAGGCGCTGAACACGACGGTGAGCGTCATGGCCGAGAAGTGCCATGCGGCCTGGTAGAGAGCGTAGAGCGGGGTCGGTGCGCTGGAGGCAGCCAGCAGGCCGACCAGGACCGAGGCGTGGAGCCGGAAGGCGACACGGTGGCTCAGCACGGGCAGGCGGCGGCGGGAAGGCAGGGCTGTGATGCTGGTCATGGAAGCACCTCTGAGCCTTAAGGCGAATGCTTTGCATTAAGCACTCTAGGCTCACGTTGCCCTAAAACGCAAATATTTAGCTTTTATGCGACGAGAGGGGTGCAGCGCGGCCGAGGGCCGTCGCTACCAGGTGGTCGGCGTAGGCCGCGGACAGATCCGAGGGGCGGAACAGGATCCGGTACATCAGGGGGGCGACGACGACGTCCAGCAGTGTCTCCACGTCGGGCACGGCCTCCCCGCGCCCGGCCGCGCGCACGCCGATGGCCTTCAACTGCTCGGCGGCGTAGTCGGAGCAGCGGGCCGCGTTGCCCTGCTCGGGGTCGCCCACCAGGGCGTCGCGGATGTACGTGCGGCCCGCTGTCGAGGACATCTCCTCGGCGAACTGCACCGTCCACGCCTCCAGGTCCGCCCGCAGACTGCCGTGATCCGCCGGCGGGGTGTCGGGGCGCAACCGCTCGACGGCCACGTCGGACAGCAGTTCCCGCAGGTCGCCCCAGCGCCGGTAGACGGTGGACGGCGTGACTCCCGCGCGGGCGGCGATCAGGGGCACGGTGAGCGCATCCCGCCCCAGTTCCGCCTCGAGTTCTCGGACGGCCTGGTGCACGGACTGCTGGACGCGGGCGCTGCGCCCGCCGGGGCGAGTGGTCGCTCGGGTACTCATGCGCACAGCTTAACGCGAAGAAGTTGCGTCTGGTGGGCCGTCGGCTCAGTTCAACGGCCACGGGAGCCGATCCCGCCCGGTCGGCAGGCGGTGCCGACGTGCCGACCGGAGGGCCTCGCCGGCCCTCGATAGTGGTTCCGCACCGGGTTCAGATCCTGGACAGCGTTTCCCCGGTTGTTTCCGTGCGGATGGCCAGGCAACTTCGCGGCGCGGGCCCGGCGTTGGACGATGCCGCAGTGGAAGCGGTGTGGGCCCACCACGCCGCACCACACCTCGCTGCCATCCTCATCTGGCCCCGACGCTGCCAGCGATGAGCCGAGTCATCGGTCTCGGTCAGCCAGCCGGTAGCGCACACCGCACCGCTTGCCACCTCGACAGCAGAACGCCCACTGGTCGCCACTCGCGCCGTATCCGCGGGCGCCTGCCCATGACCGTCCGGCTCCTTGCCGAGGTGGATCCGTGTTCTTGTCGTTTCCGAACAGGCCGCCCCAGTCCAGCTACTCCCGGTGGGCGGTGGCGCGCCCCCGTCAGCGAGAGTCAGTGCGCGTTGTGCCAGCCACAGGTCGTGGCGGGCGTTGGGAGAACGGAGCAGGAAACGCTCCAGGAGCGTCTCGATGCGGGTGAGCCGCTTACGGGTGGCGGTGGCCGAGAGCGAGAGCGCAGTGGCGGTCGAGGCGAGCCGGCCGTCCTCGCCGAGCCAGGTGGTCAGCGTTCGGCAGAGGTCGTCCGCCGAGGTGTGTGCCCGGTGGATTTCCAGGTGTGCGGTTGCCTGCGAGGAGAAGGCCAGTCAGGCGGCCGCGGCGGGCCCGATGGCGAGCACGAGATCGGGCCGCTGGGCGAACTCGGCATACCGGCCGGGCCCGTTGCGGGCCACAGCGAGGGCGTGGAACGCCTGCGCGTAGCCGGTTGCCGTGTCACACAGCGGCACTGCTTCGCTTGCCCCTGCCAGACAGTCGTCGGTCATGCAGTCAGGGCCGCCTGCAGTGCCGGGTCGGCTGCGGAGGCGAGCACGAACATGTGGTCCGCGTACACGGGGCACGGGACGATCCAGGCCCCGTCGGCCACGTGGGCGCACCGGTCTGCGAGCTCGCCGCGCGTGAATGCCTGGATGGGGCGGGCGGTAGGCCGTGTTCGTGCAGGTGGTAATCGGGTGTCCTGGGACGGTGCGGTGCAGCGATCATGGACCGGACACGGACCCGCTACCGATGAGGAATACCTCCCCCCATGCCTGTGCCTGCCGACCCGACGATCCTCCATCCGATGCCCGAGCAGCCCCGGGTGGTGCTGCTCAAGCCGCTGGTGAAGTCCCCGCTGATCGAGGTCGGGGAGTACTCCTACTACGACGACCCGGACGCTGCGACCGCGTTCGAGACGCGCAACGTGCTCTACCACTACGGGCCGGAGAAGCTGATCATCGGCAAGTTCTGCGCGCTGGGCACGGGCGTGCGGTTCCTCATGAACGGCGCCAACCACCGGATGGACGGCCCCTCGACCTTCCCCTTCCCCACCATGGGCGGCTCCTGGTCCGAGCACTTCGACCTGCTCACCGGCCTGCCCAACCGAGGGGACACCGTCGTCGGCAACGACGCCTGGTTCGGCCACGGCACGACGGTCATGCCCGGTGTACGGATCGGACATGGCGCGATCATCGCCTCCGGCGCCGTGGTCACCAGCGACGTACCCCACTACGGCATCGTCGGCGGCAACCCGGCCCGACTCATCCGCACCCGCTACAACCACCAGGACATCGCCCGGCTGCTGGCGGTGGCCTGGTGGAACTGGCCCGCGAAGCACATCACCGAGCACGTGCGGACGATCATGTCGGGCAGCATCGCTGATCTGGAAGCCGCTGCCCCGGATACCCCGCGCGTGTGACGCGCGTGCGGGAGTTCCGTGCGGACGCATCGGCCCGGCGTGGGACTTCTCCAGACGGCGGTTGAGGTAATTCAGGTGCCCGGAAGCCGGGGGAGGGCCTAGAGTCGCGGACATGCACTTCACTCAGATCTACGGCTGACATGGCCGGGGCAGCGCCCCGGCTTCCTCTCGCATGTCCGTGTGCGCGCCTACGACCGAGTCTTCCTCGGAAAGGCCGACGCGTCGGCTTGCCGTGTCTCTTTCGCCGTAGATCTGAAACGAGTGATCCTCCGTGCCTTCCACGTCTTCCATGTCCCGTCGCCGCGCCCACATCGCGATGGTCGGCATCCCCATCGTCAGCCACGTCCTGCCGAGCCTTGCGGTCATCCGCGAGCTGGTGGCCCGCGGTCATCGCGTGACCTACGCCAACGACCCAGCGGTGGCCGACTTGATCGCGGCCACCGGCGCCGAACTCGTCCCCTGCACCTCCTCGCTTCCGGTCGCCGACAACAACTGGCCCGACGACCCCATCGCCGCGGGGGACCTCTTCCTCGACGACGCCATCCAGGCACTCCCGCAGTTGCGCGCCGCCTACGACCACGACCCGGCGGACCTGTACCTGTACGACATCGGCGGCTACGCCGCGCGCGCCCTCGCCGAATCGCAGAACCGGCCCCTCATGCAGTTGTCCCCGACGTTCGTGGCCTGGGACGGCTACGACCAGGACGTCGCGGCACACCTGCGGCAACTGCCGGGCGCCGACGCATACCGGGCGAAGTTCGCACATTGGCTCGCCGACTGCGGGGCGTCCACCACCGACGTGGATGCCTTCTCCGGTCGCCCCGCACAGGCCCTGGCGCTGATCACTCAGGCGATGCAGCCGCACGCCGACCAGGTCGACACCGACACGGTGACCTTCGTCGGACCCTGCGTCGACGCACGGGCGGACGCGGACGGCTGGACCCGCCCGGCGGACGCGAAGAACGTGCTGCTGATCTCCCTGGGCTCGGCGTTCACCCGTCAACCGCAGTTCTACCGCCAGTGCCTTGCGGCCTACGGCAACCTGCCCGGCTGGCACGTCGTCCTTCAGATCGGCAAGTACACCGACCCGCGGGAACTCGGCGACATCCCGCCCAACGTCGAGGTGCATTCCTGGGTCCCGCAGCGGGCGATACTGGAGCAGGCGGACGCCTTCGTCACCCACGCCGGCATGGGCGGCTGCGGCGAGGCGCTGCTGGCAGGCGTCCCGATGATCGCTGTACCGCAGGCCGCCGAACAGTTCATGAACGCCGACCGGCTCGTGGAACTGGGCGTGGCCCGCCGCGTCGACACCGCGGAAGCCACCGCCCAGACCCTACGGGTGGCCCTGAACGACCTGGTCACCGACGCGGAGGCCGCCCGCCGCTCGGCACGGCTGCGCGCCGGCGCACGGGCCGAGGGCGGCACCACGCGCGCCGCCGACCTCATTGAGAACATGCTGGCCTGAGCCCTGCCCGCCACAGCCGGAAGGGGAAGCAGCACTTCGATGCTCACACCGCCTCGGGGAACCGACGACTATCGGGTCCCCGAGGTGACGGAACCAAGGGTCGTCGCGAGGTGAGCGTCATTTCTCGGGCTGGTAGGGGTGGTGACGACCGGGCGGTACGTCGGTTCCGAGCCGTGGCTGGAGCGGGACCGGCTTCTGCTGGTGGACTTCGATCCCGAGGCGGTGCTCGGGCATCAGGTCTGCGACAGAGTTACTGACGGTGCCTCGGCTGACGCCTTGTTCATGTCTCGCGATCCCTTGCGTCGACCGAGACGATGCGAGGCGTCGATCGTGTTGGCCCGGCCGTGGCCTTGGCGTTCGAGGAATCGAGGGATTCCGCCAGAAGGGCTTCCGTTGTGGGACGAGGCGGGTTCCGCCGCTGACGGGGTCGAGGAGATCATTCTCGACGGCCTCGCCGACGCCCCGATCGGCCAGCTGCCGCTCCATGCCGCAGCGGGCGTCCGCGCGGGCCGCCGCCTCGTCCTCGAACTGTCGCTGGCCGACCTGTACGGCAGGACCGCGCAAGCGGGCCCACAGCGCGCGAGCGTCGAGCTGCGCCACCGGGTGACCGGGAGGGTGCGTCGGTACGAGGCGACGTGGCAGGGCGAACCGAGCGGGGACGGTGGCTGGCGCGCCAGGGTCACCGTCGGCCCGGCGGCGCTGAGTGAGGGTGACGCCATCACCACCTGGGACGCCTGGGTGACGCTGACCTTCCGGGACGGTGAGCCGGTCACCACGACACTGCGTGCCGGGTCCGGCCTGAGGCGGCGGGTAGTGGTCGGCCGCCGTGGGCGGGTGCTGCTGCTCCAGCCGTACGCCACCAGCAGCGGCTGGCCCGCCTTGCGCGTCGCCGACGGGCCCGCCGGGGCGCGCCGCGTCCTCGCCGAACGGTTCGCCCGCCGCATGCGGCGCTGAGCACCGACGAGGTCAGCTGCCCGCCGGGGCCGTGCTCGGTGCGTCGGCCTGCTCCCGGGCGGGCTCGCCGAGGAAGACACGACGCACCACGCGCTCAGCCGCTCGCCCGTCGTCGTAGGGGCACAAGCGCGCCCGGAACGCAGCGCGTCGCAGGGCCGCGGAAGCCCCCGCGTACTCGCCGCTCCGGAAGACCTCGACGAGTTCCTCATGCGTGGTGGCGACCGCACCGGGCGTCTCGGCGAGCGGGTCGAGGTAGGCCTCTCGTGTCCGCCGGGAGGTCTCCCAGTCGGGGGCGCACTGCGTCATGTACCGGAATCCTGACCCTTATGGCCGCTATGACGAGCCGATGCGTGAGGAAAACCCGTCATTGCCGGGCGAGTAGTCCGCTGCCTTGCGCCGAGGGCTCGCGCCCTGAAGGGGCGCGGGGAACTGCGCGACCAGCCATGACGAGCCGCAGTCGATCGACAGCACATCGCGGCACTTTCAGCGGAGCGTTCAGCGGCGTGGCTGGACGGGCTCCCCGGCCTCCCCAGACCAGGGCCGGGCTGCGGGCTCTGCGGCCGAGTCGACGGCTGACCGGCGCGGCGGCCGGTCAGCCATGTGCGTTGG
Organism: Streptomyces silvisoli; assembly: GCF_029269905.1. Taxonomy (NCBI): domain Bacteria; kingdom Bacillati; phylum Actinomycetota; class Actinomycetes; order Kitasatosporales; family Streptomycetaceae; genus Streptomyces; species Streptomyces silvisoli. The sequence continues at coordinate 41,510 of NZ_JARJBC010000022.1, read as the reverse complement.
CAGTCAGTGCTTGAAGGTGTCCTTGCCCTTCTCGCCCGCCTGCTTGGCGTCACCCTTGATCTGCTCTGCTTTTCCTTTCATCTTGAGGCTTTCGTTGCTCGTTGCCTTGCCTACGGCTTCCTTGGTCTTGCCTTCGGCTGTTTTGCTGATGTTCTTGGCCTTCTTGCCTATGCCCATATGTGTCACCTTCCGGGCTTGCGCGAGCACTGCGGCATCGTCCGCCGACCGCGGTCTCCGGCGCATTTGCGCTGCTGCGGTCGGCGCGATCAGTCACCGTCAGCTATGAGTCACGGCTCCTCAGTGAAACAACCTTACGTTCGGACTTTTCGCCCAAATGCCTCATACTTGACTTTAAACCTGTTCCACCCCGTGCTCCTACGCCCGACAGGGGGTCGTCCGTGGCGTTGGATCTGGCGACCGGAATGGCGGGGCGGACACGGCGCGCTCAGCCGAAGTTCACGCTGCGGCAGATCGCGGCATCCATTCGCGGTCTCTCCGGCGGTGCATCGGAACTGGTGTGGAAGGGGACCGAGTTGATGAAGAACGGACAGGTGGCGCTGGCGCTCGCGGGCGGTTACCTCTTGGGGCGATATCACAAGATGCGGTGGGCGCTGGCGCTCGCCGGGGCGGCGGCTGGCAAGCGGGCCGCCGGGGTGGCGACCGGGAAGCAACTCGGGCGGGCCTCGGGGCTGCTCCAGTCGCCGGAGGTGGGAAGGCTTGCCAAGGACATTCGCGGCGACCTGCTGGCGGCTGGCCGTAGTGCTGCCGTCGCGGCCGTCGGCACTCGGATCAACGACCTGAGCGACAGGATGGAGGAGCGTGCGGCATCGCTCCGGGAACCGTCGGGCGACGAGGCTGAGGGCGATGAGGGGGAAGAGGCGACGAGCCGCGGTGAGCGCAAGGCTCGGCGGAGCGGCAGCGCAAAGAGCCGCCGCGCCAGCACCACCAGGGCCAAGGCCGAGGTCGGCTCGTCGAAGGCGAGCGGATCCGCACGAGAATCCACGAAGCCAGGTAGCAGGACCAAGAAGCCGACGAGGGAAGGAACGTCCGGCGGCCGGTCCGGCAAGAGGGCCGCTTCTGCGGATAGGCCGACAGGGCGGAGCCGGGGGTGATGACATATGGCTGAGCGATCAGGCCGCCGGACGACGGGCGGAGTCGGTGCCTTGGTGGAAGAGCTGCCCACCGACCGCCTTCTTGAAGAAGCCCGGAATCTGGCCACTGCTCTGGGGGAGCGGGCACTGACCCGGGTCGCGGGCAAGGTCGGGGATGCGACCGAGAAGCTCACCGAATACGCCGAAAACGGTGGTGGTCCCGGGCTGACGGCCCTGCTCACTGGTGGACGAAGCCTGGCCGAAGGAAAGTCCATGGTGACCTCCTTGCTGGGTGCCGGGCTGACCCAGGCGAAGGAGAAGGTGAAGGAAGCTGTCGGCGGTGGGGGCGGCAGGGACGGCGGAGACAAGGGAAAGAAGATCAAGGTCACCAACATCGTCGAAAGCATCGATGTGGGTGTTCCGGTCTCGTTGGCCTACAACCAGTGGACGCAGTTCGAGGACTTCCCCAGCTTCATGAAGAAGGTGGAGAGCGTTGAGCAGGAGTCCGAAACCGAGCTCGACTGGAAGGCGCAGATCTTCCTCTCGCACCGCAAGTGGCGTTCCAAGGTCATCGAGCAGATGCCGGATGAGCGCATCATCTGGCAGTCGAAGGCGGAGAAGGGGCACGTAGACGGAGCGGTCACCTTCCATGAGGTGACGCCTGACCTGACCAAGATCATTTTGGTCCTTCAGTACCACCCCCAAGGCATGTTCGAGCGGACCGGAAACCTCTGGCGGGCCCAGGGGCGGCGGGCACGACTGGAACTCAAGCATTTCCAGCGCCACGTCATGACCGAGGCGACCTTGAATCCCGACGACATTCACGGATGGCGGGGCGAGGTACTCGACGGAGAGGTCGTCCGCACTGACGAGGAGGTTCGGGAGGAGGAAGAAGGCCAGGAGGGCGGCGGCGACAAGGGATCCGATGAAGGCCGCCACGGAGCCTCGGCCGAGGAGGAATCCGTGAAGGGGCGCGAGGAGGAGGACGAGGACGAGGAGGTTGAGGAAGAGGACGTCGAGGGCGACGAAGCGCCCGACGAGGACGAGGAGGGGGACGAGGAGGAGGACGAGGACGAGGACCAGGAGGAGGACAAGGACGAGCACGAGGACGAGCACGAGGACGAGCACGAGGACGAGCACGACGAGCGGGCACGACGTCCGCATCGGCGGTCCACAGAGAGGGCCCGGTGACCCCGATGACCGTAGCAAGCCGACAAGGGCAGTACCTGGACAGGCCGTCGGGGGGCGGTCTGGTCGAAGTGGTCGACTTGATCCTCGACAAAGGCTTGGTGATCGATGTCTACGTCCGCGTCTCCCTGGTGGGCATTGAACTCCTCACGATCGACGCACGCATCGTCGTAGCCAGCGTTGACACGTACCTGCGTTTTGCTGAGGCGGTCAACCGTCTCGACCTCGCTCGCAGCGGGACCGAGACGCGTGGCCTGCCGGGAATGATGGAGGAGATTCGCGAGGGAGGCGCCAAGCACAAGACGAAGGGCGCCCTGGAAGGCGTCAAGGACACTGTGGGCAACGTGCTCGGTCGCGGCGAGGACGAAGAGCAAGAGCAAGAGGAGGACGAGGAACAGGACGAGCGCGAATTGGAGCCCGAGGAGCGGCCCCGTGGCCGGGCCCGGCCCGCGAGTCGTAAGGACAGGGAGCGGTGATGACCGAGTCCGCGCAGGGCGCAGGGGATGCTATGGGGTGCTACGTCTACGGTGTGGTGCCGGAGTCCGATACGTTCACCGGGCTCGACGACCTTCGTGCGGTGGGCGATCCGGAGGTTTCTGTGACGCTCGTCCGACATCGCGACATCGCCGCTGTGGTGAGCGATGTGGCCACCGACCGGCCGCTTGGTTCGCCCGAGGACCTGCAAGCCCATGCGGGGGTGCTGAACGCGTTGGCCGCCAAGGGAGCGCCGGTGCTCCCGTTCCGTTTCGGCACGGTGCTGAAGGATGCGCAGTCGGTCGCCAGTGAAGTCCTCACCGGGGGCCATGACGCCTTCGTCGTAGCTCTGGAGCGGATGAAGGGGCATGCCCAGTTCACGCTGAAGGCACAGTACGACCAGGACGCGGTGCTGTGGGAGGTGCTGGACGAGAGACCGGAGATCAGAGAACTGCGGGAGCGGCTGAACAAGGTGTCCGACGAGGCGGCCTACTACGAGCGGATTGAGTTGGGCCAACTCGTAGCGGAAGCCATCGCCGCCAAACGCGACGCGGACTCGGCCGAGATACACCAGCGACTGGCTCCCTTGGCGGCCGCGACGGCCACCTCGGAGCCTTCCTCGGAGGCCGGACTAGTCGATGCCTCCTTCCTCGTCGAGGACAGGCGCCGGAACACTTTCGAGCGGGCGGCGGAGGACCTGGCCCGCCATTGGCACGGCCGGGTCCGGCTCCAACTGCTCGGGCCGCTGGCGCCGTACGACTTCGTGGCGGACGCGATGGGTGACCGCGAGGAGGAAGGCTAGTCATGGGGTTGTTCACCGGGTTGCTCACCCTGCCGCTCGCCCCGGTCCGCGGCGTGATCTGGGTCGCCGAGCAGGTGCGCGACGAAGCGCTTCGGCAGACCGAGGACCCGACCGTACTGCGTCGGCGTCTGGCCGAGGTCGAGCGGGCACGGGAGGCTGGGGAAATCGCCGAAGAGGAGGCCGCTGAAATACAGGAGGACCTCGTCCGCCGTCTACTGGCTTCTGGCCCTCCGCTCGGCGGCCTGGAGGTCTGAGCCGTGCCCAGGGCCGGCCGCGGAAGCGCTGGCGAATCTCCGCGGCGGCGCCGGAGCAGGGAGGCGGACGTGCCCCGTGCACCCGCACGCAAGCGTCAGCCGCAGCGTCGCCCGGAAGAGCCGGAAGAGCCGGAAGAGGCTGAGCGGAAGACACGACAAGGTAGGTCGGAGATCACCGGCCAGGACGAGAACGAACGTCAGGACCAGGACGAGAAGGCCGGCCGTCACCGACCGACGGTAACCGCCCGGAAGGCCGCACAGTACGCGGCTGGCCATGTGGCAAGCCTGACCGGGCGGCAGCCCGAGGCCGTGACATCACTGGAGCGTACAGACAACGGATGGCGCGTCGGCGTCGAGGTGGTGGAGACCCATCGGATACCGGACTCGACGGACATCCTCGCGGTGTACCGCGTCGAAGTGGACGACGACGGCGGGCTCGTCTCGTACCGCCGGGGCGAGCGCCACTACCGGGGCCGAGCAGAGGAGTAGTGACGCATGAGCCAGCAGCCGGTATGGAGCGGAGCCAGCCGAAACGTCGGTCCCTCGCGTGAGGTGGCTCGCCCCCAGCCGGCGAATCTGGCCGACATCCTTGAGCGTGTCCTCGACAAGGGCATCGTCATCGCCGGAGACATCCGCATCAACCTCCTCGATATCGAACTCCTGACGATCAAGATCCGGCTGATCGTGGCTTCCGTGGACCGGGCGCGCGAGATGGGCATCGACTGGTGGGAACACGATCCCTCGCTGTCTTCCGGCAAGCGCGATGTGCTGGAGGAGAACCGACGCCTGCGCCAGCGCATCGGTGAGCTCCAGGCCGGGCGGGACGCTCACACCGACGACGCGGTCGAGCCAGGTGATCCGGACGACCGGCAAGGCAGTGCAGGCCCGCCGCAGCGGCAGTCGCGCTCGCAGAACGAGGGAACGTCTGAGCAGAGGGGAGACGCGTCACCATGACCGACGACCGCGCTGTGTGGCTGTACGCCGTAGTCCCGGCGACGCACAGCCCCGAGACCGCCGCTTTGACCGGCGTCGCGGGCGAGTCGGTGCGCGTCATCAGGGGCGACGAGGACATCTCGGCCGTCGCAGGATCCGTCCCGTTGAGCGACTTCGCGGAGGAGCCCCTGCGCAACCACCTGGAGGATCTGACCTGGCTGGAGAACGCCGCCCGCGCACACCACGAGGTCATCGACGCGGTGGGCAGCACCGGGGACGTGGTTCCACTGCGGTTCGCCACGATCTACAACGATGAAGCCGCCGTCAGAGCCGTCCTGAAGGAACGCGACGCCGACTTCAGATCGGCACTTGAACGCGTTGCCGGGCGCACGGAATGGGGCGTCAAGGCGTATGTCGACCCGGAAGCACTTCCCGAAACCCCCGGCGAAGCCGGGGCCGCCCAGGACAACCCCGGAACCGCCTACCTCCTACGTCGCAAGGCGCAGCGCCAGGGGCGGCAGGACGCACAGCGCCACGCGCTGGAGCGAGCGGAGGAGATACGAGCGACTTTGAACGAGGTGGCCAGCCGCTGCGTGCGACACCCGCCGCAGGACGCCCGGCTCGCCGGCTACCAGGGGTGGATGATCCTCAACGACTCCTACTTGGTCGAAGACCCCCGCGCACAGGAGTTCGCAGACCTCGTGCACTCCTGCGAGGCCCGATTTCCCGAGGTACGACTAGAACTCAGCGGGCCCTGGCCGGCCTATTCCTTCACCGGCGACGAGGAGGGAGGGGAGCAGTGAGCACCCCCCGCGGCGAGCACCTGCCCTCTTCAACACCGCTGGGGCTGCAAGGCCGGCAAGTCGCACTGGTCGACCTCCTTGATCGAGTCCTGGCCGGGGGTGTCGTCGTCGCCGGAGAGATCACCCTGTGCATCGCCGACGTCGACCTCGTCCGTATCTCCCTGCGTGCCCTCGTGGCTTCCATACGCGCCGCATCCAATCCCGACACCGCCGGACAACACCCCGACGAAACCCCGGAAGGCAACTTCTGGTGACCGGCCCTTGCGAAGACGAGCCACCGCGAGCGCAGGCAGCCACCGGCGGTCAGGAAATCCGGGACATGCCATCGCTGCGTGAACGAACCGAGCTCAGCGGGCGCACCGACGACGACCGCGAGCCAGGAGTGCGTCGACGTGTCGTCATGGACCGCGAGTCGGCCGAGCGCAGCCTGGCGGGCCTGGTCCTGACAATCATCGAGCTACTACGTCAACTGATGGAGCGTCAGGCGCTACGCCGCATGGAACAGGGAGACCTCACCGACCAACAGATCGAAGAGCTCGGCCTGACCCTGATGGCACTGGAGGAACAGATGACCGAACTGCGCGAGCACTTCGGTCTGAAACCGGAGGACTTGAACATCGATCTCGGCCCCCTGGGCCCCCTTCTGCCCTGGGATCGCGATGCTGAATGACCTCGGCGCAGGGATGCGCCTGGCGAGGACACGTTTGTGGGTGGAGTCGACGTCGATGAACGCCCTCTGGCCGGAGCCGGGCAGTAGGGGGGTGTGCGCGGCTAGCGCGCACAGGAACCGCCGGTGCACGGCGTGGAGTTGGAGCGCGTGACCGTGAGTGAAGGCGCGCAGGAACGTGCCGAGCGTGGACGGAGCACGGACCCCGTCGAACAGGGTCGGCATCGCGCCATGCCGTAGCACGTCGAGGCCGTCGATGCTGTCCGCGCCTGCGGCCATGCCGCCCACGATGCTGGTGACCTTGGCGCCTGCCGCGGCACCCGCACCGTTCCTTGCCCCGGCCAGCTCACATTCTCCGCCACCAGCCGGGACAGACCGCACCGCTCGGCCCGCCGCATCACCGGAACCAGCCCGGCATGCGCGATCAGGTTCGTGTCATCAAACGCGGCGGACACCACCGAAGCGGCATGGGAGGATTGCATCTCGCGGGTGTTCTCTCGCTCTGTGGATGTGGAACCGTAGGAAGTCCCATCGTCCCAGCTCAGAGGGCACCCGCTTCTTCATGCCCAAGCCCTGGACCGGCTGTTGCCCGGTGGATTCAGGCTTAGGGGCACGACCCAGCCGTGCGGCGGACTTCAGCATCACCAACAGCGCAGAGACCCGGCACGGGTGGGCATACATGCGCTCACGTGCCCGTGCCATCTCCTCCGCCTACGGCGAGAACTCCCGCAACTCCCGTTCCGGGACAAGCCTGTTGAACCTCGGATCCGCCGTCCGCTCCAGCGACGTCATACCAACCGCCCCCACGCCCGCCCGAGGGAGTGACGAAGGTTCGGCGCAGATGCGCCGTCAGGTGTTCCGGTACGGCCGGGTGGAAGCGTCCGGAGAGGTAGCCGTCCGGGCGGATCAGGAGGGCCTCGCCGTCACGCGGCGCATAGGCGTCGCGGAACTCGCCCGCCGCGTCGCGCACCCGCGGCGGGCGCAGGCCGACCGGGCGGGCGTCCTCTGGCACCTCTGCGGCGGTGACCAGATAGGCGTCGAGCAGGCCATGGGCGGCGCGATGCGCCTCGGCGGCGCAGGCCTCAAGCCGGGCGGCGCCGTCGCCCGAGGCGTGCTCCGGGCCCGCGAACAGCAGCAGCACGTGCCGCGGGGTGCGCAGCAGGTCGAACAGCCGCCGCGGGTAGGCGGCGAGGTCGCTCACCAGGCCGCGGCAGTCCGGTGCCCGGTCGCCGGGGGCGGGACCGGCCGCGGGTGTGCCGTCCGCCGCCTGCGGCTGGATCAACGGGCTGTCCGGGTAGGCGACCAGCAGCTGGGCCTGGCGCCGCAGCATCATCTCGGCGTCGTCCCCGTTGTTGCCGAGGCCGGAGCGGGCATGGCGGGCGGTACGGGCATGGCGGACGGTATGAGCATGGCGGACGGTGCGGTTGACCACCTCCTGCGCGACCGGGTGGCGTTCGGCGTGATAGCTCTCCAGCACGTCGTCCGTGGCCAGACCGCGTACGGCCAGGGCCAGCTTCCAGGCGAGGTTGTAGGCGTCCTGCACGCCGGTGTTCAGACCCTGCCCGCCGATCGGCGGGTGGATGTGCGCGGCGTCCCCGGCGACGAAGAGGCGGCCGTTCCGGTAGCGGTCCACCAGGCGGTGGCTGATCCGGAAGGCGGACGACCAGCGCAGCGTGGAGGCGGTCGTCGGCTGCGGGGACAGCCGGTCGAGCACGGCCTGGATCTGGCCGAGGTCCGGTCCGTGGCCGTCCCCCATCCCGTCCGGCGCGCTCGAACCGTCTTCGCTCCCCGCTTGGGCGGAGGGGCGCAGCATCGACAGCCAGTACCGCCGAACGCCCGGCATCGGAATGCAGACGACCATGTCGTCCATCTCACCGTTCGCGTCCAGGTTCACGGCCCGCATGCTGTAGCCGGCGGGCAGTTCCCAGTCGACCTCGACGTCGCCGATCATGTACTGCTCGGGGAAGGCATCACCCTCGAAGGTCAGCCCGGCCGCCTTGCGTACCAGGCTGTGCGCGCCATCGCAGCCCACGACGTAGCGGGCGCGCAGACGCTCGATCCGGCCGTCGGCGTGCGCGAGGACGGCCTCGACCTCGTCCGGGTGCATCTCCACCGAGCGGAGCTCGGTCGGCCGCTCCACCTCCGTGCCGAAGCGCGCAAGATGCTCGGCCAGCAGCCGCTCGGTCGCGTACTGGGGCAGTGTGGCGAAGGGGTAGGGGATGTCGGGCGGCAGAGTCAGCTCGACCCGGGGGGCCGGCTTGCCGTCGATGAAGACCAGCTGGCCCAGGTGCGGCACCGCGACGTCCAGCGCCCCGTGGACCAGGCCCATGGCGTCCCACACCTCCAGCGTGCGGGGCAGGACGCCGATGGCCTTGGCATAAGGTTGCGGGACGGCCAGCCGGTCGACGATGCGGCAGTCCACGCCGTGCCGCCGCAGCTCGGCCGCCGCGGTCAGGCCCACCGGGCCCGCGCCCACCACGAGTACGTCGACATCGGCCATGACCAGGCTCCCTCGTCGTCCGTAATTGGTTCCCGAGCCAGTGTGCTTCACCAGGTTGCGCCAACCCCACAGGGTTGAGGTTCCCGCGCCGTGCGATTTCTGCTGATCAGCTGGTCAGGACAGGGTGACGGGGTTTCAGGTTCACTGATTCGGCCGTTGCCGGGTTGGCGTAGTGTTTCTCCTCGGCACTGGCAAGTTGTCTTGAGCGGTGGGCTATCCGGTATGGCTGAGAGACTTTTCGCTTCTGCAATATGAGATGCCGGTGTGCCGCCGGTTCGGCGCCACCGGTCCAAGTCATCGCGAACTGAACGCCGTTGTGGCGGCGGAGCCTGGCCACTGCAACGGCGGGCCGTCCCAAGACTGGGTCTGCTGGCGCTTTGTCGCCCGTCTGCCCCGCCGACTGCGGACCGGCGGACGTCCGCTGCCATGACCGTCGATCGGCTCGCCGCCCACCAGGGAACCTCACGCACTCCCGCGCGCCGAGTGCGGGCCGCCCGCGCCCCGCGGCGCTTGCGGTACGGCGACGCCAGAGGGTATGACGCACATCACTGGAACTCGCTCTCGGGTGCCGGACAGCCCACAGGAGTGACCACAGATATGCGAACCCGGGTACGGGCCGGGGACCCGAATGTCTTCGCGGAGCTATTCGATCTCTATGCCCGAACCGTCTACAACCACGCCTTCCGCCTGACTGCCGACTGGTCCGTCGCGGAGGACGTCATGGCGGCGACGTTCATGGAGGCATGGCGGCTGCGCGGCAAGGTGGACCCCGAAGGAGGGTCGCTACGGCCGTGGTTGCTGGGGATCGCCACCAACCTCGCTCGCAACCACTGCCGCAGCAACCGGCGTTACCGTGCCGCGGCCACAGCGCTCGCCGCGGCGGGGCCGTCGGCGGCGGAAGTGCCGGACCACGCCGAGGAAGTGGCCGGCCAGGTGGACGACCGGCGCCGGATCGCCGCCGCGCTCACCGCCATGGGCTCGCTGCGGCGTTCCGAGCGCGAGGTCCTGGTCCTGTGCCTGTGGGAGGGCTTCGAGTACGCCGACGCCGCCGAGGCCCTCGGCATCCCGCTCGGTACCGTCCGCTCCCGGCTTTCCCGCGCCCGTACGAAGCTGCGCAAGCTCGCCAGTGCGGAACTGATGGCGGACAGACGGGAACCCGCCCGCCGCTCTCGACAGATACATGGCGACCGCGCGACCGCGGTCCGGTCCGCACAGGAAGGAAACCGATGAACGCCAGCCCCTCCCAGCCGCACCCGGCTGAGTGGCAGGAGACCCAAGGGCTCCTGCCGACCGTGGAGCGGGATCTGCCGGCGGGCCGCCACCAGTTCCACAAGGAGCGCCTGATGGCCCAGATCCACGACGACCTCGACAACTCCAGCTCCCACCCCGCCCGAACCCGCGCCGCCAAGCCACGCAACCCGTTCCTGCGCCGCGCGATCGTCCTGCCTGTGGCGGCGTGCGCCCTGACGGGCGCGATCGTGACCGGGGTCCGCATGTTCGGCACCTCGGGCAGCGTCACCGGCCTGGCCACCGGCCCCGTGCTGACCACCCGGATCGGTACCGCCGACGTGCACGGAGTCAGCCAGCTTCTGGACCGGATCTCCCTCGCCGCCCAGGAGACCCCCAGCCCGGAGGCAAGTGCGGGCCAGTACATCTACATCGAGACGAAGACCGCCAGCACCCACGTGCGGACGGTCGACGACAAGAGCTCAGTGGTCAGCGACGCGCTGCACACCCGCCAGACCTGGCAGTCGCCCGACGGCCACAAGGGCTGGCTGATCGAGCCGGGCAACACCGACTCTGCGGGCACGTCCCTGGACTCGAAGGTCGAGCCGTACCTCAACGCACCGTCGTATGACTACCTGGCCACCCTGCCCGCCGACCCCGACGCTCTGCTGAAGAAGATCTACACGGAGACCAAGGGCCACGGGCCCAGCCCAGACGCGGAGGCGTTCACCACCATCGGTGACCTGCTCAGCCAGAGCTACCCGCCGGGGAAGCTCTCGGCCGCGCTCTACCGGGCCGCTGCGAAGATCCCCGGTGTGGTCAAGGTGGACGACGCGGTCGATGCCGCGGGCCGCCACGGGGTCGCGGTGGCCCGCCTCGACGAGGCCAGTGGCCAGCGCACCGAGTGGATCTTCGACAAGAAGACGTTCACCTTCCTCGGCGAGCGCACCGTCCAGGTCAAGGGCACATCCGGCGACCACGGTCTGATCAAGCCCGGCATGATCGTCGACACCGAAGCCATCACGGAACGCGCGATCGTCAACGGCATGAAGCAGACGCCTTCCCACACGGGCTGAACAAGCCCGGCAGCAAGACCTACCCGAGTCGTCCTGGGCGACGCCGCCCAGGACGACTTGGACAAGGCACAGACTCCGAGCCTGCGGGTGCCAATAGCTGACCCGCAAGGTCAAGCGGCACTACGACGCCACCCTCGCAGCGATCGCGGCCGGTCAAACTTCGCTGAGACTGGTCAAACTTCGCTGAAAAAGGTCAGCGCGGCCGCTGACCTTCCCGAGCGAATCGCCCAGCTGACGACCGGGACCACCTGGCCACGCCCTACACCCGAACCGAGATCACCACTGAGGGCGGGAGCCGCGGCTTGTTCGAAAGGGGGAGACGCAGCGTGCCGCAACCACCTGCCACCCAGCGTTTCCGCTTCCCCGCGGCCTACCACCCGTACGTCATGGCGGGGGCCGCCACCGACGGCGACTTCTGCTACCCGATCCCGGAGTCACCCACTGCTCCGCCCGTCAGTGAGCAAAAAGGCCTGGTGTGGAAGGCGGCTGACGGCCTGTATGCACACGTCACGACAGGGGTGCAGCACGGAGACGTGGACGTGACCTTCCACGTCCACCCCAGCGAGCCGGCTTTGGAGCTCGACGCCTGGAGTGACGTTCCGAGTTCAGCATGCTCTTCGACGAAAGCGGCCTCCTGCTCACCTTGCCCGCCGACAACGAAGAAGCCATCGACCTACCGGGGAACGAGGATGGCGCCCGCTGGCGGCGCCTGCGACTCCACGTCCGTGGCCGCGACGAGACACCTATCCAGGTCTACGCCGCCCACGGCGACGACGTCATCGAAGAACTCCTCATCCAACTCTGGCCCGCCACAAGGAACGTTGAGGTCCGCCACAAGCTCACCGACCAGCTGGGACTTCCCGCGCGCACCTCGCATCAGCCGGATCCCGAACTGGTCGGCTCATGGCCGATGCTGCTGAACAACCAGTGCCGCTCCTTCACCCTGCGCATCGGCGTGGAAGAGTACGAGGTCCTCGCCTGGCCAGCTCCGTATGCGCGGACCGTGGCCCACCGTTCCGGCGGCACCGAAGGCGGGCCGGGGCCCTGACGGTCGCGATCCGCCGCGGGCCCCTGCCGAGAGTTGCGCAGGGGCCCACGGTCTGGAGAACTGCGGAGGGCCGGGACCTGTCCTCGATGAGCGGCATGCCGACCGACGTCAGCTACCCCCTGCTGCCGGTCTGACGGCCCGGCCTCACTTTTAGATGTCGGGTGAAAAACTGGGCCGCGGCGTCTCCCGCGAACTGCGGGACGCCGGTGTGCCCGCCCATGTTGGCATGCAGGGACTTCTCCTTGGAGTTGAAGGCGTCGAACAGGTCCAGGGCCGCCTGCCGGTCGTTGCCTTCGTCGTCCCACTGCAGCAGGACGTGCAGTGGAATAGTGATCTGCCGGGCCTCCTCGAACATGGCGCGAGGCACGAAACTCCCGGCGAAGAAGCTGGCGGCCACGATGCGCGGCTCGACTACCGCAAGCCGGATGCCGATGGAGATCACTCCCCCCGAGTACCCGACCGGGCCGCCGACCTCGGGCAGCGAAAGGAGCGCGTCCAGGGCGGCCTGCCATTCCGGGACTGCCTTTTCGACCAGCGGGAGGATGAGGGCGTCGATGATCTCGTCGCTGACCGGCTCGCCGGCGTCCATTGCCCGGCGCAGGTCGGCGCGGGCCTGCTCGACGGCGGGCCAACGGGGCCGGGCGCCGCTTCCAGGGAGCTCGATGGTGGCCGTGGCGAAGCCCTCCGCTGCGGAGTGCCGGGCCCGGGCCACCAGTCGGGGGTACATCTTGCGCAGCCCGAGGGGAGGTTGGCCGAGCAGGATCAGCGGCACCGGTGCGGATGCGGATGCTGGTGTCCACAGGATGCCGGGGATCTCACCGAGGGCAAACTCGCGTTCGAGGACCCCGTCGTCGAGGTGCTGCTGGGAAGTGAAATGCATGGTCGTGCCTTTCAGGAGTGCACTGAAACGGCGCTCCCGGACGACCTATCGCCCGACCGCAACCCCGGAGGGGAGCACCCATGTCGATACAGCGTTCACGGGTACCACCTCCTCGATCTCTCGCACGGCCTCCCGAAAAGTAGCAGTGGTCGCCGTGCTCCGCCAACAAGTTTTCGCGGAGCCTCCGTGGCCGGATAGTGCGCAGACACTACGCAGAGCTACTTGGGGTGTCATCGCGACTTCCCGAGTGGCGGCTCTCCGACAGCGGTGTGCACTGGCGCTGTTGTTTCTTACGAACATCGAACACGACGCGCTGCCGACGCCTCCCAACTCGTATAGAGGTGCTGTCGTCGGCGATGCGCGACTTCGCCGCCATGACCGAGTGCGATCTGGCGGAATGGGCCCTGCAGTTCCGGATGCTGCCCGGTGAGACCCTTGCCGACATCCTCGACGAATACGCCGATGCCGCATGCCGCACCGACGAGTTGATTGCCACCCTCCCCGACTTGGCCGCCACGCGGCCACTCCCGAAGGCGCCGTGGTTCGAGGACGGGGCCGCCTGGTCGGCGCGTCGGGTGATCATGCACATCACAGCGGAGACCGCGCAGCACTGCGGCCACGCCGACATCATCCGCGAATGCCTCGACGGGGCCAAGAGCATGGGCTGACGCGGTCGCCGGAGGCAACAGCCCAGCCACTCCGTCCGGGTCTCTCCGGGCCATGCTGTGGAGGCGGCTGGCAACCTCGTGGCCGGGCGGGCGCCGAGCTTGCCAGCCGGTGGCAGCGCGGGACGGGATGGCGGCCACGCCGCGCGCTCTTGTTCAACGCTTCGGCGGTGGCGAGGTCACCCCGGCGGGGCCACCACCGACGGCACGGCCTGGCTAGTACAGGACTTCGCCCATCGGGGAACTGTCGCCGACGATGTAGGCGCGGATCGATGCCAGGTACGCGTCGCGGCCGACCCGGCCGTCGCCGTCGGTATCCAGCGCGTCGAACGCGGCGGCGGCGTTCTCCGGCGGGTTGTTCAGTGCGGTGCGCAGCGCGGTGAACTCGGCTTTGTCCAGGGCCCCGTCCCCGTCCGCGTCGGCGAGGTCGAAGAGCGCGCCGAGCGCGAACCGGCAGACGTTGTCGAACTTGTCGGCGCCCACCCACGCGTTGTACTCGTCGAAGGTCAGCTTGCCGTCGTTGTTGGCATCCATCGCGCCCCAGGCTTTGATGCCTTCCGTACGGGCGGCGACGACGAGCGGGTCGTCCTCTGTGCGCCCGGTGGCCAAGACGGTCCGGTCGATGCGGGAGAGATAGTCATGCCGCGTGATGACCTGGTCCCCGTCGGCGTCCATCATGGCGAACACGCGCACTCGCGCGGCGGTGGCGGCTGCGACGGTCATACGGCTCACTCGGGTCTCCTCCTGCTCGGTTCATGCTCCGATTCGACGAGGACTCGTCCGGCGCTTCCTACCCGGCGCGTGCCGGATTCCAAGCGTCCCGCCGGGAGGACAGGCGTGCGCGACGGCGCAGATGGGCGGGCGTACGCCGGTGGTGCACTTCGAGGCGCCGGATCTGCCGATCCGGCGCCGGGGTAGTCAAGTGCTCATAAAGATCAGACGACTTGCTGGAGGGGCATGTGGTGAGCAGGCGCGGTATGACGGTGATGCTGGGATCCCTGGCGCTGGTGGCCTCGTCGCTGGTGTGGGCGCCGGCCAGTCACGCCGGGACGGGCCGGTACGAGGGCGTCACCTGCACGGGCAACGCCCATAGCAGCTATGACCCGCCGCTCACCCTCCTGCCCCGCAAGACCCGCAACCACGCGGACGTGCGCTACATCTGCACCAGCGCCCGCGGCGACGCTGTCCCGGCGACAGGCTCCTTCAACGCCGTCGCGCCGTCGGCATCCTGCGTCTCGCTGTCCAACGCGAGCGGTCGGGAAATCGTCCGCTACGCGGACGGCGGCCGGTCGGTGATCGTCATCGACGGTGCCACCACCGCCCGCGTCGCAGGCGTCCCGGTCGTCCTGCAGTCGGGCCGGGTCATCGAGGGGCGCGGCGAAGGCCACTTCGTACGCCGGAGCGTGACCGCACTGCCGGACCAACTGCCCACGGACTGCCTCACCTCCGGCATCCAGGGCACCCAAAGCGCCGTTCAGCTGGAGATCCTGCCGTAGCACCAGCCCGCCACTGCACCGGCGCGTACAGGGCGGTAGCGTCGGCACCGCCACAGCACTCCTCGCTCGACCTGCTGGCCCGGATGCCCATGCTCGCCCTGCCCGGGCAGGCCCGGCTGCGGGGATCCGCCGCCTACGGCTCCGCCTGTTCACCGCTGCCGGACAACTCGTCACCGCCGGCCGACGCCGCATCCTCCGCCTCGCCAGCCACCGGCCCGGAACCCACGACAGCACGGCCGCCCTCGACCGGCTCGCCCAGCTACGCCGACGCGAGTGCCTTGGCACGATTTGGTCAGGACGTATGGGCACCACGTCTTCGGCAGCAGTCGACACCAGGGTTGGGGCACTCGTGACGAGGATGTACTCGACGCGGCTGCGTGACTTCCGGTGAGAACGGGAGCCACTGATCGGGTGACCTCCCCGGCCGGGAGTGGCGTGTGCGGTTCCGTGGTCGAGGGCCGCGACTTGGCGGCCTGTCAGGCGTGGTGGGCGATCGCCTTGCGTAGGCCGTAGGCGGCGGCTCCGGCAGCAATGACCGCGACTCCGGCAAGGACGGAGGCCAGGGGGAGGGCGAAGGCCAGCACCAGGCAGCCAGCCGTTCCCACGATCGGCACGGTCCTGGGTGGGCGGCCTTCGTCGGGGGCAAGGGTCCACGCGGAGGCGTTGGCGACGGCGTAGTAGGCCAGGACGCCGAAGGAGGAGAAGCCGATCGCGCCGCGCACGTCGGCGGTGGCCGAGAGGACCGCGACGACCGCGCCGATGGCGAGTTCGGCGCGGTGCGGGACCTGGAAGCGCGGGTGGACAGCGGCCAGAGTGTGCGGCAGGTGCCGGTCGCGGGCCATGGCCAGGGTGGTGCGCGAGACCCCGAGGATCAGCGCGAGCAGAGAGCCGAGCGCCGCGATGGCGGCACCGACCCGCACGACCGGGGCTAGGCCGGGGAGGCCGGCGGCGCGGACGGCATCCGCCAGCGGGGCGGTGGTGTGGGCGACCCGGTGGGGGCCGAGCACCAGCAGTACCGAGACTGCGACGGCCGCGTAGACGACCAGGGCGATGCCGAGCGCGAGCGGGATCGCGCGGGGGATCGTGCGCTCGGGATCGCGGACCTCCTCGCCAAGGGTGGCGATGCGTGCGTATCCGGCGAATGCGAAGAACAGCAGCCCGGCCGCCTGCAGCACCCCGCCGAACGAGGCATCCGCACCGACGTCCAGCCGCGCGGCGTCGGTGGCCCCCGAGGTGAGACAGGCGGTGACCACCGCTGCGAGCACCGCCAGGACGAGCGCGACGACCACCCGGGTCAGCCACGCCGCCTTCTGCACGCCGACGTAGTTCACCGCGGTCAACGCCACTACCGCGGCGATCGCCACCGCGTGTGCCTGGGACGGCCACACGTAGGAGCCGACGGTCAGGGCCATCGCAGCGCACGAGGCGGTCTTACCGACCACGAAGCCCCAGCCCGCCAGGTAGCCCCAGAAGTCGCCCAGTTGCTCGCGGCCGTAGACGTAGGTGCCACCGGACTGCGGGTAGCGGGCGGCCAGCCGGGCGGAGGAGGTCGCGTTGCAGTAGGCCACCACCGCCGCCAGCGCGAGGCCGAGCAGCAGTCCGGAGCCGGCCGCCGACGCGGCCGGGGCCAGCGATGCGAAGATCCCGGCTCCGACCATCGACCCGAGCCCGATCACCACCGCGTCGAACAATCCCAGGTGACGCCTCAACTCCCGCGACCCGGCTGGTACCGCCGCCCCACTCATCGCTCACTCCTCGCCCACGGCCGCCGTCAAAGCGAGACCGGACAACGCGCTCCGCTACCGGCGCACGCTATCGGAACGCGACCTCGGGTGATCACCCGCCACCGGGCGGTGCCTGGATGCCGCCGTCGCGGCTCCTGGAGGTCACCGCCCAGGACGGTCGCGGCGGGAGTCGGCTGGTGGGACCCGCCGGGCGTTGTGATGTGCGGCGCCGAGCAGATGTACGTGAGTTGACCGCGGCGGACTGGGACGCCGTCGAGGACAGTGTCCCGTCCCGCCGTGTGGCTGCTCAGCTTTACTGGTGGGTCGTGGCGGAACACTTCTTCGACCGCGTTCGGAATTGCGTCGGGATTCAGCCGCAGTCAGTCGGCCTGGTCGGTGTGCTGGGTGAGAAGCCACATGGGGCTGCTGAGCAATGCTGACGTAGTCTCCCGGCCAGCCATTACGAAGAATGCGGCCAGGCGGCTGACGGTTATGTCGACGGCGGCTCGGTCCGTTTCGTGAGCGTCGCACGTTTTCAGCCAGGTTGATACGCCTGCTGATAAGGAGTGCTCCAGCTGCCTCCGGGCGATGTCACAGCTGCTCAGTCTCGCGATGGTGGCATTTCCTCCAGAACATCCTTTCAGGCTCACGGGGCTTCCCGCCGCTTCAGCAGCCGGAACGGCCGCTCCGCTCACTTCGTCGCCTACGCAGAACGGCCCTCACGAACGGAGCTTCAGGCCGTCGAGGGTGAGGTCGAGCAGGCGTTCGGCCCGTTCCCGCTGTTCGGGTTTGGCCGAGGTGAGGGCGATCCCTTCGAGGGCGGCACCCATGTCGCTGGGGCTGATGTCGGTGCGGATCATCCCGGCGGCCGCACATGCGTCCATGAGGGCCGTGATGGCGGTCTGGATCATGTCCCGACTGGGGCCGTAGGGGTTGCTTCCCGTGGCGGCGATGGCACGCAAGGCGTCAGCCATGCCGGCTTTGGTGGTGACGTAGTCCAGGAAGAGGCGTGTCCAGTCATGAAGGGCTTCGTAGGGCGGCTTTTCCGCGAGCAGGCCGGGAGCGGCGTCGCACAGCTGGGCCACCTCGTTGCGGTAGACCGCCTCGATCAGGGCCTCCCGGGTGGGGAAGTTGCGGTACAGGGTTGCGCTGCCCACGCCCGCCTCTTTGGCGATGCGCTCCAGGTGCGCTTCCAGCCCCTCCTCGGCGAACACGCGCACCGCGGCCGCGAGGATCTTGTCTCTGTTACGCCGTGCGTCAGCTCGCAACGGGCGTTGTGCACTACTGGCCATCGGTGGTCGCCATTCCCCTCTCCGATCTCCTTCACCTTGCTAAGTGGAGGCGCGCCCGATTAGTCTTCGGTGTAACTGGTGGCGCCCCCAGTTCCACAGTAGGTCATGGCCTGACCTGCGTGCATCCACCCCTGAAGGGACATTGATCATGTCGGGTATCGAAGGCAAGGTTGTGGCGATCACCGGTGCCAGCAGCGGCATCGGCGCCGCAACGGCGACCTACCTCGCCGAGAAAGGGGCCCGGCTCGTGCTCGGGGCCCGACGGGAGGATCGGCTGAGCGCGGTAGTGGACCAGATAACAGCGCAAGGCGGCTCGGTCGTCGGGGCCATCATCGACGTGACACGCCGCGAGGATCTCAAGCGCCTGACGGACACCGCGGTCGACCGGTTCGGCCGGCTCGATGTTCTGGTCTCCAACGCCGGCACGATGGCGGTGTCACCGTTTGACGAACTGCGCCAGGACGACTGGGATGCGATGGTCGCAACCCATGTCACCGGTTTGCTGAACGGCATCGGCGCGGCACTTCCCATCTTTCGGCGGCAGCGCTGCGGCCAGTTCGTCAACGTCGCCTCCACCGCGGCCTACGTCGTGAAATCTCCCCAGGGCGTCTACGCGGCCACCAAGACGGCGGTGAAGGTGCTGACCGAGGGCCTGAGGCAGGAGTCGGGGCCCCACCTGCGGGTCACCCTCGTCTCGCCGGGGTACACCAACACTGAGGGCGTGGGCAAGGGGGGAAGTCCCGAAGCAGCAGCGGCGGCCGTCCGACAGCGCGACGAGATTGCCATCCCGCCCTCAGCCATCGCATCCGCGATCGGTTACGCGATCGAGCAGCCCGTCGGCATCGACATCAGCGAAATCGTCGTCCGGCCCACTGTGCAAGCCTGACACCCAGAAACGTCCGCCACGGAGCAGCTGACTGCACCACCGGGGCGGCTGCTGGCGCGTTGGAAGTTGTGGGTCGCTGCCGATCCGGTCGCGTCCCGTTGGACGCCATGGCGTGGGGCGCCTTGCCAGACGATGACGCGACCGGACCTGACGAGAAAACAGGAGCTGGCCCATGACGCCGTCCACCTGGCCGCCTCTGGTCGCGATCGCCATCTGCAGGGCGGCGCTGACCAGCGCGGCATCATGTCGCTCGCCCATCGCGTAGCCCAGGGCCCGGCGGGAGAAGGCGTCGTGGACGCTGGCGAGGTAGAGCTTGCCCTCGGCGGTGTCGATCTGCGTCATGTAGCCCCACCACAGGACGTCGGGCGCGATGGCGTCGAACTTGCGCCGCACCAGATCAGGGGCGGTCTTCCGCTTGCCGGGGCGGGTCAGCGAACGGCGTCGGCGAGGCGGTCTGCGGCCTTGGAGGCCCAGTTCGGCCATGATCTCGGCGACGGTGTTCTGCGATACCTGCCAGCCCTCCTCCCACAGGTCCAGCGTGATCCTCGGCGAGCCGTACGTCCGGCCCGAGCGGTCAAAGAAGTAGCGGATCCACTCGGCCAGCTCCGCCCGCCTGACCTCGCGTTTCGTCGGCTCCGACGGACGGTGGCGCCACTTGTAAAACCACACTTCCGATACGCCGAGCACCCGGCAGGAGGTGCGGTGCGGAACGTTGTGCTCGGTCTTCTGGTCGCCGATCACCCCGACGAGGGCCGCCGGGTCCGCGCACAGCTACTTCCCACAAGACCATGCAGCGTTTGAGCACGTCACGCTCCATGACCAGCTCTTTGTTGTCCTTCTTCAGCTGCGCGTTCTCCCGCCGCAGCCGCGCGAGCTCCTCGCTCTCACCAGCAGCCCCGGTCCCGCCGGCCCTGCGGGCCCGCGACACCCAACTGGCCAGCGTGGTCTCGTTGATCCCCAGGTCCTTCGCGACCGGCGCGATCGGCTTGCCGGTCTCGGTGACGATCCGCACAGCCCCCTCACGGAACTCCGCGTCGAACTTCTGCCTCTTTCCCGCCATGCCCCTCAACTTCCCCTGCAGCCACGGTCTCTACGCTACGAGGGGAAGTCAGGGCGGTGGTGGTGATATGCGCGTGCCGCAGGATCGTCTGCACCTCCGCCAGCGTCATCGCCGGATCTCGGGCCAGCCGAGTCGCCGCCGTGTGCTGGGCGTCGTGCAGCGTCCAGTTCATGCCCAGGTGCTCGGTCGCCCGCTGGAGGATGCGCCGGGCCGCCCAGTAGGTCAGGGGCTTCACCTCGCCGCGGCGGGTTCGCCAGACCGGCTCACCGGGGCCGGGCAGGCCGGCCTCTTCCAGGTAGGCCGCGAGGTGGGCCAGGGCCTCCGGGGAGACCGGGACGGGCTGACGCTCCCGGGTGCCCTTGGAGATCACCCACAACTGGCCCTTGTGCCAGTCGATATCGCTCAGCTGGACGCCCAGTAGTTCGCTGGCCCGTGCCCCGGAGGAGACGTAGCAGGCCAGCAGGGCGCGGTCCCGGGTGCAGCGCATCTGCGCGAACAGCTCATCCCACTGCGCGTCGGGGATCGCCCAGGGCTGGCGCACCGGCACCTTCGGCCGCAGCCGGCCCCGCCGGTGCCGGGCCTGGATGTCAATCGGGGACCGGTGGGCGAGCGCGGATCGGCGGGCCCGGTTCTCCGGCACCGGGTTGAGCACCGGCCCGCGTCCGAAGTGCAGGTGGAAGGCATAGAACCCGTGCACCATAGAACCCGTGCACCACCGAGAGGCCGTGCGCGATGGTCGCCGGCGCGTACCCGGTCGGCAGGACCCGCTTGCCAGTCGTCGGATTCACCGACCCCGGCGGGTGACCGCCCTCGCGGCGGCGCTGCCGCTGCGGGTCCGACTCGACCTCCCGGCCCGCCGCAACTTCGCCCTCGGTGGCTCGCTCCCAACCGACGTCCACTGTCCACAGCACCCGGAACCAGCGCAGCAGATCGAAGGCGTAGCTACGGCACGTCAGCGGACTCACGTCCCCCAGAAACCGGTCCCGCAGGTAGGCGCTGACCGACTCGACCTCCCGGCCCGCCGCGTCCACCACCACCCACGGCAACGACATCGTCGGACCGGAGACCACCGCCCCGGCACCCGCCAGCCGTACTCGACCATCCATCAAATCCCGATGAACACGGGAGACCTCATGCGACAACGACATGCCCAGATGCTCCAGAACCGCCGCCACCGAGTCGAGCCGGTCAGCGAGTTAGTGCAGTCAACTGACCACACTGCCCACCGTTGGCGGGCAGTGTGATCCGGTCTGGCACCCGGCGGTCGCAGTGGCGCTGGTCTCACTCTGCCGCGACACGCACAGCTTTCGCGGCGGCCGGTCTGAAACAGGCGGTTCAGTAGAACCGCGGACTCTCCACATCGCCGACGTAGCTGCCGTTCACCCAGGCTCCCGCGGAGATCGCATATGGGTCGTTCGTCGGCGGGGTAAAGGTTATGCCGCCATTGGGCGGCACGACCGGCCGGCCATCCGGCAGCGACGGCTGCCTAGTGGACCATGCTCCAGATCTGCCACTTGTTGGAGTGGTTGTTACAGGTCTTCTGGAACTGGCCGATGTCGAAGACCATGTTGTTCGCGTGGCCTGCCTGTCCCCGGTCCAGGCAGAAGTCGAACTCGCTGCGGCCCGACAGCGGGCCTGATGGCTGCCAGTTGAGGAACTGGAAGCTGTTGGAAGGGTTGCCCGGGGTGTTTCCGACCCAGGTCATGTTCCACTGGTCCCGGTAGTTGCTCGCGTCGCAGCTGTCGGTCTTGGCCTCGTAGCCGTTTCCGGCGAAGAACTGGACCCGCAGACAACGGCCGGTCTGGACGTTCTGGATCTGCACCCTGCTGTAGTAGTTGTTCACGTCCGGGGCGTAGGACATGACGTTCCAGCGCTGGAAGCTGCCGCCGTTGCAGGGCAGGATGTACAGCGACCCGTTGTAGTTGCTGTCCAGGCAGTCGATGCCCTGGTCCTGGAGGTCCTGCAGCTGGACGTTGCGCTGGTAGGTCTCGGCATGCGCCGTCCCCGACAGGGCGAGCGTGCCGGCCAGGGAGCCCACGGTCATGACACCCGCCGCCACCGCGGTCCTGAGCTTCTGCTTCATATGCCGCACACCTGCCAGTTGTGGCTGGCCTCGCTGCCGCCGGTGGCGAAGCTGTGGCCGTTGCCGTAGTAGTCGGTCGGGCGACAGGTCGGGGTCCTGCCGCCGCTGAAGGTGAGCCCGATGTGCAGCCTCGGCTGGCTGTAGCTGTAGCCGAAGCTGTCGATGGGCACCAGGTTCGAGGACCCGTACTCGCCGTACTGGCCCAGGCTCCCGATGTCCGCCTTCCCCGCCTGGTGGCCGTGGGCGTCCTGCAGCCAGATGTAGTTGTCGCCGATCATGGACAGGTCGGCGTTCTGGTCCCAGTGCACCTCCGCGTACTCCATCCGGCAGCTCGGGATGTACCCGATGTACAGCTTGCCGAGGTGCTTGTTGGAGATGACGCCGAGGTTGTACCCGTAGAGGTCGGTCGGGTTGCTCGCCAGGACGCGGTCCGAACCGCAGGATGCGGCGTGCGCCGCCGGCGCGTTCACGGCCACCAGGCCGGACGTGGAGATCAAGGCCAGCGCCCCCGCCAGGATGGAACTTCTGATTCTAAGTTTCACTGATGGTCTCGCTTTCGGTGTACTCGAAGTAGCCCGGCCTGCGCCTAGCGCAGTCCCCCTCGGGCTTGACCCCATCCTCACCGGGCGACCGGTTGCTCCCCGGTCGCTCCAGCAGTCGGCGTCGATCCCGTCATGCATCCACGGGTAGAGGTCTTGGGCGCCCTTGTGGTTGTTGTCGATGTTGAAGTACCACCCGTACACCGCCACGGCGTGACTGGTGCTCAGCCGGATTCCCACATCCGCGATCGTCGGCGTTACGGCGCTCCGCGGTGCCGCGTCCGCCGGTGCCGCGGCCAACATCCAGCCCGTGGCTATGGCGCCGATCGGCGCCGTGGTCGTGGCCAGCTTCTTGCCGAGACTTCCCCCTGAACGAGTAGTGACGTCGCGGGCGCGATGGCCGCGATCGCTGTGTGCGGTCTGACAAGGTGATGAGTTGAGGGTGGGGCCGACGCCCTTTCGGCGAGCCCGCTACGGTGACGCTATGGACAGGGGTCCGGCAGCCGTCCTAGGTTCGTCCTAGTGCGAGGTCAGCCGGGGGATCGGCGCTGATCGTCAAGTTCCGGGGGGAACATGAGATTTGGCGTGCTGGGACCGTTACACGCCCAGATCGCCGGGCGCGAGGTCCGGCTCGACGGACCGCGGCAGGCCAAGATGCTGGCCGCGCTTCTGGTCGACGCCAACAACCTTGTCGCCACGGAACGGCTCGTCGCCGTGATGTGGGACGAGAAGGCACCCACCACCGCGGTCCGTCAGGTCCAGGACGCTCTTTCCGGGCTGCGCCGCAACCTCGCCGCCTGCGGAGCACCCGTCTCCCTGATCAGCACGCGGCGCGGCGGCTACCAGATCCACCTGACCCCGGATCAGCTCGACCTACTGGAGTTCGACCACGAGCGGCACCTCGCCGAACGGCACAAGGCCCCGTCCGAGACAGCTGTCGCGCTGCGACGCGCGCTGACCTGCTGGCGCGGTAACGCCCTGGTCGACGTCTCCAGCCGGGTCCTGGAGCTCGATGCGGCACGACTGAACGAGAAGCGCGCGGCCACGCACAAACTGTGCCTGAGCATCGAACTCGACCTGGGGCGTCATCGTGAGGTCATCGAGGAGTTGACCGCCCTGCTACGCGAGCACCCCTACGACGAGCAAGTCGCAGAACACCTGATGGTCGCCCTCTACCGGTGCCGGCGACAAGGCGAGGCGCTGCAGGTGTACGAGCGGCTGCGCCGGACACTGGCAGGCGAACTCGGCGTCGACCCCACCCCGCCGATCCAGGCGCTGCATCTGCGCATCCTGGCCGCCGATCCCGCCCTGGCGGTCCCTGCCCCGGCGAGCGGCCCCTCGGAGACACGACCGGAAGGTCCTGGCAGGGCGGCCGCTGAACCGGTTATGGCGATGCCGGTGCGCCAACTGCCGCTCGACGTACCCGACTTCGTGGGTCGAGCCGACGCGCTGGCCGACGTCGCTCGATTACTCGACGGGTCGGCGCCGAACCGGGCCCCGGTGGCCGTCATCGTGGGCGGTCCCGGTGTCGGCAAGTCCTGTCTGGTGACGCACGCCGCGCGGCTGGCGAGCGCCACCTTCCCCGACGGCCAGCTCTACCTCAACCTCGCCGCGACATCGGATGAGCCGCGGGATCCGGCGATGATGCTGGCCGAGGCGCTGCGTGCGTTTTCGATCGCCGGCAGCGCGATCCCGAAAGGCCTGTCCGAACGGGCCGCGCTCTACCGTTCGTTGCTGGTGGACCGCCGGATGCTGGTGGTGCTGGACGATGCCGGTCACGCCGATCAAGTGCTGCCGTTGCTACCGGGGGCCGACGGCTGTGCCGTGTTGATCACCAGCCGCACTCTGCTGACGCAACTTCCCGGCGCCCGGCATATCGACCTGGACGTGCTGAGCCCGGCAGAGGCGCGGGAGTTGTTCACCGGCATCGTCGGGCGGCGGCGGGTCGAGCGGGAACCGGCGGAGGCCGACGCGATTCTCGACTGCTGCGGCAACCTGCCGCTGGCGATCCGGATCGCAGGCGCCAAGCTCACCGGCCGCCCGGCCTGGTCGCTGCGGGTGCTGCGGGAACGGATCGAGGATGAGTCGCGGCGGCTGGCCGAGCTGAGGATCGGGGATCTCAGCGTGCGAGCCAGCGTCGAACTGAGCTTGCGGCTGCTACCGGACGACGCGGTGCGCGCGCTGAGCCTGCTGGGTCTCCTTGGCGCCTACACTCTGCCCGGCTGGGTGCTCGGCCCGCTGCTGGACCGCTCGGACGCCGAGGAGGTGCTGGACACCCTCGTCGACGCCAGCCTGGTGCGGCTCACCGCCACCGACGCCATCGGCCAGCCGCGCTACCGGCTGCACGACCTGATCAGGACCTGTGCGGTGGAGATCGCCGCTCAGCTGCCGGCGGCGGACAAGCGGGACGCGATTGTCCGGGTGCTGTCCGCCTGGCTCGATCTGGCCGGGCGCGGCACCGATCGGCTGCCGGCCGGGCTGCTGGTCGGCGAGCCCGGTTCGGCGCCGCGCCTGTCGCTGCCCGACGCGGTCGTGGACCGGCTGATGGCCGACCCGGTCGGCTGGTTCGACGCGGAACGCGACACCCTGCTCGGCGCGGTGAAACTGGCCGTGGACTGGGGACTGGACGAGTTGGCCTGGGAGCTGGCGGCCAGCCCGGTGACCTACTACGACCACCGGTGCCTGTATCAGGACTGGGAGCACGGGCACCGGCTCGCGTTGGGCGCGGCCGAGGCCGCTGGCAACGTGCGCGGTGCATCGGTGCTGCTGCGCGGCCTTGGCCAACTGCACATCTACCGAGACGAGTTCGACGGGGCGACCCGTGCCCTGGAGTCCTCCGTCGCGCTGTGCCAGGACGGCGAGGACAAACGCGGCGAGGCGCTGTCGGTGGCGATGCTGGGCACGGTCAGCCGGGTGCAGGGCCGTGACGACGAAGCCCTCAAGCGTGTCGAGCAGGCGCTGGCCATCGCGGTCGGGGAGGGCGACCGGCACCTCGAAGCGTACCTGTCCTGTTCGATGGCCGTGATGCGGCTCATGCAGGGCGAACTCGACGAGGCGGAGTCCTGGTTCGACCAGGCCTTGCGCCAGGCCAGGGCGCTCGACGACGGGCATCGGGTAGCGGTCGTGCAGCGGCGGTTCAGCCGACTACACGATCGGCGCGGTGATCCGGACGAGGCGCTGCGCTGCCTGTGGCAGGCGTTGACCACCTTCGAGGAACTGGCCGACGAGCGGTGCGCCGCCTACACGCTACTGGAAGTCGGCCGCGTGTACGCCGGTCAGCACGACCGGGACCGGGCGAGTCCGGCGCTGGAGCGTGCGGCGGACCTGTTCCACCGGCACGGCGACCGTCAGGACGAGGCCGCGTGCTGGCAACTGATCGGCGACCTGGACGCCGCCGCCGGCGTCCACGACCTGGCGCGCCAGCACCGCGGGCGGGCACTGCGGCTGTGGCAGACGATCGACGACATGAATCAGACGATGGCTCCAGCGCGACCATCGTCGCCGTGACCCAGATGACGTTGGCTCGCCGAGGCGTTGGAGCGGGAGGACTTCGAGACAGTGGCCGATCGAGGCGAGTGCCTGGCACGGTTGCTCGATGGCCTGTGGCATGCGGCCCGGGTGGCGGATCGGGCACCGCTGTTGCCGGAGGGCGTCCGGCTGGCCGCAGTCGACCCTGAAGCGCCGGGTTCTGCGGTGGGCCGGGCCCTGCACGGATGAGATGTGGCTTCCTGCCGCGGGGGGATTGGCAGGAAGTCACGAAGGACCGCGCCCACGGAGGAGGGACGGTCCGGTCAGGCTGTGGCAGCCGGTGAGCAGTTGCACGCCATCCCCGAGCCAAAAAGTCAGCGGGCCAACCGCCAACGGCGCGGCAGCAGGGGCGGACGCTCCACCGGCTTCGACAAGGCGATCCACAAGCGCAGGAACGAAGTGGAGCGGACCATCAACGTGCTGAAGAACTTCCGGGCCGTGGCCATGAGGTTCGACGAGCGTGCCTAGTCTTCCATGGCACCGTCACCACCGCGGCGATCCGGTTTTGGCTCCGGGCGTGATCGTCCGGGTGGCGCCTCGGCAGGCTACCATCTTCTGAATGGCCTGACTCGTCAGCCGAGCTCCCGTGCGATGTCGGCCTGTGTCACGCCCTGGTCGATGAGGCTCTGCATCAAGTCGCGCCGTTCGGCCGCGAACTGCTGAGCCAGGTGGCGTAACGAGTCCGCGTACTACCGCTGCTACGACACGTTCAAGGGCCAGTCCGCTGGCCGAGTCTTCCGCGATGCGCCGGACGTGGTGAGCATGGTCGGCCTGAACTACATCGACGGCGGCATCCGCGCTCTGCGTGCACGCGGTGGGCACCAGGTGACCTCGCCGGTGTTGCTCACATAACGGGCCGCGACGCATGCGTCGCGTTCCCTCAGCAGGTACCAGATGTCATTGCTGTCGATGGGCCCGGATCTTGCAGCGATGACCGACCTCGGCACCATGCGGCAGTGAGCCGATGACCGAGGAGTCTGTGCTCGGAAACTGACGTTCATCGACACCGGCGGGACTGACGACAGTGCCGTAAGGCTTCTGGAGCGTAGTCGGCATCTCTTCCTCCGCAACAGTGAGGTAACGGAGGAGTGCACGGACTGGAACATTTCGCGTCTGCCCGGGCGCTCGGGGCGTACCCCGCAGAGCGCCCGGAGGCACGCAGCCGTGCCGTATCGCCGTCATGCCCGTGGCCCATTGGCGAAGCCGACCGCCCTGCGAACTCAAGGGGGCGAGATGTTCCGTGCGTGCCGGGAACAACCGGTCCCGCCAGCACTGTTGCATCGACCGAGGGACCGGCGCGGCACGCGCGGGGAACACGGAGACCACAAGGTCGTCGCCCCGACAGAATCCGGGCCCTCGGGATCGCGGTACGCCCGCCGCGCACTCGGACTGAGACGCATTTCTGCAGGAGGACTGTTTCATGACTGACCGGCCCTTGACGCTCATGGCAGTGCACGCCCACCCCGACGACGAGGCCACCGGAACCGGAGGGGTCCTCGCGCGGTACGCGGCGGAGGGCATCCGTACGGTCCTGGTGACGTGTACCGACGGCGGCTGCGGTGATGGACCGGGAGGTGTCAAGCCGGGTGATCCCGGGCACGATCCGGCGGCCGTTGCCTTGATGCGTCGTCAAGAACTCGAGGCGAGCTGTGAGGTCCTGAAGGTCAGCGATCTGGAGATGCTGGACTATGCCGACTCCGGGATGACGGGCTGGCCGAGCAACGACGCCCCGGGATCCTTCTGGCAGACCCCCGTGGAGGAAGGCGCCGCCCGACTCGCGGAACTCATGCGGCACTACCGACCCGATGTGGTCGTCACCTACGACGAGAACGGCTTCTACGGCCACCCCGACCACATCCAGGCCAACCGCATCACGATGGCGGCGCTGGAGATGACCGATCTGACACCGAAGGTGTACTGGACGACGGTGCCTCGCTCGATGATGCAGCGGTTCGGCGAGATCATGCGCGAGTTCCATGAGGACATGCCGGAGCCGGATCCTGCCGAGGCCGCCGCGATGGCCGAGATAGGCCTGCCCGACGATGAGGTCACCACGTGGGTGGACACCACCGCCTTCAGCGGCCAGAAGTTCGACGCGCTGGCCGCGCACGCCAGTCAGGGCGAGAACATCTTCTTCCTCAAAATAGGCAAGGAGAGGTTCGGCGAGTTGATGGGCATGGAGACCTTCGTACGTGTCCAGGACGCCACCGGCGCGGCCGTACCCGAGAACGATCTCTTCGCCGGACTACGCTGATCCGCCTGTC
The DNA here is from genome assembly GCF_029269905.1 of Streptomyces silvisoli. Lineage (NCBI taxonomy): Bacteria > Bacillati > Actinomycetota > Actinomycetes > Kitasatosporales > Streptomycetaceae > Streptomyces > Streptomyces silvisoli. Next base: position 13,030 of record NZ_JARJBC010000022.1, on the reverse strand, counting down.
AGACCGGGGCCCGGGAAAGCTCATCGGCCGCACGGCGCGGTCGAGCGTGCTCGCATACCCAGAGGCTTGAACGCGGGGTTCCGTGCCCAATCCCGGGGTGCTCCGCCGGGCCCGGTTCTGCTGGCCGTAGGTCCAGTACAGGCGTCAGGCGGGGGCGCCCCGGCCACCAGCTCATCCGCGAGAGTCCGGTCCAACTCCACCATCAGGTCGCCCTGAACGCCACCGGCGCCCCCGCACCGGCGACGCGAGGGCAGCGACTCCGCCCGGGGGCTGGGCCCGCAGCGGCGGAGGTATCGGCGCGCGTGCCGGTTCCTCCCCGTGCGGGCCCGGGCCCCGGTCAGTGGTCGGCGGAGCCGATCTTCGGTCTCACCGTTGGCACCTACATCGCCTTCGTCACCTGACACTCTGTCGCCTCGGCCCACTACCTGGTGCGCCATCGCCGGCGGATCCGCCCTCGGGAGTTCACTGCACCACCTAGCGCCGTGCCCGCCGTCAGCAAACCGTGGTCCAGCTACGGTCCGACGGCCAGCACCTCGGAAGCGCAGAAACCGCTGCGGCCAGGCAGCGAGCGCTTCACCGGGATTCGTGAAACCGTCGTCTCATCGGCGGGCTACCGTACGGACACGCCGCGTTGCCCACGGTCATCCGAGGAGGAATACTGTGTCATCGCCCTGCGACCCCCAGTACGCTCCCGCCGGCGATGTGGGTGCAGCGCTCATGGTGATTGACTCTCGGCTCAAAGCCATCTACGACGGCAGGGCCGAGACCGACCCCGAACAGCAGCAATTGGTAGACCAGTTCACCGCGTCATTGGGCCCCAAGCAAGCCAATGACCTGTTGGACGGCGCGTGCACGCTCATCTACATGTTCATGCAGTGGCTGCGGATGGCCTACGAGGACCATGACAGGGACGTCATCGAGTACGTGGTGCCCAGCTTTGTGGCCTCGATGCGGATGATGCCCAAGAGCGTCCGTCCCGAGACCATCCCCACCATGGCCGGCCTGGTCGTCGCGGCCGGCACCGGACTAAGCCCAAACCTGTGGCGCAAGCAGTATGGAGACTGGACTGGGGACGAGATGAACTCCCTGGAAGCCACGGCCTTGCTACTCGCGGAACACATCAACCGGCTCACTGACGACCGCGACTTCGCCTCCCGCCTGGTCACCGAAGCTCTGTCCAGCTCGAACCAGGACTGACGCGCAGCACCAAAAGTCGCCTGATCAGGCAGGGATGGCTTCGCTGATTTGCAGGAGCAGCCCCGGTGCTGGCCCTTTCTGCGTTGTCACCGCCCTTTGCACCGGCGAGACATGGCCAACGAAAATCGCGTTCGGTATGGCTGCGGCAGCACCAGGACTGCGTGTGGCAGGTGGGGGGACCAGGTACGGGATTTCACCTCGTGCGGTGGCTGGCCTCTCGCCGGATCTGCCGACGGACGTCGTCAGCACCGCATCACATCACCATCACCTATCCAGTTGCTCCAGCACGGTGCGGACATGTTTGACGACGGTATTCCCGCCCGGTTCCCGGGCCTCAGTTGGTCCGGTCGGCCCAGCCTTCGGGGAGATCGCCGGGTGCGATGGCGACGGCGTCCTCGTTGTTCTCTCCGACGAACTCGTCAAGGGTGATCTTCGCGAACTCGGGGACGACGTAGATCGGGTACGTGGGCCCGGCGTCGCGGTAGGCGCGCATCTGGTCGAGGTGGTCGTTCTGGAAGAGCACGGTGCGCTGCGGGTGCTCCTCGACCCAGTGCGGGAAGAAGATCGTGCCGTGCAGCACGCGTTCGCCGGGGAGTACGTTCACCGCGACCGAGGTACCGGTGGGCTCAGTCCAGGAGACCTTGTAGACGCCCGGCGTGAGCATGACCAGGTCGACGTCCTGGTCCCTGACCCACCGGCCGCCGACCATGCCGGTGTGGATGCGGTAGTCGATGGTCGTCGCGTTCTTCACGTACATCTCGTACTGCCAGCCGTTGGCGTAGGTGTAGATGAAGCGGTGGCCCACCATGGCGGAGAGATCCTGCGGCGGGACTGGGCTGGCGACAGTGGTCTGGTATGCGGGGGTGTTCATGGAGATTGTCCTTGTCTTGCGGTGCGGCCGCCCTGTCTGGTGACCGACACTTTAACTTTGCCACAAAACTGTTTTGTATCAAAACAGCAGCTCCGGCAGAATGTCAGGCATGGACACCGCTTCCGAGCTCAGCCGACTACTCGGCCCCCTGCGCCGAGCCGTGGTCCGCGCGACACGCAGCGCTGAAGGGCTCCCTGACCTGCCCGAAGCCCAGATCGAGCTGTTGCGTGCGCTCGCTGCCGAGGGCCCCCTCAGCCCGCGCGCCACCGCTCAGCGACTGGGCATCGCGCCCTCCACTGTCAGCAACCTGGTCAAGACGATGTCCGCAGCAGGCCTGGTGACCCGCGAGCCCGCCCCTGGCGATCTGCGCGCAGTGGTTCTCGCGCCTTCCATAACCGCTCTCGACCTGCTCGACCGCTACGACCGCACCAGCTCGGCAGCACTCGCCCAGGCCATCGACCAACTGCCCACGGATGACCGCGAGACGCTGACGGCCTCACTTCCGGTACTGGCCCGCCTCATCACCGCCCTGGAGCCGAGCCGACAACAACCCTGACCCCGGTACGGGTGTGCGATCGGCTCCGCTCCCGTACGTGGCAGCCGGGCCCGGCGCTCGCCACCGTGCCCGCGCCCCAGGCTGCTCGGTTCAGCCCGGCGCGTCCATCAGGGCAGTGACATAGGCATCCAGCCGCTCCTCCACGACTCGCGTCGTCAGCTCTGTCCTGCCCGCCTCTCGCCATGACTGCGCCACCAACTGCACTTCTTCTGAGCACGCCAGCCCGTCCCGCACTCGCCAGTACAGCCGCTCGCTCGCGGCCGCGGCCAGCACTCCGCCGGCCTCCTCATACGCCTCAGGGAACCGCAGACCCGACGCCGGGCCGTGCAGCAGCGCGAGATTGGTGGAGCAGTGCGCCACGTCGAGATCCGCCGGGCCCCAGGATGTCGCTGCCCAGTCGACGACCCCCGTGATCCGGGCACCTGCCGGCCTTGAGGGCGGCACGTCGAACAGCACGTTGCCGGGTTGGAAGTCCCGGTGCAGGAATCGCCCTTCATAGGGCGGCGCAGGCTTGCGGATCACGTCGATCGCCGCGGCCCATGCCGCCGCGTCGGCGCCCTTCGGAGTGACGACAGTGTCGGCGGTCGTCAACGCCACATACTCCCGGGGCCGCTGGGCGGGTCGCAACGCGTGGATCGCCACGAGTTGACGGGCCAAATGCAGCCCCGTCTCCCGGGCGATGAATGCGTTGGAGCGTCTATGCGCGGCGTGCAGCACCGCCTGTACGCGCACCCGCAGCCAGTGCTCGGTCTTGTGGCCGTAGGCCATCTACTTCAACCGCACGCGTTCGGCGGCACTCGGGGCTATCGGACAGGGGGTGCGGACGGGCATGGCGGGCGAACCGATCGGCCGAAGGGGATCGCTGGTACCCCGCGGCCTGCCCCGCCCGTCACCGCCCCAGCCCCCGCAATGACCGTTGCAAGAGGCCACTTGGACAGGGAAAACGCAACTTCGACATGGCCCGCAAAGGCAGCTACCTTCACCTGGTCTTCGGCGATCGCCCACGGTCGCACAGGAGTTCCTTCAGCCTGAGCTACCCACGACGGGATGAGGTGGTCATGCGCCACGAATCCTCGCCCCCACGCGTGAGCCACCGAACCGGGTCCACACCAGGCACCCCCAACCAGGGAGAGACGCATGCCCCATCTTGCTCTGTACACGTTCGGCATTCTGAAGTCACCTCTCGCTGATCCCGCACCCCTCACGCGCGAATTCCACGACAGCGGCGAGGCCATCTACCGGAAGATCAGCCAGCACCCCGGATACCTCGCGCATGCTGAAGCGGCAGACGGCGACCGGGGCACCTACTTCGACTTGGACTGGGGTGCATGGGGAGAGTTCGCCGTACCGACCTGGTACGGCAAGGGTCGTACGGTGGATACCATCGCCTTGGCCGCGACCCTCTCCCTCTGGACCGACCTGCGCCCCGCCTTCGACGCCATCTACACCGGTCTGCACCGCGAGGCGCTGAATAGGCGTTACGACTGGTTCGAGAGGGCAGGACACCCGGGTTACGTGTTCTGGTGGGTCTCCGACGGCGTGATACCCACCTGGCAGGACGGGGTTTCCAGGCTGGAACACCTCCACGACCACGGCTCCACGCCGCACGCCTTCGCCTTCCATCACTCGTTCGCCCCGGACGGAACTCCGACCAGGATCAAAGACATCGGGCCGAAGAGCGACCAGGCTCGCTGAAAAGGAAGCCTGAACGACTGGGGCCGCTGTCAAACACCCGACTGAATGACGGCGGCATGAGCGTGCGCGACATCCGCTCCCACCTCGCCGCGATGTATGGCGTCGAGGTGTCGCCGGACCTGGTCAGCGAGGTCACCGACGCGGTCGCCGACGAGCTGGCCATCTGGCAGAACAGGCCGCTGGACGCCGTCTGGCCGATCATTTACATCGACGCGTTGTGGATCAAAATCCGCTCTGGTTCGGTGGTCTCCAAGCCGGTCTACGTCGCCGTCGGGGTCGACATGGACGGGTGCAAGGACGTGCTCGGGCTGTGGGTCGGCGACGAGGGCGAAGGTGCCACCACGTGGATGACGGTGCTGTCCGAACTGCGCAACCGCGGCGTGGAGGACGTGTGCATCGTCGCCTGTGACGGGCTCAAGGGGCTGCCCGAGGCGTGACGGCGACCTGGCCCAAAGCCACGGTTCAACGTGTGTAGTCCACCTGATTCGCGCGTCGCTGCGATTCGCCTTCCGAGCCGATCACACCCAGCTGGTCTCGGCGTTGAAGGAGATCTACACCGCGCCGACGGAGCAGGCGGCTGAACAGGCCCTGGAACCTTGCTCTCCGGCGGAGGGGTCGGGCGCTGAGGGCTGCTCCGTCCCCGGCTAAACGCAATGCATTTGCTTTAAGTGGCGATAGGGCCTAGGTTCGACTAAAGCAAACCGTTAGCTTTTGGTGAGGGATCGCTACATCGCCCCCGCCCCGACCAGGGAGAACGGCCTTGTCCGTCACTGAACTCACCCCGCCGGAGGCGGCCCTCTGGGCCCACCGCGCCGGCCTGGCGCTGCCGGCCGACCGGCACGCCGCGGTCGCGTCGGTCGCCAACCACATCCAGGGGGTCGTCGCGGTCCTGCGGGAACTGGACTTCGGGGAGATCCCGACCGCGACGGCGCCCGCCGCACCCGCCGATCGCGTGTGGAGGGGGATTACCGATGGAGCCCTTTGAGCTGACCCTGACCGCGGCCGCCGCCGCGATCCGGGCGCGGGAACTGTCCCCGGTCGAGCTGGTGGACTCCGTACTCGACCGCATCGAGCGGGTCGAGCCGGAGTTGGGGGCGTATGTCACCGTCTCCGCCGAGCGGGCGCGCAGGGCGGCGCGCGAGGCCGAGGCCGAGGCCCGGGCCGGCCGGACCCGCGGCCCGCTGCACGGCGTCCCGATGGGATTGAAGGACCTGATCGATGTGGCCGGCATGGCCACCTCGGCCAGCTCCCGGGTCCGGGACGGCCACCGCGCACCAGCCGACAGCGCGGTCGCCGCCAGGCTGGCGGGGGTCGGCGCGGTCCTGCTCGGCAAGACCCACACCCACGAGTTCGCCTACGGTTTGATCACCCCGCAGACCCGCAACGCGTGGGATCGCGGCCGGGTGGCCGGGGGCTCCAGCGGCGGGTCCGCTGTCGCCGTCGCGTCGGGCGCGGCGACGTTCGCCCTGGGCACCGATACCGGGGGATCGATCCGGGTACCGGCCGCGCTGAACGGGGTGGTCGGCCTGAAGCCGACCTACGACCTGGTTCCGCGTGACGGTGTCACGTCCCTGTCCTGGTCCCTGGACCACGTCGGCCCGATCACCCGCACCGTCGCGGACGCGGCGCCGGTGCTGGCCGCCCTGACCGCAGATGCCCCCGCGCCGGGCCACCAGGGCGGCGAAGGCGCGGACCTCGCGGGGCTGCGCGTCGGCGTGCCCCGCAACTACTACTTCGATCACGTCGACCCCGAGGTGGAGGCCGCGGTGCGGCGCGCCATCGGCCGGTTGGAGGAGCTCGGCGCACAGCTCGTCGGCGTCGACATCCCGATGACCCGTTACGTCCAGGCCACGCAGTGGGGGCTGATGGTTCCGGAGGCCACCGCCTACCACGAGGGCACCCTGCGCAGCGCGCCCGAGCTGTACCAGGAGGACGTCCGGATCCTGCTGGAGGCCGGCGAGTTGCTGCCCGCCGGGGACTATCTGCGCGCCCGGCGCGCACAGGCGCTGATGCGCGAGGAGTGGGGCCGCCTTCTGGAGCGGGTCGACGTGATCGCCGCCCCGACGGTGCCGATGACCGCGGTCGCGGTCGGCCAGGAGACGGTCACCTGGCCCGACGGAACTCTTGAGGCCGTTTCGGACGCCTATGTGCGCCTGTCCGCGCCGGCCAACATCACCGGGGTGCCCGCACTGACGCTCCCGGTCGGCCACGACGCGGCGTGCCTGCCCATCGGCATGCAGCTCCTGGGCCGCCCCTTGGGCGAGCACACCCTCCTCCGCGTCGGCCACGCCTATGAGCAGACCCGAACCGTCCGGGCTGCGCTCGCGCCGGCGGCCTGAGTGGGGAGGAGCCCCGGGGTCGCCCGCCGCGGCGGCCCTTAACGCAAGGATTGTGCTTTAAGGTGACGGCATGAGTCGTTGACCAGTGGTGCGCCCTGGCGGGCGCAGTGCGCGCGTGCAGGAGTCGGTGCATGTCGCCGTGCGCGAACTTGAGGCGGAGCTGGGCCGGGACGCCCTGACGGTGCCGCTGGATTGGCCCAGCGCGCGGGAGTGAACCCCTCGACGATCTACCGCCGCTGGGGCGACTTGCAGGAACTGCTCTCTGACGTGGCGGTGGCCCGCCTGCGGCCTGATGCGGCGCCCGCGGACCACGGTGACCTGCGCTCGGATCTGACGGCCTGGACCGAGCAGTTCCTTGAGGAGATGTCCTCCCCGGCGGGCGGCGCCTACATCCGCGACGCTCTGGTGGGCGATCCGGACAGGGGCAACGCCCCGGGCAGTGCTCGGCGTACGCGGCCGACCAGGTCGCGGTCGTCCTGGCCCGCGCGAGCGCCCGGGGGAGTGCGTTCCGGGCGTGGAGGCGGTCATGGACCGGGTCGTCACCCCGCTGATGTACCGCATCCTCTTCCGCCCCGCCGGGCTGGACGCCGCCTACGCCCGCTCGCCTCGTGACCGGGCTTCTGCGGTCGCCGGGGGGAGGAGTGAGCACACCTTCGCCGCGGGCCCGGACAGTGAAGTCACCGCCGCCATCGCATGTCAGGGCGGAACCCGTGGTGTTTCGCGAGGGCCCGTAGGCGGCGGTGCTGAGCTGGTCACTTCGGCGCGCTGAGGTTCGGTGGGTGGCTGGTAACCGACAACCGACACCGCTTGTCGTCGGGTTCGGGCAGCACTTAGTGATCACAGGTCCGGAAAATATCGATGCGAACCGACACCGGTGCGGGCGGCGTGGGCGCCGAAGGGGGCGGCGGTCAGCGCTGGTTCCAATGCTCCGGTGCGCAGGCGGGCGACGAGGAGGGACCGCGATGCGGCCCGGGATCGCGCTGGTCAGGTAGGCGACTGGCAGGGCGAGGAGGGGCGCCTTCCCCAGAGGCCGCGGACCGGTGCGTAAGATGCGCGGTTGACGGATCACTGGGAGGGGACCGCATGGGAACACGTATACGTGCCGTCGCAGTTGCAGCCGCCGCGGCACTGGGGTTGGTGCCAATCGGCGCAGGCACAGTGTCCGCGGCCCCGTCCGGCACGCACGTGTCCGCGCCTCAGCAGATCGGGACGTTGAAGCAGTGGGCGAGCGGCATCCCGAAGTCTCTGCACCGGGGCGCCACGATCCGCCTCACCATGTCCTACACGCAGAAGTCCCGGGACGTCCTGGCGCCGACCGGCTTTGCGCTGTCCTTGTGGAACTTCGCCGCTCCGGGCTTCAAGCAGATGCAGGGCATCTCCGCCAAGTGGTGGGATCCGGTTCACCACCGCTGGGAGAAGGCCAGCTACTACGAGTCGAACGGACTGATCGGTCTCAACCTTCCCGGCTACTCGCCCACGGTGAAGGTCGCCTCAGGCAAGGTCGGCCACGTCTACCTGCAAGTCACCTTCAGCAAGACCGCCTACACGGGCACGTGGCACTTCGAGCCGATGGTGAGCGGATACTGGTTGCTCACCTCGAAGGGCACCTACGACAACAACTACCTCGGCGACAGCAGGAGCCAGTACACCTCCACCTTGCGCCCATGAGCTGATGCGTTGGCTGCCTATCGGCAGTGTTCGTGGCGTCCGCCGCGGGGCTCGCCTGCGGCGGGAACGCCACGCTTGCGGCTGGCCGCGCCGAAGACCGGCGCGCTGTCGTTGCCTTACCCAGTCGGTGCCGTCAGGTGAGGCCAAGGTGACGCGCAGGGCGGGGGAGATGCGGTCCATGGTCTCCGGGGCGACGGTGCCGAGGAACTCGTCGGCCATCAGGCGCTTGTCGGTCAGAGCGGTGAGGTCGGTGGCGACGGCGGCGCCGCGCACGGGGTGGGCCATGGGGATGGTGACGACGGTATCCGGGGCCCCTTGAGTCTCGTCGATCATGCACACCGCGGTGCCGGGCAGGGCGTCCAGGGCAGCGTCCGACTCAACCATGACCGCGGCCCGGGTCTTGGTAGCCAGCTGGACGCGCCAGACCTGGCCTCGGGCGAGGGCGAGGGTCACGCGAGGTCCTCACCAAAGATGTCGGCGAGTTCCTCGGCGTCGGCGTCGTGCGCGGTCCACCCGGGCCAGGCCCGCACCGCAGGTGCCGCGTCGCGCAGCTGCTGGGCCCGCAGCGCGTGCTCGAACGCGCCTATCCCGGTCGGCGCTCCATCCTCAACGCTGACGGTGGCCTGGAGATCCACCCTGCCGGGCCGGGCCAGCGACTCCACTTGTGGACCAAGGGCCAGAGGGGAGGAAGTAGACCGACACACCGGCCGCCTCATGGCTTGATCACATGGGCTTCAGCGGGGTGATGCCGGTTCCCGCGTACAGCCCGGGTTCCAGCGACAACACTGTGACCGGCTCGCCCAGGGGGGCCAGCGCCCGAGGCAGCGATCACGCCAAGGGGTGGCAGCGGGACTGACGCGCCAACGGGTTGCATCGGGATTGACACGCCAACGAGTTGCACCGGTCGCGGCATCGGAGCACTCGGGCCCAGCAGTCACAATGCCGGGCGACGGGGGCTGTGTCCTTTTGGCTCTTGGTGCCTGGCTTCGTCGTCGGAGGCGAGATCGTGAACACCGCGGGAACCGTCGGCTGACGGTTGTGACGACGAGGTCGGGGCGTCGGGGGAACGGCGCCTCGTGACCCGTAGGCGACTTGACGGCCGGTGGCACCGCGGCCGCCGCCCTCGGCGCGTTCGGATGGGCCCGACGCGAGACGCCATGGCCCAGAAGGTGCGCGGCGCCGCCGAGGCGTACGGCCGGAAGTTCTACATCATGTACGACGTCAGCGGCTGGACCGCCATGCGGTCGGAGATCAAGACCGACTGGACGAACAAGATGTCCGCGCACACGCAGAGTTCGGCGTACGCCCACCAGAACGGCAAACCGGTCGTGTGCATCTGGGGCTTCGGATTCAACGACAGCAACCACCCGTTCAGCGCGAGCGCCTGCCTGGACGTCGTCAACTGGTTCAAGAGCCAGGGCTGTTACGTGATCGGCGGCGTGCCGACCTGGTGGCGCACCGGCAACAGCGACTCGCGCTCCGGCTTCGCCGACGTCTATCACGCCTTCAACATGCTCTCGCCGTGGATGGTGGGCCGGATCGGCACCGTCTCCGACGCGGACAACTTCTACAACCAGCCCACCCTTCCCGACCTCCAGGACTGCGCCGCCCACGGCATCGACTACCAGCCGTGCGTGCTGCCCGGCGATGTCTCCGCCCGCCAGCGCGCCCACGGCGACTTCATGTGGCGGCAGTTCTACAACATGGTCCGAGCCGGAATGCAGGGCATCTACATCTCCATGTACGACGAGTACAACGAGGGAAACCAGATCGCCAAGACCGCCGAGTCGAAGGACTGGGTACCCACGGACTCGGGACTGCTCGCCCTCGACGAGGACGGCACGGTCTGCTCCGCGGACTACTACCTGCGCCTGACCGGCGACGGCGGCCGCATGCTCAAGGGCGACCTCGCCGTGACCGCCACTCGTCCCACCCAGCCGACTGCCGCCGGCCTCCGCCGGCACCCCGGCCGCCGCCACGGTCACCCTCCGCGCGCGGGGCAACAGCAAGTGACACCGCACGCGACGGCCCCCGCCCGCTCGCTCGGAGCGGCGGACGGATCGCGGACGATCGCCGTTCCGGCAAAGTGGCCGAACAGGACCAAGTTCGCCCGTTGTTCGCGTGAACGGCACCCTTCTTTGTTGAACTATTGACCGACGGCTGACAACTCGCTACGTTCTCAGCCGCACACCACTCCACGTGGTGGCACACCATCAGCAACCATCAACATCGTCCGGCCATCCCCCCACCCCAAGGCACGGATTCCACAGTCATCCCCGCTCGCGCCACACCTCGCGCATGCAATGTCATGTGCACAACATATGTGTGTCCCGCGCTCTCGACGGATGACCGTGGGGGCCCGCCCGTCACCGACGGACGGACCCGATCGCCCCCTGTTGGCAACCCTCACAGAAGGACACCATGTTGCTGAGCACACCCCGCACCAGACACATGCTGTCGCGCCGCGCCGGCCTCGCCACCATCGCGGCCGCCTCGCTGGCGGCATCGGCCCTGCTCTTCGCCGCGCCCGCCGGCGCGTCCGCAAAGGCCGCTCATCCGATGGCCCCGCATTCCCGCGCCGCGGCCAAGGCCTCGGCGTCCGGGGGCAACCTCGCGTACGGTGGTGGGTCCGTCGTCACCAACCCCACGATCTACATCGTCTATTGGGGCAACCAGTGGGGCACCGGTTCCACGGTGACCAACGACCCATCAGGTGAAGCCAAGCTGCAGCTGTCGTTCTTCCAGCACACCTACGGCAGCGGTGACGCCTGGTCCAACAGCCAGACCCAGTACTGCGAGGGCGTCGCCGTCGGAACCACCCAGTGCAACGGTGCGGGCACCGCCGTCGGACATCCGGCGTCCAACCCCGTCGCGGGCACCTGGCTGGACAGCTCAATCCAGGCACCGTCCAAGCCCAGTTCGTCGCAGATCGCCGCCGAAGCGGTCAAGGCGGCCTCGCACTTCGGCGTATCGGGCGACAACGTCGAGATCATCGTGGACGCACCCCACGGCGTGGTCCCGCAGGGCTTCAAGACGAGTTACTGCGCCTGGCACGACCACACCACCGCGTCGAACGGCGCCGACCTGCCGTACACCAACATGCCGTACGTCCCCGACGCGGGCAGTGGGTGCGGTGCCAACTTCGTGTCCACCGGCAGCAGCGGGGTCAACGGCGCGACCGAGGGTGTGACCATCGTCGGCGGTCACGAGTACGCCGAGACCCTCACCGACCCGGCGCCCAGCAGCGGTTGGGTTGATTCGACCGGGTCCGAGACCGGCGACAAGTGCGCCTGGATCTCCAGTGGGCAGGGTGCGTCGTCCATCGTCGCGTTGAACGGCGCCAACTTCGCGGTCCAGTCGCTGTGGAGCAACAACTTCAGCGGCGGCGCGGGCGGGTGTGTGACCCACTACGTCAGCTCGGGCAACCAGGGCTGATCCCGTTCCGTACCGCAAGTGAATGGCCGTCGCTGTCCCTCGCGTTGAGCGGGGCAGCGACGGCCATACGGAATGTGTCCCGCGGCGACAGTCAAGGATGGTGATGGTGTGCGGCGAACGAAGTCGCATCGAAGGCAGCGCGGGAAGCTGCGTATGCCGTGCGCGATGGGTGGACTGGCGGCGCTGACCGCGTTGCTGTCCGGATGCGGTCATGAGGCCGTCGCCCAAAGTCCCGTGGCCTGTCGCACGCTGCCGCCCGCCCAACTGCCGCACTCCGCGGGCACGCTCACTGAGACCGACTCCGGGACGTACTGCCTTCGCGTCGGTGGGCAGCTCGATGTCTTCCTCACCGCCAAGGGCACCCAGATGTCGGCACGGTGGAGTCCCGTCACCAGCTCCGCCCCGCAACTCCTCGCCCCGGCCAACAGCGGCGTACTCACCCCGCCCGTCGGCGTGACACCCGGTGTATTCGTGGCCACCGCACCCGGAACGGTCCAGCTCAGCAGCCGCACGTCCGACGGCAAGCGCTGGCAGGCGACCGTACGGATCGGGTAGCTACGCGAGTTGGAGGGCGTAGGACACAAGGCCGCGAGACAGCACCACCGGGCCTGACAGCGCCCCATGCTGTCCCGCGCTCATACGGAGCGCGGGACAAGCCCCGGTCGCCGTGGACGGCGGAACGCAGTACGGCCGGAGCCGCACCCGCACGGCGACGTTCGCCTCCCGGTCCGGCAGGGCTTCGGGTGTCGCCTGGCATCCGCTCGACGTCCGGGACCCTGTGCGTGTCGCCAGGGTGTTTGCCGAGGTGGCACCGTCGGTCGTGGTCAACGCGTCGAGCGGTCAGCGCCCGCTGTCGCTGACGCCTTGTTGGCAGTGGCAGGTGTCGTGGGCGCGGTGATCGCCGGAAGGGGTGGCGGCCTGTGCAGGGCCGGCGAGCGTAATGCCGGATACCGCGACGACGGCGCCGACGACGGCGGTGGTAGCGATACGGCGAAAGTCCTTCAACGGGGCTCTCCCGGCGGGTAGTTGGGGGAGTGCCGCCCGGAAGCTACCCTGCTCGGGGCGAACCGCACGGGTATCCACTCCTGTGGGTGAGCGCGCACGGGGCCCGGCGGGGCGCATCCGCCGACCTTGACCTCAACTAGAGCGTGTTCGTAGTTCGGATCTTCAGGCGGGTTGAAGGCTGCGGATCCACAGGATCGCTCCGCGCAGGTGGAGTCCGGCGAGGTAGCTTTCGGGCGTCTTGTCGTAGCGGGTGGCCAGCCCGCG